>NZ_DELU01000009.1:28688-159236 GCF_002352785.1 Marinobacter sp. UBA2688
CCCGCCTGTGTGGCGGGTATGGCGAACCGGGTGTGGAACTGTTCGTGTATGGCCAGATCGCCTTTAACGAACAGGCGCCAGCACCGAAACTCTATCCCGCGCGGCAGACCCTGGAGGCCTCACAGGCAATCGCCCGTTTGCACGGCCTGAAAGACAGTCACGTGGTGTTCGCCCAACAGAACCCGGCCGCGATCGATGCCGGGGTGTTCCACAACGACGTTATCGCGGTGGGCAATGGCAACGCGTTGTTCTACCACGAGCTGGCATTCCTGGACGAAGAAACGGTGTTGGCGGATATCCGCTCACGCCTGACGGGTGCGGAACTGGAGGCCGTGCGTGTCACCAGTGAGCAAGTGCCTTTGGAAGACGCCGTTGCCTCCTACCTGTTCAACAGTCAGTTGCTGAACACGCCCGACGGCATGATGCTGGCGGTGCCGGGGGAGTGCCGTGAAAATGCGTCGGTCAGCCGTTATCTGGATGAGCTGGTCGAAGGCGCGGGCCCTATTACCTCGGTGGAGGTTTTCGACGTCAAACAGTCGATGCGCAACGGCGGCGGGCCGGCGTGTTTGCGTTTGCGGGTGGTGTTGAATGACGACGAACTCAAGGCCATGCATCACGGCGTGTTGCTCACCGATGCGCTTTACGAGCGCCTGACTACCTGGGTGGAAGCGCACTACCGCGAGGAACTTTCACAGGACGACCTGGGTGACCCGATGCTGCTTGAGGAAGTGCGCAAGGCGCTGGACGAGCTGACGGGGATTCTGGGGCTTGGGTCTATCTACGATTTCCAGCTCTGACCCGGTTCTGTCCTCTTTTCTCAGGACGAGATAGAGGACGTCAGCATCTCCATGGTATGGCGTATCAGTGATTCCGCGGAAACGTTGTACTCCAGGCCACTACCCAAGCCACTATCCAGGTCACTATCGGCCATTTCGCTCTGGCACAGCATGATCACGCCGTGCAGGGCGCCGCGTAGATAAAGCGCTGTCTCCGCCGGATCATGGATGCGGTCGCGGTTCATGGTGCCGTCTTCCAGCCCCAGGTGTATTGCACCGACCATCAACTCCATGGTTTCCGCCTTGCAGCCAAACATCTCGCCCGCCAACTCATCATCGGCCTCTGCCATCGCCGTGGAGGCGGTCGTCAGTGCGGAGAAGTAATCCGGTTGCTCGCGGTAAAAGTTGTAATAGGCGACCCCCATGGCGGAGATCTGAGCCAGCCCGGTATCAGCCGTCTGACGCGCCTCCTCAAAGCGACGGCACAGGCTGTGGCCGGCACGCAGCATGATGCCGCGCTGGATTGCCGCCTTATCCTTGAAGTAGACGTACAGTAATGCGCGGCTGAGTGCGGCCGTGCGGGCGATGTCGTCCATGGATGTGCGCTCGTAGCCCTTCTCCGCAAACACCAACTCCGCGGCATCCAGGATGCTGTCGTACCTGGCCTGCTTCTCTTTCTCTCTACGGGTTTTTAACGGCTCACTCATAGGGGATTCCGGATAATTGAGACTGCGCTCTCATGATACATGGTTAGAGATGAAAACCGATTATTGACAAGTTGTCAAAGAATGACATTATGTCTGATAATGAATTTTTGTCCATTGGATGGATGATGAAAAAACACCGTGACCATGGAAGAGAGGACTTCTCGATGAGCATCGCCCGGCGTTCCGCCATTGTTTCCCTTGTAGCCGTTGCAAGCCTGCTTGTTGGCGGCTGTAAATCCAGTGAATCGGCGCCAGAACAGGGCGCTGCCCCGGTGACGGTGCGCGCGACCGATGTCACCGGGGGGCAGACGGAAGGGGTGTCCCTGCGGTTTTCCGGCATCGTGCGGGCAGCCCAGCGGGCGACGCTGACGTTCCAGGTCAGTGGTACCCTGCGAGAGCGCGCGGTCGAACTGGGGCAGACCGTCAAGACCGATGACCTTCTGGCGCGGGTATATAACCCCGCACTGGAACCGGCACGGGATTCCGCAGCTGCCCGGCTGGACGAACTGAGAACCCAATATGATCAGGCCAAACGGGAGTGGGAACGCTCCCGCCAACTGCACGAGCGCGGGGTCGTTTCAGAGCAGGGACTCGAGCAACTGGCTTCCCGGCGGGACAGCCTGAAAGCCAGTATGGCAACGGCCGAAGCATCTCTTGCCGAGGCCACACGCTTACTGCGAGAGAGTGAACTGAGGGCGCCGTTCGACGGCCGGGTTGAAGCCTTGCTGGTGGAACGGGATGAGTTTGTGGCCTCCGGCCAGCCGGTGATGCGTCTGTCGTCCCCAGAGGGGCGCGAAGTGGAAGTGCGGGTACCGGCGTATATGCTCAACCATGTGTCGCTGTCGCAACTGCTGCCGGTCTGGTCGGTGCAGGATCGCAACCGTGCGCCAGTCACCGGCTCCATTGTGGAAATTGCCCAGCCCGGAGGTGTTCGCGGCGAGCTCCATCCGGTATTGGTCAGCCTGCCGGCAGATACCCTCGAACCCGGGGAGCCGGTGGAAGTGGGTATTACGCCCCGTGAAACCGTGGCCACGACGGTGCCGTTGTTGTCGGTGATGAAATCCAACGGAGGCGCCAGCGTGTTCCGCATTTCCGATGGCGTTGCCCGCCGTGTGCCGGTGACGGTGCAGCGGATTATCGGTGAGCGTGTAGTGGTGGATGCCTCCGATCTTAGCGCTGGTGATCAGGTGGTCTTTGCCGGCATGACCCGTATTTCCGACGGTGATTCCGTGGAGGTGCGCTGATGTCACTGCGCCTGCTGAACTTTCAACGCTTGCTGGGCATGGTGGTGACCATGCTGTGCCTCCTGGGGATTGCGGCCTACAGCACCATGCCGCGCCAGGAAGATCCTTCATTTCCCTATCGCGCCGGTCTGATTAGCATCAACTACCCAGGCGCCAGCGCCGAAGCCGTTGAGCGGTTGGTACTGCAGCCATTGTCGGACGAGTTGCGCCAGGTGGAGGAGGTTGATTACACCCAGGCCACTGCCCGCACCGGTGTGGCGATTTTCAACGTGCGCCTGAACGACACCATCTACGATACCGATTCCGCCTGGGACCGTGTCCGCCAGGCCATGGACCGGGCGCGCCTGGATTTCCCGGATGACGTTGGCCAGATGGTTCTGGACGACCGCCTGATTGATATTCCTGCCATTATTCTTGCGGTCAGCGGTTCTGGTTCGGTTACCGAACTGAGCGACGTGGCGGAGCGCCTGAAACAGAATCTGGCGGACATTTCCGGCGTGTCCCGTATTGAACTGGAGGGTGACGCGGACGAACAGATCACCCTGGCGCTGGACGACGCAGCCATGTACCGGCTGGGCATTTCCCCCGCACGCGTGCTGGACACGTTGGCGCGCCGCAACCAGACCACGCCGGGCGGTTTTGTTATCGCCGACGGTCGTCGTCTGTCGGTGTTGCCAAACAGCGAATTCACCAGTGTGGATGCCATTCGCGCGACGCCCATTGAACTGCCGGACGGCTCCCAGGTGCCCCTCGCCGCGGCTGCTGAAGTCTGGCGTGGCCCAGCGGAGCCCCGGCAACCGGAAGCCTGGTACGACGGTGAACGGGTAGTGCTGGTTTCCATGATCATGGAGGAGGGCAGTACCGACGCCATTCGGTTTGGCGAACGTGTGCGGGAACGGCTATCGACGATCCGTGACGAGTTCGCTCCCTATGAAATCCGCGAGATGTTCTTCCAGCCCGATAAGGTGGAAGAGCGGCTCGACAACCTGGCCTGGAGCCTGGTGATGTCCGTTATCATCATTGTGGCCGTGGTGTTCACCGGTATGGGCATCCGCATGGGGCTGCTGGTGGCGTCGATCCTGCCGATGGTGGCGTTGATCAGTATCGGCCTTTATGACTTGGGGGGTGGTGTACTGCACCAGATTGCTGTCATCGGCATGGTGATTTCCCTCGGTATCCTGATCGACAACGCCATTGTGATTGTCGAGAGCATTCAGGGGTACCTGGATGACGGCATGCGATGGCTGGACGCCCTGAAACAATCTGTGAAGGAGCTGGCGGGACCGCTGGGAGCCTCCACGGGCACTACCATCGCGGCGTTCATGCCGTTGTTGCTGTCCAAGGGTGGCACGGCGGATTTCACCCGTGGTGTGCCAGTGATGATCATGCTCACCCTCTCCGTCAGTTATCTGCTGGCGGTGTCCGCCGTACCGCTGCTGGCGGCCCGCTTCCTGAAACCCCGCAAGACAGACGCGCGGGAAGACAAGCTGGTTGGGCTTTCCCGTTTTCTCGGCGCCCTGGTGGCCAGGCGTCCGGGCACCTTGATCCTTGCGGGTACGGCACTGGTGGTGTTCAGCCTGTCACTCACGCCGTTCATGAAACAGCAGTTTTTCCCCAACGCGGATCGTCCCCAGGTGGTGGTTGAGCTTTACATGCCCGAAGGCACGGATCAGGAGCGCACGTCCAGTGTGGCGGCCGACCTTGAGCGTGCGATCCGCTCCCGACCAGAGGCCCTGGAGGTGCATCGGTTTGTTGGCTTTACCGGCCCCAGCTTCTATTACAATCTGCAGCGTGAGCCCCAGGCGCCGAACCGCGGGCGAATCGTGGTATCAACGCCCACCCTGGAAGACACCACCGGCCTGGTGCAGTGGATTCGTGACTACGCCGGGCATGAAATGCCGGAGTTGCAGTTAACAGCGGGAATACTGGGGCAGGGGCCGCCACGGGCAGCGCCGGTGGAAGTGCGGGTCTATCACGCCAACGACGACACCCGCGCCCGTGCCGTGGAACAGGTGTTCTCGGCGTTACGCAGCGTTAAGGGCACGGTGGATGTGCGCCACAACCTGGATATCGGCGTACCGAGCATTGCCATCAATGTGGACGATGCCAGCGCGGCCCGATACGGCCTGAACCGTGCCGATGTTGCCCAAAGCCTCTACGGTCAGAGCTTTGGTGTGGTGGCTGAACAGTATCGCCAGGAAGAAGATCCGATTCCCCTGGTGTTGCGCTCCCGGGAAGGCACCAGCCTGTCATTACCACGGTTGCTGTCGGTGAATATCTACAACGATCGGGGCGACGCGGTGCCTCTTTCCGCTATTGCCTCGGTGGAAACGTCCTGGCAATCGGCGGCCCTGTTCCAACGCAATGGCACCCGGATGAATACCGTCTGGTCCAATCTGATAGCAGATTACAGCTTCAGTCAGGCTCTGGAAGGGCTGGAAGCAAGGCTTGCAGAAAATCCTTTGCCCCCGGGTACCCGGCTGGACATGGGTGGTGATGCCGAGGGCTCCGGCGATGCCAACAACGCCTTGCTGACCACGGCGCCCATTGGTGTGCTGTTGCTGCTGTTCTTCCTGCTTATTCAGTTCAATTCCTTCCGGCGTGTCGGCATTATCCTGCTGACCGTGCCACTGGCCACCGTGGGTATCTTCCCGGGGTTGGTATTCTCCGGCTCACCGTTCGGCTTTCAGTCTCTGCTGGGCGTTATCGCCCTGGTGGGGATTGTGGTGAACAACGCCATCGTATTGCTGGATGTGATGGATCGGCAGTTGGAGAAAGGCGATCGCATCCGCGACGCCGTTCGCAAGGCGGTGGAGCAGCGCACCCGGCCCATCCTTCTGACCACCGCAACGACGGTTGCCGGCTTGTTGCCGTTGGCGTTCTCCAGCTCCACCCTGTGGCCGCCAATGGCCTGGGCCATTATCTCGGGCCTGCTGGCCTCTACGGTACTGACGTTGCTGGTGGTACCGTCGGTCTGTACCCACGTGATCAGCTGCAAGGTGGCAGAGCCAGAGAACGCTCCGGCCTGACGCTAGCGGGTGGGTCTGATCATCAGGCCTACCCGCTGGCCAACGGGTACGTCGCGGTTCGGGAACACAATGCCTTCGGGTGTGTCGCCTACCGTGTAGCGGGTGTTACTGTCTTCCCAGATGACCGTGCCCGGGTCGTACATGGTGAAGTTGGCGACGTCGTCTGGCACGTGGAACTGGAAGCTGTCGCCGGTGTTCAGAATTTCATGCACCACTTCAAACACTGTTATCGGTGCTGCCCCCTTGTCCCTTTTCGGCGGTTCCTCGCCTTTCAGTCGTCGTCGCAAGGCATTGGCAATACCCGTGAAGCGGCCGAGATCGTTCTGCCCGAAAGGCCGTACCTTGCCAAGTTCCACAGTGAAGCTTTCTGCTCCCAGTTCGGACGAGGAAAACGAGGCGAAGGTGGTGCCTTCACGATGCTGCAATAGCAGGGTTTCCACCTCCGCCTCCAGCAGGAAATCAATCTGCCCATCCGGAATATCCCGTCCCTCCACAAACGGATAGAGGGCGAACTTCTCCCGCAATGACGGGCGAATGGCGGTGTGCAGGTCGTAGTGGCACACATTGGCAGAGTGTTTGGTGGCGAAGGCCCTGCAGGCGTCCTCCAGCAACCGGGCCCGCTCCGCCTCGGGAAAGTTCCGGTATTCCGGTTTACGGTGGGCGCCACCGAACAGGCGGTTGAGGTTCACGTCAATAAAGCGCTGGCCAGCATCCATCGCCATTGGGTTGCCAAGTATCAACAGCGCCGGGCAGGCCAGTTGCCATTGACCGTCGATCAGCTCATTCAACAGATGGTTCAGAACCTCAATGGGCGCGGTTTCATTCCCATGGATGCCAGCGGAAACAATCAGCGACTCATTGTTGGGGTTGGGGCGCCCAGTAGGGGGTTCCAGATAGAGGAGCCCGGAGTCCTGCAACTGCAACCCCGTGCCGTCGTCCAGAACAACAATCTTTTCCGATGTTGCGTGCTCTGTTCGCGTGAGCGTGTGAGAAAGCCAATCAAGGCCAGGACCAAAAATCATTTCAGCTGCGCTCCGGACGTCCCTGCACTGTGGATTTGTCAGCCACTCACCGGCCGTTGATGTTGCAACAGATAGTTTTCCAGCTTGCGGAAAGCAAACACCAACATAAACGTCAAAACCATGTAGAGCAGCGCCACAAAGATAAACGCATCAAAGGGGGCGTAGAATCGGGAATAAATGTTCCGCGCCGCCCCGGTCAGGTCCACCAGGGTCACCACGCTGGCAATGGCACTGGCGTGAAGCATGAAAATGACTTCGTTGGAGTATGCCTGCACACCCCGCCTCGCCGCGCTCGGCAGGATAATCCGGCGCATCCGCAGTGCCCAGCTCATGCCATAGGCCTTTGCCGCCTCAATCTCCCCACTGGGTGTGGCTACAATGGCACCCCGGATAATCTCCGTGGTGTAGGCGGCGGTATTCAGTGTGAACGCCAGCAGGGCCGGGTAGAAAGCTTCACGGAAGATGTCCCACCAGAAGGTTTGCTGGATACCCTCTATCTGGGCCAGGCCGTAGTAAATGATGTACAGCTGGATCAACAACGGTGTGCCCCGGAAAATATAGGTATAGAACCAGACCGGGCCGTTGATCAGTGGGTTCTTCGAGGTGCGCATGATCGCCAGGGGAACGGCAACCAGCAGGCCCAGGATCAGTGACAGAAATACCAGTTGAACGGTAGTGACCAGCCCGCCCCAGTATTCCATGATGGTGGGGGCGGTGAAGATATCGTTCTGGTTAAGCAGTTCAGCAAGAAATTCAGGCATGGTTCAGCTCCCCTGTACCACGCCAATATTGGCGCGCTTGTTGAGCCACTTGATAAACAGCTCGGAACCGGCTGTCAGGCTGAGGTAAACAAACGCCACCGGAATAAAGAAATGGAATGGCATGCGCTCGGCCTTGGCGGCTTCTTCGGCGACACGCACCATATCGGTCAGGCCGATGATGGAGACCAGTGCGGTGGTTTTGAGCAGTACCTGCCAGTTATTGCCGATGCCAGGAAGGGCATGGCGCAGCATCTGCGGCAATATGATTCGGTGAAACGTGCGCCAGCGGCTGAAACCGTAGGCACGGGCCGCTTCAATCTGACCGCTCTCCACGGCGAGAAAGGCACCACGGAACGTCTCCGCCATGTAGGCACCGAAGATCAGGCCAATGGTGATGACACCGGAGATAAAAGGGTCAAACTGGAAGAAGAAGTCTATGTCGTAGGCGTCGTAGAGGTAATCCGACAGGTTATTAACCGCGACCTGGCCGCCATAGTAAAACAGCAACATCATGACCAGATCCGGTACGCCACGGATCAGGGTGGTATACGTGGTCGCAATCCCAATGGCTACCCGGCTTTTGGACAGCTTGGCGGAAGCGCCAATCAGCCCCAGAACCAGCGCGAGAGCAAGGGAAAAGAAGGCCAGTTCAATGGTGACCACAGCCCCTTCCAGCAGGGCCGGGCCGTAGCCTTTCAAGTCAATCATGGGTACATCCGGTAAGCGGGGGCAGCAAAAAACGCTGCCCCCGGGCCAGTTTTACATCTTGATGTCGTAAGCGAAGTACTTTTCCATGATGGTGTCGTAGGTACCATCTTCCTTCAGGGTGGCAAGCGCCTCGTTGACTTCCTGCGCCAGATCCTCGTCACGCTTGCGCATGGCGACGCCCACGCCCTGGCCGAGTTTGACCGGCTCGCCAACTTCCTTGAAGCCATCCTTGCTCAGGACGGTCTGCTCACCAACCGGGTAGTCCACAAAGACCACGTCCAGGCGCTGGCCTTCCAGGTCAAGGACCATGTCGTCAGCGGTGGTGTAGCGCTTGATGGTCACAACGCCACCCATTTTTTCGGTCACAAAGGTGTCCATGGTGGTGCCGCGCTGTACGCCAACGGTCATCCCTTCCATGGCGGCCATGTCGGTGACGTCGGTGTTGAAGCTTTCGGGGCCGAACCAGCCACCCGGAGTGTTGTAGTACGGCTCGGAGAACAGCACACGCTCAGCACGTTCGGGCGTAATGGACATGGAGGACATGATCAGGTCGAACTTGCGCGCCAGCAGGCCCGGAATCATACCGTCCCATGCCTGGATAACGAATTCGCAGTTGGCGTTCATCTCTTCACACATGGCTTCGGCCAGTTCCACTTCGAAACCGGTCAGTTCGTCGTTTTCATCCTTGTATTCGAACGGCTCGTAGGGCACGTCGAAGGCGATGCGAAGGTTACGTTCCTGGGCGTGGGCGACACCGGCCATCATGGCCAGGGCGACGCTTGCTGCAACAATCAGTTTTCTCATGAGTCACTTCTCCAGTAGTCAGCCTTGTGGGCTTTATTATCGGCAGTGGTCTGCCTTATTTTGCTGGTTTTGGCATTTACTTCCGGGGCGGATCTGCCCCGACAAGGAAACATGGTTTCAAGATAGCACTGCACGTCAGAACTTTGGAGCCAGAAACTGCTTCATTCTTTCTGAATCCGGATTGTCGAAGACTTTGTCCGGTGTACCTTGCTCCTCGATCACGCCCTGATGCAAAAACAGGACCTGGGATGACACATCCCGCGCAAACGACATTTCGTGGGTTACCACGATCATGGTTCTGCCTTCTTCCGCGAGGTTCTGCATGACTTTCAAAACCTCACCAACGAGCTCTGGGTCGAGCGCGGACGTGGGTTCGTCAAACAGCATCACTTCCGGCTCCATGGCCAGGGCACGGGCAATGGCGGCCCGCTGTTGCTGCCCGCCTGACATCTGGGCCGGGTAGTAGTCCTTGCGCTCGTAGATGCCGACCTTTTCAAGATAGGCTTCGGCCCTTTCGATGGCTTCTTTTCTGGGCACTTTGAGCACGTGAATAGGGGCTTCAATGATGTTTTCCAGCACGGTCATGTGAGACCAGAGGTTGAAGCTCTGGAAGACCATGGAAAGCCGGGCGCGAATCAGTTCAACTTGCCTGTTGTCCGCCGGAATCCGCTCGCCCTTGCGGTTGGTGGTGAACCGAATCGGGTCGCCGTGCACGATAATGTCGCCGGAGGTGGGTGTCTCGAGCATGTTGATACAGCGCAGAAACGTACTCTTACCGGAGCCGGAGCTGCCGATCAGGGAAACGACATCCCCCTTCTTTGTTTCCAGTGAAATGCCCTTGAGGACTTCCAGTTGATCAAAGGTCTTGTGGATGTCCTTGCAGATCAGAGGCGCTGAATCCGCCATAGGTGGCTCCCGAGGCTATATAACAAAGGCGCAAGTTTTACGGGCTGTGGATGCGGAAATCAATCCCCCTAAAGCGGGGTTTTTCTGTTTTTCATTACACATACCGCGTGTTAATTGTGGATTATTGAACGTTTGATGCAAGCTTTTTGCCGTTTATGCCCGTTGTGGTGGCTTTTCCGATGTTGCCGATGCGTGCAGGGAGACCCGGATAATGGCCGTTCCCTGTTGCTCGATCGTACGCATGGCGTCACTGACAAAACGCACATGGGCCATGGCGATGCGTTTTGCCGCCTCAGGCTTTCCTGCCATCACCGCCTGGTAGATTCGCTTGTGTTGCCGGGAGATCTTGTTGCGCATTTCCTCACGCGGATTCAGGTTGGCCACGGAGGCTTCCACCGTCAACAGCATGAGGTTCTTCAAGCCATTCAGAACATGCACCAGGACCGGATTGTGGGACGCTTCCACGATGGCCTGATGGAAACTGTGATCCGGCCGGGCGTTGGTGAGTGGGTCGGTCTGTTCGAGCGCGGAATAGGCCTTGGTGATGCGATGGAGGTCCAGCGCAGTGGCCCGCTGTGCGGCCAGGTAGGCGGCCTGGCCTTCCAGTTGCTCCCGTACCTCGAGCAGGTCATACAGAGTGCGCGGGTGGCCGGTAAACATCTGCAATAACGGGCTGTCCTCGCCGTCTTCCTCGCTGCCGGGCACGATGCGGGCTACAAAGGAACCCTTGCCATGCCGGGTTTCAATCACGCCCCGCCCCTGCAGTTCGTGTAGGGCTTCGCGGATGATGGCACGGGACACGCCAAGACGGGTGGCCAGTTGCCGTTCCGAGGGCATTTTCTGTTCCGGCGCCAGCCCGCCGTCGAGAATGAGCCGTTCGAGTCGATAGGAGATTTCCTGAGCGATTGCCATGATGTTTCCTGCTGGGGCCACTGGTCGGACCAGTTGTTTTTATCGTGTCTTGATTTAAAGAATCCCTTTCGGGACCAGTAAATATGGCTCATTACGGCGTTTTCGTCTATCCGGCATTTACAAAACTGGTCTGACCAGTTGGCAATCTTCTGGACTAAACCCGGCAGGACTACGAATATCGATTCAATGCCGGTTGTTGCCGGCGTTGACCTGACCCCGATAAAAACAATGTCAACGGAGATGTGTCGATGAATACCAACGAGAACAGTGAGCAGTACAGCGCTCCGCACACCCAGGCCTTATCCACCACACCCAGGCGCGGCTTCCTGAAATCGGTCGCCCTTGCCGCTGCCTTCTGCGGCGTGGCGCTAGCCGGTGCAGGGCAGGCGCAGGCGGCAACCACCTGGAAGATTCAGTCGGTATGGGACGCCGGCACCGTGGGCTATGACCTGTTCGAGGAATGGGCCAACAGCATGGAAGAGAAATCCGGTGGTGAGTTGATCATAAAACCCTATCCGGCAAAATCTGTCGCGGCGGATAACAATGCCCTTTTCGAGGCAGTTCGTAACGGCGTTCTGCAGGGCATGAATCCTTTCACCCTGTACTGGTCCGGCAAGATTCCGGCCTCGGTTTTCCTGTCATCCTACCCTGCGGGCCCGGACCAGCCGCACATGTGGGACATCATGTTCTATTCCATGGGCATGCTGGAAAAAACCCGCGAAATCTACAAGAAGTACGGCCTGTTTTACGTCGGCCCCATCCAGCACGATGCCAATATTATTCACTCCAAGAAGCCGGTTAACAGTCTGGCCGATATGGAAGGCATGAAGATGCGCGTACCGGGCGGTATGGTCGCGGAAGTATTCCAGCAGTTTGGTGTGTCCACGGTGAGTCTTCCGGGCTCGGATATTTTCCCAGCTCTGGAGAAGGGCACTATCGACGCCGCTGACTACGTTGGCCCTGCAGTGAATTATGAGCTGGGCTTCTCCCAGGTGACCGACTACATCATGTTCGGGCCTCCTGGCGTTATGTCCATCTACCAGCCGGTGGACCTGATGGACCTGACCGTGAATCTGCGGGCCTGGAATGCGCTTGATCCGAAACTGCAGCAACTGGTTGAAGACGAAGTGCGTAACTATTCCCAGAAGCACTATCTGACTATCCAGGAGCGCAACATTGCGGCCATGGAGAAGTTCAAGGCAGACGGTTCCACGGTAACCCGGCTTAGTCAGCAGGATGTTAATGAGTTCCGGAAAGCAGCGATCCCGATCTGGTTCAACTGGGCGAACAAAAACGAAGACGCAAAGGCCATTTTGGATATTCAGATTGAATACATGATGAACGAAACCGTTGGCTACCTCGATGAGGAAGACCTGAAAGGCATGTAAGCCTGTATAACCATAAAAAACTGATCACGGGGAAGGCAGGGAATGCTGTGAAGGCATGCCCTCCCTTCCCCGCTCTGTGATTAAGGTGACAACAACATGTCTGATTTGAGTGCGTTTGGCTTTGTGCTGCCTCACTGGTTCTATTGGGGCTGGCTGGCGGTGATGCCGCTGATCATGATGGCTCTGGACCGCTGGCTATCCCAGCGCGGTGTAGAAGCCGTCGATAAGAATGCCGAGGCCAGCGAAAAGCTTCAGCAGATTGAAGCGGAACTAAAAAAAACCGTTGATTACAGTGACGCCAGCAACTGGTTCACCAAATCAGTGGACTGGATCAGCCAGAAATCCGGCGTCTTTATTTCTTTCTGGACCGTGAATGCGGTGGTGTTCTACTTCTTTGAAGTAGTCATGCGCTACCTGTTCAACCAGCCCACTATCTGGGTCCACGAAGCCAGCTTTCTGCTGTTCGGTATGCAGTATCTGATGGCCGGGGCATTTGCACTGCTTCATGGCGCCCATGTTCGGGTTGACGTGGTTTATAACTTCCTGCCGACGCGTGGTCGCGTGGGTATGGACATATTCACTTCCATGTTTTTCTTTATGTTTGCGATTGCGTTGATGATTACCTCCTGGACCTTCCTGGAAAACTCCTACTCGATGGATGAGCGAACCGTTGAAACCTGGGGCATTCATTACTGGCCTGTTAAAGGCATCATGCTGCTGGGGTCGACGCTGCTGTTCCTGGCTGGCCTGTCCAAATTGCTCAAGGACATCGTTATCTACATCAAACTTGGCCGGGAGCAAAGCGCATGAGCTCAGATACTATGACCAACGCCAACCCCGGCAATCCTCTGATCGGCAAGCTTGGCACCTGGCTGATGATCATCGCCACGATCGCGCTCGGTTTTGTGATGTTGGTGGAAGTCATCAACATCCTGTTCTACGACCCCTGGAGTGACGAGAGATTCCTGTTCAGGCTCTCTGGCATTCTGTCGGATGTAAAGATTGGTCCTCTGACCTACATCATGTTCGGCTCTCTGGCCGTGCTGTTGATGATGGGGTTGCCGCTGGCGTTTGTGACCGGTGGCCTGGGTGTGATGTTCGTCTATCTGGTGGGCGACTCGATGATGCTGAACATCATCCCCAGTCGCATCTTCCCGATGATGACCAACTCGGACCTGGCGGCGATTCCGCTGTTCATTTTCATGGCGTCAATGCTGGAACGGGCTGGCCTGATCGAAGAGATGTTCAACGTGGTTTACAAATGGATGGGCGGCCTTGGTGGCGGCCTGGCCATTGCAACCATCATGGCATCCACGATTCTGGCCGCAATGGTCGGTGTGATTGGTGCCGCAGTGGTGACGATGGGCATTATTGCACTGCCAGCGATGCTCAAGCGTGGCTACGACCAGAAGATAGCGTTGGGCTCGATCATGGCCGGGGGTACCCTGGGCATTTTGATTCCGCCGTCCATTCTGGCGATCCTCTACGCCGTTGTGGCACAGCAGTCGGTGGGTGAGCTCTATCTGGGCTCGGTGATTCCGGGCCTGATTCTCGCCAGTCTGTATATCCTGTACGTGGGCATTCGCTCGTATATCAATCCAAAGCTGGGGCCACCAGTTCCAGAGGAAGAGCGGATCGGGCTGAAAGAAAAGCTGCTGCTGCTAAAAGACCTGATCGCGCCGCTTTTCCTGGTTTTCCTGGTACTCGGGCTTCTGTTCGGCGGTGTTGCAACGCCCGTAGAGGCAGCAGGCATTGGTTCCTTCGGGGCTATTCTGGTGGCGATGAAGCACAAGGTGTTCTCCATTGCCACGCTCCGGGATGCGTCCGTGACCACCGCCAAGGCAACGGCCATGGTGCTGTGGATTATGTTCGGTGCGTCAGTCTTTGTCGGGTTTTATATCCTGCAGGGCGGACAGGAGTTCATTACCGAAACCATTCTGGGCATCGGCCTCTCATCCTACGCTGTACTGCTGCTGTTGATGGTTCTGCTGGTGGTGTTGGGCATGTTCCTTGACTGGGTTGGTATCCTGCTCTTGGCGGTGCCGATTTTTATCCCCATTGTTGAGGCGTTGGAATTTACGGGCCTGTTCGGCTTGCCGGGTGTGGAAGGTACAGATGTGGTGCTCTGGTTTGGGGTGCTGTATCTGGTGAATATGCAGATGTCGTTCCTCAGCCCACCGTTCGGCTACGCACTTTTCTATATTCGGGGCGTGTGTCCGCCGGATATCACCATGGGCACTATCTTCAAATCGTCTTTGGTATTCTTGGCCATTCAGGCGCTGGGGCTGTTTATCTGCGTACTCATCCCGGGCGTTGTCACATGGCTACCCAATCTGGTTTATGGCTAAAAAAAGGAGTAATGGATTATGTTGACGGTTAATCGGCTTGATCTGGCGGACGCCAGAATCCTCATCGAAGGCGCGGCACAAAAGGCCCGCGAGATCGGCGTTCCCATGTGTATCGCCATTACGGACGAGTCAGGCAATCTGATTGCGTTCGAACGTATGGACGGCGGCAAGATCACCAGTGTGACCATTGCCCAGGACAAGTCGTTCACCGCTTCGGCCGCGAAGAAGGCGACCCACGACTACAACGCGGTCAACGTGCCCGGCAAGCTGGCCTTCGGCATCCATACCGAAGTGGGTGGGCGCATCAGTTCCGTCGGTGGCGGCCTGCCGGTAATGGTCGATGGTGAGGTTGTGGGCGGTATCGGTATCAGTTCCGGTACCCCCCAGCAGGACATGGACTGTGCCCAGGCAGGGATTGATTACTTTGAAACCAAACGCGGTTGACGGCTGTCATACCGGAAGCCATTGATCCCAGAGAACGATATGACCACCAAGCCGAAAATCAGCGCAGCGGAACTGGCGAAACAGTTCCGCGCGTTCATAGACCCGGACTTCGTCATCACTGATAACGAAACCATGAAACCCTATGAATGCGATGGCATGTCCATGTATTGCGAGATGCCAATGCTCGTGGTGCTGCCGGAAACCGCCGAACAGGTGCAGCGGGTGATGCGCATCTGCAACGAGCACGAAGTGCCGGTAGTCGCCCGCGGTGCCGGAACAGGCCTCAGTGCAGGCGCCATGCCCCACAAGGAGGGCGTGGTGCTGTCGCTGGCCAAGTTCAACCGCATTTTGGACATCGATCCATTAGCACGGACGGCGCGACTGCAACCGGGTGTTCGTAATCTGGCCATTAGTGAAGAGGTTGCCCAGTTCGGTCTCTACTACGGGCCGGATCCCTCGTCCCAGATTGCCTGCACCATCGGCGGTAACGTGGCGGAGAACTCCGGCGGCGTACACTGCCTGAAATACGGCTTGACGGTTCATAACATTCTCAGTGTGGAGATGATCACCGCCGAAGGTGAGCGTGTCACCATCGGCAATGACGCCCTGGATGCCTGCGGCATGGACCTGCTGGCGTTGATGACCGGCTCCGAAGGGTTGCTGGGCATCGTCACCGAGGTCAAGGTCAAACTGCTGCCGAAACCGGAAATTGCCCAGGTGGTCATGGCGGGCTTCGACAGCGTGCAGAAAGCCGGGGACGCCGTGGGCGGAATCATTTCCCATGGCATTATCCCCGGCGGCCTGGAAATGATGGACGGCTACGCCATCGTGGCGGCCGACGACTTTGCACAGGCGGGTTACCCGCGTGAAGCCAAGGCACTGCTGCTGTGTGAGGTGGACGGCACCGAAGAGGAAGTCCACGAGCACATCGAGCAGGCCGAGGAAGTCTTTCGCAAACTCGGCGCCACCTCGGTAAAAACCTCCCAGAGCGAAGAGGAGAGGGCGCTACTCTGGAAAGGCCGAAAATCCGCCTTCCCGGCCGTCGGCCGCATTTCGCCGGACTATTACTGCATGGATGGCACCATTCCACGTCGGCACCTGGCCCACGTGCTGCTGGAAATGGAAAAAATGTCCAAGGAATTCGACCTTCGAGTCGCCAACGTGTTTCACGCCGGCGACGGCAACCTGCACCCGCTGATCCTGTTTGATGCCAACGTGCCCGGCGAGTTCGAGCGCACCGAAGCGTTCGGTGGCAGCATCCTCAACCTGTGTGTGGAAGTGGGCGGTTGTATCACCGGTGAACACGGTGTGGGCGTCGAAAAAATCCGCCAGATGGCGGTGCAGTTCAACGATGAAGAGCTGCAGCAGTTCCACGACGTAAAGGCCGCCTTCGACCCCGCTGGCATCCTCAACCCTGGCAAGGGCGTGCCCGCCCTGAAATTCTGCCAGGAATACCGCTCACTGGAGCACAAACAACACAAGCACGACACGGTGGACGCGGCACATGGCTGATCTGTCTCAAAAGCTGCAGGAGCAGGTTCTCCAGGCCCGCAAGACGGGCCAGAAACTGAATATCGAAGGCGGTGGCACCAAGGCCTTCATGGGGCGGGCCGCCGACGCTGATGCAGGCTCTCTGAACATGGGCGAGCACACAGGCATCGTTGAATACCATCCTGTGGAACTGATATTGACCGCACGTGCCGGCACCACCCTTGCGGAAATCGAAGCCACTCTGGCCGAAGAAGGCCAGTGCCTGCACTTCGAACCGCCCAGGTTTGGTGATGGTTCCACGCTCGGTGGCACGCTCGCGTGCAACCTCTCAGGCCCCGCACGGCCCTGGTCCGGCTCGGTACGGGACCAGGTGCTGGGCATCCGCCTGCTCAACGGCAAGGGTGAACACCTGCGCTTTGGTGGTCAGGTAATGAAAAACGTGGCCGGCTACGACACCTCCCGGCTACAGGCCGGTGCCATGGGCACATTGGGTGCGATCACCGAGATCAGCCTCAAAGTCATGCCCAAACCGGCGATGTCCGTCACCCTGGTGCAGGACATGGCGATGGACGAAGTCATCCACTACATGAACAGCCGCGCCAAAGAGCCCAAACCCATCACCGGTGCTGCCTGGGTGGACGGCAAAGTGTATCTGCGCCTCGCTGGTGCCAAATCCGCCGTGGAGGCCACCGCCGGAAAGTGGTCCGGTGAAGTCGTGGAGCAGGGCGACCAGTTCTGGCAACAGCTACAACACATGCAGCATGACTTCTTTGCCGGTGATGAACCGCTTTGGCGCTTCTCCGTCGGCTCCACCGCCAAAAACCCGGACCTTGATGGCCCCTGGCTGATCGACTGGGCCGGTTCCCAACGCTGGTATCGCGGGGAAGCCGACATAGCGCGGCTGGAAACCCTGGCCCAGCGCGCTGGCGGCCAGGTAAGCCTGTTCCGCGGCGGGGATCGCACCGATGAGGTAATGCACCACCAGCCGAGGGCGCTAAAAGAAATTCAGCAACGGCTGAAAAAGTCGTTTGATCCCGACGGTATTTTTAACCCGGGCCGACTTTATAGCTGGTTGTAACAATCAGCTCCGGTATCTCACAGGAAACTGAGCGGGCCTTCTGAGATGCCGGGGAAGTGAGTGGTGGCCCCTTTTCTGAAACTGTACGGAGCCATGGATGGCGGAGTCCAAGCGTCACATGGATGTGCCGAAGGAGCGTGTTTCAGAAAAGGGGTTACCGCTCACTTGTGCTCCAAATCAAAAAAGCAGGTAAACAATGCAAACCAATTTAGTCCAACAATTCGCCAACACCCCAGAAGGCCAGGAAGCCGAATCCATCCTGCGTGCCTGCGTACATTGCGGCTTCTGCACCGCCACCTGCCCAACGTACCAGGAACTGAACGACGAACGCGACGGCCCCCGCGGCCGCATCTACCTGATGAAAATGTTCCTGGAAGGCGAAGAGGTCACCGAAAAATCCCGTGAACACCTCGACCGCTGCCTCACCTGCCGCAGCTGTGAAACCACCTGTCCTTCCGGTGTGAAATACGGCCGCCTGGTCGACATCAGCCGAGGACTGATGGAACAGGAAATGCCACGGCCCCCCAAAGAGCGGTGGATACGCTGGGCGCTGGCACGGGTGCTTCCCAACCGTCAACTGTTCGGCGTCTTGCTGCGCATGGGCCAGTTCTTTCGCCCGGTATTGCCCGCCGTATTGCGCACCAAAGTACCACCCCGGAAAAAGGCCAGCCCCTGGCCAGCCGCCAGTCACGACCGCATTGTGCTCGCCCTTGCCGGTTGCGTTCAGCCCTCCGCCACGCCCAACACCAACGCTGCGGCTGCCCGAGTGCTCTACAAACTGGGTATCACCATGGTGGAAGCCCCGGAAGCCGGTTGCTGCGGTGCCGTGAATCATCACCTCTCAGAGCATGATAAGGCACTCAACGCCATGCGCCGCAACATCGACGCCTGGTGGCCAGCCATTGAAGCGGGCGCCGAGGCCATCGTCATGACCGCGTCCGGCTGTGGCGCAATGGTCCAGGAGTACGGCCATCTGTTGAAAGACGACCCCCATTACGCCGCCAAGGCGCAGAAAGTCAGCGATATGACCATCGACCTGGGCGCCTTCCTGCTCAAGCAGGACCTGGAAAAACTCACGGTGCCCCAAGGAGCCGGCAAGGTGGCATTCCATTGCCCCTGCACCCTGCAACATGCCATGCAGCAAAGTGGCGTGGTGGACCAGGTACTGCGTAAAGCGGGAATTGAACTGGCGGAAACCAAGGAAAAACATCTGTGTTGTGGCTCCGCCGGCACCTACTCGATCCTCCAGCCCAAACTCAGCCAACGCCTGCTGAACAACAAGCTCAAGGCCCTGACAGTGGACAATCCAGACCGCATCGTTACCGCCAATATCGGCTGCCAGATGCACCTGGAAACCAAGGCCCAGGTGCCGGTCCAGCACTGGATCGAGCTACTGGATGCGTGATCTGTGGGCCAGCCATCATACTGGCCCTCTCACTCGCACGCGGTTTTGTTTATAATGCCCGCGCCGACACACAAACCACAGGGAGTGGAAACCAATGCCATGGAGGCAGGCCGCAGTTTTTGTATTGCTCGTTATCCCCGCCATCTCATCAGCCCAAAAAATGTACACCTGGATCGACGACCAGGGCGTTGCGCATTTTACCGATATAAAGCCCATAGCGCGTGAACACGAGCATGTGGAACTGAAACGCCCTTCGCTGATCCCCATGCGGGAGAACATCACCCGGGGCAAGCGGGTCAGCACCATCAATCAGCAAGTGAACCGCAGCCTTGAGGGCAGCAGCAGTGGCCAGCGCACACTGACGGACAAACAGGAAGCGCGTGAACGCGAGCGCAAGAACGCCCGCTGCGAGGGTTACCGGGAAAAGCTGGACCGTATCCAGAAGCAGCTGCGGGCCGGATACTCCAACGACCAGGGCAACCGCCTGCGGCGACAGCGGCGGGAAGTCAGTCAGAAGCTGTCACGTGAGTGCCTGCTTGGTTGACGGTTCCCGCCGTGCCGATGGTTCAGGATGTGAACGTGGTGGAGATCAGGTAGGCCGTATAGCCTATAAAACAGGCCAGCAGGAACCCACCTTCCACCCGGTTGATTCGCCCAGGCCCACGGAAGCCATAGCCAAGGACAAACAGCGACAGTGTGAGCGCTGACATCACCGCGATATCTCGGTAGAACACCTCCGGCGCCACCACCATCGGGCTGATGGTGCCCGCAATGCCCACAACCGCCAGAGTATTGAACAGGTTGGAACCCAGGATGTTGCCCAGGGCAATATCATGCTCCCCCTTGCGGGCCGCGATTACCGACGACGCCAGCTCAGGAAGGGACGTGCCCACCGCCACAATGGTCAACCCGATGATCAGGTCGCTCACACCGAAACCAAGCGCCAACTCAACCGCACCCCACACCAGAATCCGCGAACTCACGATCAGCAGCAACAGGCCAACAATAAGCCACAACACAGCCTTGCGAAGCGGCATGGCACGGTGGCTCATTTCCTCCGCGATTTCCGCGCCCAGGGCATCGCTTTTCTGGGTCATACCCTGGCGGATGGACCATGCCAGCAACAGGAAAAACACGCCCAGCAGCACCAGGGCATCCACAAACGTCAGCTCGCCATCCCACACCTGCCAGGCGGCCAGTGCCGTTACGGCGGTGAGAATAGGCAACTCCTTGCGCATCACCTGCGAGTGAACTGCAATTGGGCTGATCAACGCCGTAATACCCAGGATCAGGGCGATGTTGGTGATGTTTGAGCCATAGGCGTTACCCAGAGCCAGCCCCGGATTGCCCTGCGTCGCCGCCAGGGCGGACACCACCATCTCAGGGGCGGAGGTGCCAAAACCAACCACCACCATGCCGATCAACAGCGGTGGCATGCCAAAGTACCCGGCCGTTGCCGCCGAGCCTTCAACAAACTTGCCGGCGCTCCACACCAGGAGGGCAAGGCCGACTGCAATGGCGGCAAACGAGAGAAGCATGGTGGATTCCTGAATCTGTGGCGCCGGGCGCCGGTATGAGTGACGTAAGTCATTCTGGTTCGGGAGGATATTAGACGCAAACGTGAGTGCTGTTATCTCAGCAGTTATGCGGATGGGGCGGGGACAACGCCTGGCGAGATGGTATTATCCTCCAACTGACAATCAGCCAACCTGGGAGCGATCCGATATGGCAAAGAAGAGGGCAAAGCCCACACAACACAGCGCGGTCCAGCGTGACCTGAAAACCCCGAAGTACCAGATGCGGGTGGTGGAAGATAAGAGCAAGTACAAGCGTAAGCGGGATAAAGCGGTACGAATCGAGGACTTCCGCAAGGCTGCCTGAAGGGTTGGTTTGCGGAAGTCTTCGGTTGGCATGAGCCGAAGGAGGTATGTTCGGCTCAAAGGTCTGTTGGATTAGGAGATACATGCCCTTGGAAGCTGCTAACTGATACTCTTCTTGTGTGTGCCAACAACAAAGGAAGAGCCGCATTGAAGGACCTTGAGCAGCACAAGAAAATCGCCGTTCTGATCGACGCCGATAACGCCCAGTTGACCAAGCTGCCGCTGATTATCGAAGAGCTGTCTTCCCATGGCCACGTGGTTGTAAAGCGGGCGTATGGTGACTGGTCCATCGACAGCCTCAAAAACTGGAAAACCGTTCTGAACGAATTGGCGATCCAGCCCATCCAGCAATTCGCCTATACCAAAGGCAAGAACGCCACTGATGCATCGATGATTATTGATGCGATGGACCTACTTTACTCCTCCAAGTTTGACGCGTTCGCTCTGGTTTCCAGCGACAGCGACTTCACCAAACTGGCCTCCCGGCTCAGGGAATCCGAGATATACGTATTCGGATTCGGCGAGAAAAAGACACCGGTCTCATTCAGAAGCGCCTGTGACGATTTCCTGTTTACCGAGAACCTGGAGTACCCGGAAGAAATTGCGCCCGATGAGCCCGCCAAATCCGAAACCCCGAGGAAGAAACAGGAAAAGCTCCCCGAGGAAGTGGCACTGCTAAAACGGGCCTGGGAACAAACCCAGGACGATCAGGGCTGGGCAACCTTCTCCGCCGCGGGTTCATTCCTCAAACGCACACGCCCGGATTTTGACCCGAGAACCTATGGTGCAAAGAAGTTCTCTGACCTGCTGGTAGAGAGGTCTGAGTATTTTACGGTGAAGAAGGGGGCTAATGGGCAGGGGTATCGGGCTTATAAGCCCTTAGACCAAAAGTAGACAACCATGTGTAATCAGGCTGCCTCATCGTTGTGCTTCGCGAAATTACGTTTGAAATGCCTGGTTTGGAGCGGAAGTAAATCCTTCATGAATGGGCGCAAGTCATAGTCCAGGCCCCATTGTTTGGCGAGGGAATCAACCTTCAACTGGCTCTCCCGATGGGGGACATCAGCTCTGGCTGAATAAGCAACTTCCTGGAGTTTGGCTTTCTGTTCGGCTGATAGGCAGTTGAAGCGTGAAAGCCGATCAAGCAGGTAGCCGGCAACGCGCTTGTTCTCAACGGAAAGCCCGGTCAACGATGGCAAATAACTCTTGTGCCAAAGCTCCAAGGCAGTTTGAACCACCTCTTGGGGCTTAGCATCAGATAAGCCTTTTTTGGAGAGTTCCAAGAATGCGCTCATGATCGATCAAAAAACATCAGGGTTTGAAGGTGTTTATAACGTGCTCAATATGGCTTGTCAAAGTGCTGACATTACCGACATAGTATTTTGAGGCTTCGAGGGCTCGCTTCCTGAATTCCTCAATATCAAGGCCATGGGAAAAAAGGGTATGGATATCGTCGATGTCTTGGTCCCCATATCGGCCAAGCTTGGAAATAGCTAAGTCCACTTTCTGTACAACATAGACTTCGAGCGGCGAGCTGTCCTCGTTTGGGTTCAATCGAATGGCTTCTTCCTGGTAGAGCTCGTGCAGCGGGGCCAGTGTCGGATTGAAGGTTTCGTCCAAGACAATTGAAGACGGGCCGGTATCTGGGTCGTCATAGAAGATGTCGTCCAGCTCCAGAACGAGCTCCCCGATTGAAACCTTCTTGGCGGCTTCCAACTCAACGTCCAAGTCACTACTGCCCCGAGCCTTGGTGTGTAAATGCAAAGCGCAGCCGCCGAAAATATAGGCTCGACAAGTCCCGGGAGGGTTTCCTTTCTCAGCCAAGAGATATGAGAGGTTTTCTACCAGTTCCAGTACAGCCTTTCCCATTGGGGTGTCGGTGTAGAGCGTCACGGAATATATCCTTAATCGTTTGTTCAACGGAAATCATTCTACCCGCAATGCAGGAGATTCATTACAGGCGCAATACCCGATAGTTTACGAAAGACTCTTAGAGTGTGGGTGGAAACCAAGGCACGACATTTTGCCTCCATAACCGCTGGTTAGACACCTGAGTTACTTCTGGCTATTTTGGCTGGGCTCCGGAAACTCAACAAGCTCTCCCTCTCCTTCGATCCACTCGGCGAGCTGTTTCATTAATTTTTCGATCTTTTCTGGCGGCTGAGAACGAAGTGCGCATTCCCAGATTACGCACACCCGCCAGTGTTTCTCGATAAGCATGGACTGGTTACGTTGGTCACGCTTTACATTACCAAGAATTTTTTCCCTCCAAAAATCTTCTCGGGTTTTTGGCCATTTAAAAAGCGAACACATGTGTCCGTGCCAGAAGCAACCGTTGATCAGGATGACTGCTCGATAACGGGGAAGAATGACGTCTGGTCGGCCAGGGAGGTCTTTCCTATGCAGGCGAAAGCGGAACCCTATTCTATGGAGAGCCGACCGTATGGTCAGTTCGGGCTTCGTATTTTTTCCCTTGATCCCGGACATCATTCGGGACCGGGTCTGGGAATCGACAACATCGCTCATCTTAGACCTGGTTTTATAGGGTGTTACTGGTATCCTACTACCTTTTTGCAGGGGCCCTCCGCCAGATATGAGTGACAAGGTACATATCGTTGATCTGTTCGCCGGCCCTGGCGGTTTGGGCGAAGGTTTCTCTTCATATGAAGATGAGGCCGGAAAGCGGCCTTTCAAGCTGGTGGCTTCTGTTGAAAAAGAAGCAAGTGCTCACCGAACTCTTACGTTACGAGCTTTCTTTCGTCAGTTTGAAAAAGGTGAAGTTCCGTCCCAATACTACGATTACGTCAAGGGGGGCGACCCAGCGCAGCGAGAGGACCTTTTTAATCAGTTCAGACCGCAAAGCGAAGCAGCCATAGAGGAGACTCTTGGGGCTCCCCGGGGGTTGGGAACTAAAGATCACAACACCATCTTTGATCGTATCAGGTCTGTTAAGAAGCAACATACCGGGAAGTGGATAGTTATCGGTGGTCCTCCGTGCCAGGCGTATTCGGTAGTTGGGCGAGCTCGTAATAGAGGTATCGAAGGCTATCAGCCTGAAAACGACGAGCGACACTTTCTCTACAAGGAGTATCTCAAGGTATTGAAAGAAGTCGAGCCTGATGTTTTTGTCATGGAAAACGTGCGTGGCATTTTGACTGCAAAGGTTCATGGTAATCGGATTTTCGATTCGATTCTCAAGGACCTTAAGAATCCTGCAAAAAGCCTGGGTGATTCCTCGGGAGAGGACTACGAAATATATTCTCTGACGACTCCGTTGCCTGATTCTGATGCGCTGGGGGATAGAGCCTACCCGTCCAACTCGAGTTATCTTATCAAGGCCGAGGAGTTCGGTATTCCCCAAACGCGTCACCGAGTGATTCTGTTGGGGGTACGCAAAGGCGTACTGGGAAATCGTCAACCACGCATTCTTCAGCGGGATATCCACTCCACGTTGACTACCTCAGACGTTATTGGGGATCTGCCTCCATTGAGGAGCGGAGTGACAAAGATTGGTAATACTGCGGAAAAGTGGCACGAAAATCTTCTGCATGCGGCAAAATCTGTTCGGGAGCTGCTCGGAGGTTTGGGGTTCGAATTGCCCGACGGCAGCCCGCTGTGGGCGGTGAGTAGTTGTCTGGTATCGCAGGGAGGAAATTTCGTACCGGATAGTGATGGAGCGCACGTAGGAGAGATGCTGCCGCCTGATTTAAAGAAGTGGTTCTTTGACAAAAAGATTGGTGGGTGTCTCAATCACTATGCACGAAGCCATATGCCTACGGACATTTTCCGGTATTTGTTTGCCAGCAGTTTTGCGGAACTGAGTAAAGGGCTGTCGCCAACCTCAAGGGATTATCCGGACGATTTGATTCCTAAGCACAAGAACTGGAAGTCCGGGCACTTTTCGGATCGGTTCAAGGTGCAGGCAAGAGACCGCATCCCCAGCACGGTGACAAGCCATATCGCCAAGGATGGGCACTACTTCATTCACTACGACCCAGTACAGTGTCGAAGCCTTACGGTTCGGGAGGCTGCCCGCATTCAGACGTTCCCGGACAACTACTATTTTGAAGGCAATAAAACCCAGCAGTATGTTCAGGTGGGTAACGCTGTTCCGCCATTGCTGGCTAATAAGATCGCTGACGTTGTCTACGACATCCTGAAATAGCAATAGGCTCTCTGGCTTGCCGGCCCACGTCTCCTCGAGTTTTCTATCGAGCTATTACGCTCCGTAGGACTTCTACGTCGTCGCTGTATCTGCTCAGTTCCCTTGATGTTCTCTCCTAGTGCATTGACTTGTCGTCAGTCACGCTAAAATCCTAATATATTGTTGACTCTCAACTGAGATATTGCGTACATTTCTAATATGTACGTTTTCAGGGTGGCTTTATGGGAGAAACATCGAGAGAAAAGTTTGTAAGATTGGCAGAATCAAGGGTGAACAATCTTGTTAAGACAATGAGATTGTTGGGTAATCTTTCGAATAAAAGTAACTACTCCTACACTGAAAGAGATGTGGAGAAAATGTTCAGAACGCTGGAGCGTGAATTGAAGGATGCCAAAGCGAGGTTCGCCGCAGGAGGGGCTTCAAAGAAGTCTGATTTCAAGCTCGACTAAGAGCATTACCGATGGGAGGCAAAAATGGCCTGGCAGTTTATCCCGCAGCTAGACTGTTACGTGGAGAGTGGCGTCACTCAGCGCGATCAGTTCCGAAATGATGAGGTCGAGCTTTCTGACACCATAGTAAGGGAATCCATTCAGAACTCTCTGGATGCTACTCTTCCCGGAGAAGTCACGCATGTTCGCTTCAGTTATATAGATGGAAGCCGGTTGGAGTCCTCTTTCGTAGAAGAACTTTTCTCAGGACAGCTTGAACACGCTGAAGCTGCAGGCCGTGATGTTCAGGCAGTTGATTTCAGCGTGCCATCAGCCTTGGTGATTGAAGATTTTGGTACCAAGGGGCTTACCGGAGGAACTGATGTCAAGGATAACGACAATTTCAGTGACTTCTGGCGACGCCACGGGAAGTCACATAAAACCGGGACAAGCCGGGGCCGATGGGGGTTGGGGAAGCTGGTTTATTCAAGCTCCTCAATGTTGGGGGTATTTTTTGGGTTAACCGTCAGGAATGGTGAGTCTGAGCGCTATCTGATGGGGCAGACAGTTCTTGATCTTCACACCTACGAAGGCAAAGAGTATCCCGCTCACGCCTATTTCTGCGATATGGAAGGAGAGGGCGAGATATTTCAGAAGACCCCTGTCCCACTTAGAACAACGCAATTTGTCGACAGCTTCACTAATCAGTTTGGAATTTCTCGTCAGCGTGAACCCGGACTGTCGATTGTCATTCCTTTTCCTTTCGAGGGTCTTCGGCCGGATAAAATGATTGGGGTGGCGATAGAGAATTACTTCTATCCGATACTGACAGGCCAGCTAGTCCTCGAGTTTGGGGAGGTGGAGCTTACAGCGCACAACATTCGCGAGCTGGCACATGAACACGCCGAGGGGAAAAAGCTGAAAGATATCGATGCCCTGTTTGATTTCATTGAAGAGGTAAATGCCTGCATTGGTTCTGACCGGTTCGTGTCTTTGAGAGAATCATGGGCTGAGGATACCCGCCTCGATGAAGATGATTTTGACGAAACTGAGCTGGAAGCGATCAGGGCTCGCTTCGCGCAAGGTGACCTGGTGGGGGTCAGGCTCCCTTTAACCATTAGAAAGAAACCTGAGAAGCAAAAGCTTCATACCCAGTTCTTTGTGTTCCTCAAGCGTCCAGGAGACCTTGAAAAGGGTGTCGATCTGTATGTTCGTGGTGGCCTGACGTTACCTGCTGAGTCAAAATTTGGAGACCGAAAAGCATTCGGAGCGATGATTGCCGATGATGAGACTATATCTGCGTTTCTGGGGGATGCAGAAAATCCCGCTCACACTAAATGGATATTCAATGCGGAAAAGCTTCGAACAAATTATGTTGCTCCGGAAAAGCAGCTTAAGGTCATTAAAAATGCGGTAATCAACTTTTATGACATGTTGATACAGGCTGAGGAGGAAGAGGACGAAAAAGCGTTAGCCAAATTCTTTTTTACAGAGGGAGCGACTACCCCAAAGAAAAAAGATCGGAAGCCGGATGTGAATCCGCCTGAGCCTCCAGAAAATATCCCTGCACCAGTACCTAAAGTTGCCAGGATCGAGACGACTGCAGATGGTTTTGCAATTCGTCCTGCCGGAGGTGCTGCACATGCTGATTACCCCATGACGTTTATAGTGACTGCGGCTTATGACACAGTTGCTGGCAATCCCTTCAAGAAATATAACAAGCTTGATTTTGATTTTGCTAAACGAAATAACGTAAAAATCGAGGACAAATCGGATTGTGTACAGGTATTAGAGGCAAGAGATAATAGGTTTGAAGTTGAAGTGACCGGCCCGGAGTTTGACGTTGAGATCACTGGCTTTGATCCTCACAGGGATCTGAAGGTGAAGCTGAACGCCGTGGTAGTGGAGGAAGAATAAATGCAGATAACCAGGCACATAAACCACACTGGTCGGCGGCAGATCAAGAGATCAGAAGTTCAGATCGAGCTCTTGGAGGACAGGGAGGTGCCGGAATTCAGGGTTAACCTGAAGCTGGACAACTCAAACCTTTCACCTGAAGCTGATGTGTATGTGGAAGCATACCATCGCAACACTTCACAGAGGTTTGAGTTTGGCACTGTAGCTGCGCCAATTCCTCCAGATGAAATGAAGCTAGACCAGATCGATCTCTCCGGTCCGACGCTATTCCGGGTCAAGGTGGTGGATAATTCGGAGCACATCGGAAGGCTAATAGCATCTGCGGAAGGCATATCCCCAAGAGCTGAGGAGGATGAGAAGAACGAATCTCTGATGATTTTCAGAAGTGCTCCAGATATGGGCAATCTGACCTGGAAAATGGCTTTTGAGGATGAAAAGCCAGTACTCTGTATCAACAGCAGGATTCCCGAGGCCAAGAGCCAACTCCTAGGAAATCCTTTCTTTCAGGCTCTGATTCTGCCTGCAGCTTTTCGTGAAGTATTGCTCTTCGTTTGCATAAATGACGAGCTAGATGAAGAAGAGGGTTGGCAGGCCGATTGGCTGCGATTTGCGAACAAAATCGCTCCCGAGGAGCAACCTGATGATGAAGATCCTCACATTATTGTTGGCTGGATCAATGAGGTAGTGGCTGAATTTAGCAATCGACATCATCTTTGCGACCACCTGATCTCGCGAATGGAGGAGCAGTCCCATGGTTGAAGTGCGACGCCTGAACGAAAGGGGTATTGAGGCCTTTGAAAACTATATCAGTGGTTTGTCAAATGATGGCGGTTTGACTCTTCCTTTAGGGATTCTTACTGATGATCGAACTTCAGAGCCTTTGGACATCGAATTGACGGTGAATCACCTGGCAGAGTTTGCAACCCGGTACGACATGGGAGTCTATCTTGTAGACCTGTTGAAACAAGTGCGCTCTCAGCAACTACTTGGAGATAGTGGTTTCTGGACTTGGCTTGCTCTTTGCTGGTTTGATCAGCTCTGTCCATTAGATTCAAAGGGCAAGAGAAAACCGAAAAAGCCTTACAATTACGTGCTTAGTCCAAACTGGAATCATCGCCCCAGGCATGCTCTATACACGACGTGGATGCTCGTGGCCAATCATAGAGAGAGCGCACGTTTCATGCTTAGCAAGAAACCGAGTGCCCGTGGAGAGTTGATAGAGCAACTCGCTGCCAGACAATATTTTATGTCTTGCCGCGGGGTTATCGAGGCTGCACACAGAATTTATTTCGATTCTAGCAGAGGAACATTCAAGGTGGGGTCTACTTCGCAAACGCGAGGGGGAAATATACGAAGATTTGTTTCCTATCTTCAGCAGCTTGACTTAACCTACGACTTGGGAACAATTACTGCAGATTCGCTAATGTCCATTTTACCATATGAATATAATAGGTTCTTGGATGCAGATTCTATTAGAGAAGGCGCTTTTAGTTAGTGCTTCAATTGGCAGATAAAGTGAAGTAAGGAATGGTTGTGGTTAGGATGAAGACCGTCCACTTAAAATCGGCAACCATTCCTTTCCGGCTGCAAAGCTTTCCTATTAGGTTTGAGGCTGTTTGTATACCTTAGGGCTTTGATTGTTCAATTAAATTTCCAACAAACTCTCCTCGTGAGACCCTGGCTTTCCTAGCATTGACTGCTTCTTTTGCGTATTCAAAGTATCGAACTTGGTCACTAGGGATTGACTCAATTTCTATATTTGAAAAATATTTCTTACTGTTTTCTTCAACAAGGTCAAGGTGTCTCTTGAGTGTGTTCTTGTCTATTTTATCTTTATTGTGCTTGGAAAGTTCTATGATAAGGGTGAAAGTATTTGATTTTGAAAACCAGTAACTTTCTTTTTCAATTTTGAGCTCCTTGTACGAGGCTATTGACTTCACCAATGCCGTTGTTACTTGGTCCTTTAGCTCAAATTCATTATTATATTTTTCAATATAGTTGATGACTTTATCGTTTCTTGTGAAATATTCTGATTCTAAGAGAGTTGCGACAAGGGTCATTGCGAACTGAAGATTATTCATTCTTCTTACGTCTGTTTCTGAAAATACTTCATGTTCATTGAAGAAGTTGAATATCAGCTCTCTGTCACTCGCTGGGATAAGAGCCTCTGTTTCCTCCGGCGTTGGATTGTATTCGTTATCAACTAGCTGTTTGCAATAAATTATAAATTCACTATCACCATACTGTGCATTAATTTTTTCAATTGCATTCAAGGAATACTCAGTGTTGTTGATTCTCTTGAATATGTCTTTTATGACCTCTGGTGAAGTGTCCTTTAAGTCCCTCACAGATACAAAATAATTCAGGAAGTATTTTTTCTCCTCAGTGCTAAGGCTAGAAAAGCTTCTAATTCTGTTCTGGTTGCTAAAGTCACCTTGGCCTCTAATATAATCAACTATTGTTGAAAGCCTTTGCTGTCCATCAACAACGACCTCTGATGATTTTATGCTACTTACGTCCATCTCAGAGCTTGCGATATATACCTCTGGAAAGGGGTAGTTTTTAAGTATGGTTTCAATGAAATGGTATTTGTGTTGCTTTTTCCATACTAGCTTTCTTTGAAAAGCTGGATTTATTACGAGCGATCCAGAGTCTATCTTGTTGTATAGCTCTATGATCTTAACGTTTGTCGATGGTACGCTCTCGAGTATGCTCATTCTGAATGCGCCAATAGGTTTAATGAAAGTGTATGTATGTTTCTTTGATGATATTTTTCAAAATAAAACCAGGATTTATAGATCCCAATGTTAACTTCTCGCTTGTACTTTTGTGATAGAAGGCTTTGCGTGTCTTCGATGTTTTGAGAAATTTTATAGTCTTTTGGTAAAGTATTCGGTTGAATCCAGCCTTTTAGAATATATTTGGCTATCTGATTTCGAGCGCCGGAGCTTATTACTGAATCTAAATAGCAATCCGTGTGCTGGTAGAGCTTAATCAATTGGTCGTCAAATAGTCGACCAGAAACTATCGCTACGTCTAGATCAGATTTTTTATTGTTATCATTAATAGAAAATTCGTAGTCAAATTTTTTGAAGAGATAGAGCCTGAGGTCCGCCTTTTCTGGCTTTATGCTGAAACCCAATTTACCCGATCCGACTAACACAATGTCTCTAATATGGACGCCCAAGCTGTCTGCTATGGATTTTTTAAAATGAAACTCATCGTCAGTAGTGTAAAGTTCATTAAAGAAGTAGCTCGACCCGTCGATCAAGTGTCGCTGAACAATTTCATCTGATGATTTTGACTTGCATTCCTCTTTGAATCTATCTAGGAATTTTGAGTTTTCGTCACTAATCATAAGCGTTTAATTTGTAAGTTTGGGTTCTGCGCTGTTCTAGTCGGCGCTTTAACGCGCCTGATAATTTGCTGTCATGGTAGACGAATAATTGATTGAGTGCATTAAAGACCATAAGCGGCCGACATATGTAATGGCGAGGATTTGAAGAGTGCTCTGGGGCAACTCCCGGGTAGCAGAGGGGGTGGATAAGCTCGTGGCTTCCAGAAACAACAAAGCCCGCACAATGGCGGGCTTCGTCAGAATTCTTAATGGTGCCCGGAGGCGGAATCGAACCACCGACACGGGGATTTTCAATCCCTAAAAATCAAAATTTTCCGGTGTTGATTGACTATCCCGAAAATACAACAAAACCTTTTATTATCAACTATTAGTTGACTTTTCCTCTCCCTATTGTGTTGATCGAAACTTACCCGTATTCTCGAAAAGTGCTTACATATTGCTTACACAGCGCTTACAAGTTTTCGAGGAGTGACAGGGGTGAAAGTAAACCTGACAGCAGGCAGGGTGGATGGATTCAAGGCCGGGGCCGATGGGAAGCAAGCCTTTCTATGGGATTCCACGGTGCCGGGGCTGGGCATTCGCGCCACCGCCAAAAGCAAAGCATTTATCTATCAGGGACGGGTAGACGGCAAAGCCCTAAGAATCACCATTGGTGACGTGAGGACCTGGGGGATAGACGAGGCCCGCGCGGAAGCCCGTAGAGTCGGCACGCTGATCGACCAAGGCATTGATCCCCGCCTGGAAAAGAAACAGCGGCTGGCGGAAGTCAGGGAAGCTCAGAAGGAATCAAAGCGGGCTGATGCCACCGTGGGTGATGCCTGGTCAGAATACATTGAAGCCCGGAAGCCTCGCTGGGGTGAGCATCATCTGAAAGACCACCTTAAAATCAGCAAGGCGGGTGGCGAACCTCGCAAACGTGGAAAGGGCAAGACACAACCCGGTGTTCTGACCCCACTCCTACCGGTGAAGCTGGCGGATATAGACAGTCACACCGTGGGGCCATGGTTGCAGAAGGAAGCAAAGGACCGCCCCACACAAGCCCGGTTAGCGTTTGCCCTGCTGCGGGCATTCCTCCACTGGTGCGAAGATCAACCCCGCTTTCAGGGGCTGGCACGCCCTGACGCCTGTTCAAACCGGCTGGCGAAACAAACCCTACCCCGGAAAGGTGTAAAGGCGGATTGCCTGCAACGGGAACAGTTGCCCGCCTGGTTCGCCGCTGTCCAGCAAATCCACAATCCGGTCATTGCCGCGTACCTGCAAATTCTGTTGCTCACCGGTGCCAGGCGGGGAGAGTTGTCCACCCTGCAATGGTCAGACGTTGATACCCGGTGGGAAAGCCTCGCAATTCGTGACAAGGTGGAAGGAGAGCGGGTAATACCCCTGACCCCGTATGTTGCCTATCTGATCGACTCACTACCGCGCCGGAATGAGTGGGTATTTTCCAGTCCCACCGCTAAAAGCGGGCACCTTGTAGAGCCACGGGCTCAGCATACCCGCGCCTTGAAAGTGGCCGGTATCGAAGGGCTGACCCTCCACGGTTTGAGGCGGTCATTCGGCACTTTGTCGGAGTGGGTGGAAGTGCCTGCCGGGATCGTCGCACAAATCCAAGGGCACAAGCCTAGCGCCACCGTTGAAAAGCACTACCGCCAGCGACCGCTAGACCTGCTTAAGCAGTGGCACACGAAAATCGAAAGTTGGGTTCTGGAACAGGCCGGAATCAAGTTTGAACCACCGGTGGCAGGCCAGCGCCTGAGAGCCGTTAAACAGTAAACCCGCCAGCCGGGAACAATGGGAGAAGCAAATCATGATGCAGAGCAACAAAGCCGATGTTATCACCGAACAGGAAGCCCGACAGTTTGAACAGTCATTGCAGGATACTCAGTCAGGCAGACTCGGTGCCTTTACCGTGATGATGCAGACAGATAGTGACATTCAGGAAGAAATGAAGAATGACCCGCTGTATGCGTCCGACTCGCTGGCGGATTTGCGGGAAGCCCTGGAAGCACACCGGCGGGTAACAGACCTGATGGAAACAGCGGTGAGCCGCCTGGAAGGGATGCGGGGGTAAAAGGGATGGGTGTGAACCTAGTCCTATTCACGATTGACAACAAGTACACCCGTGAGACTTTGCGGGTGCTGATTCCTGCCGATGATGCTTTATACGGTTTGCTTGAAAACCGTGTGCTAGATGATCAGATTTCTGACCGTCGATTTACGGCAACCAATATCGAGCTATCCCCAGAGAAAGGGGTGGTTCTTGAATTGTCAGAAGTAGAACTAGTCTATGAGCCCGAAAATTGGCGTCATGCCTGGCAGGCACTGAATCTGGAACCACGGATTTACCGTTGCGGAGAGATTACGCAGAAATTGATCCTGTCTTTGTTTTTCTTTCAGCAAAAACGTGGTCACGGTCAGCGAAAAGAGGGACGCAAAGATAAAGATGTTATCAATTACCTAGTTAATCTGGTTCATGCCTATCGTTTCTTAATGGAGGGTGAGCAGAATAGATCAGAGCCGGTGCCAGTCCGTGAAGCAGCCCGCGCGGTGGCCTATGATGCTGAAACCCAAGAGCCCAGCTTTCCTTTTCTTATGCCTGATGACGGTGTGATCCCATGGCCTGCCAGTTGGGTCAGTAAGGGCGCGACACCTGATACTGAACAAGGCATTGAGCGACTCAGAAAAAGAGCGGACAGAGATAAACCGAATGGGTGCTAACACTCTTTTGTCCCAAGACAAGTAATCCCCGCCGTTATCGTGGCTCCCGTTGAATGCAACGCAATCTAAGGAGCCATAGTCATGCTGACTACAGAACAACTCGCCGAAAAACTGCACGTTAAGCCCAACACTATCCGGTCTGCACTATGCCGCACCGGTTCTTACATGGGTATCCGCCCTACAAAACTCCCGAATCGCTTTCTTGCCTGGCCTGATGACGCCGTTGAACGGCTGGTGGCTCAGTCGCAAAACACCACCGAAAGCCAGCAAGCGTAAGGGGGTGTCATGCAATCAGTCCAAATTGATGCACCGTTTGAAATCCGAAAGATGGATCTACGGGAATTTCTGCCCTCGGTGTTTGAGATCCCATTTCTGATGCTAAGAGATAATCGGGGACGGTGGATTATAGACCCGTACCTAGTGGGCATTGATCATGCTACAGCGTTAAAGCAGGCACACAGGAGGGGCCAGCCCATATATGACTTGGAGTCTCATATTTTCGCTGAACTTCACTGGTTGTTGTCCGAGGCAATGAAGCCCTACCGGAAAACCCTGCCCACAAAAGACGGTGATAAAACCATACCATTTGAAAAAATGGCCGAAATGTTCACCTCACTGGCTGAAAAGTCATCGGGTGAATCTGTCAGCGTGAAAATGATACGGAGGGTGCCCGATGTCTTCAGCGAGCACTGAACAAATAGCCCCGCACATGCCACCGGGGTTGATACCCCCTAACCTGGAAACGGTGCCGGAGGAACTACAGCAATACCCGCAATGGGTAGTCTGGAAAGCCGTGGAAAAGAAAAAGCGGGATGGAACGGTGAAAGTGACCAAGATCCCGCACAACCCGAAAACCGGAAGGAAGGCCAGCACGGGGAACCCGGAACACTGGGGCACCTTTGATGATGCGTGTGAAGCCTACCTGATGGACGGCTACACCGGTGTAGGGTTCGTTTTCACCGCTGATGACCCCTTCGTAGGGGTAGACCTGGATAACTGCTTTGATGAGTCCGGGAACCTGCGGGATGACGCTAGGCGGGCGGTGGATGAATTGCAGTCATTCACCGAGAAATCACCGTCCGGCAGAGGGCTGCACATTATCTGTAAAGGGGAGTTACCCGGTGATGGTCACTGCGACAACAAAGCAGGCCGGGAAATGTACCAGAAAGGCCGGTTTTTCACGATAACGGCAGACGTGGTGGAAGGGTTGGGCACCGTTAAGGCTGGCGGTGCCGCCCTCAAAGCGCTGTATTCGGATTGGTTCGGACAATCCGCCAGCAATGACGCCAGTCACACCGTTGGGGATCTGGATTGGGACCCTGAAGCACCGTTGGTGTCATTGGATGATATTCCAATAGGGGAAAGCTGGAAAGTCCTGGTCAGGGACGGTGAAGGGTTGGATAAATTCACCGATTCAGCGGGGAGGGCTGATCGTTCTACTGCACTGCTGGCGGTTTGTGAGGAAATGGTAAGTGCTGGGGTGAACAAAGAGTCAATTCTGGCAGTGCTGACCGATAAAGAATATTTTCTGGCAAGTGCGGCACTGGATCGGCGGGGAGGCAACCCGGAATCAGCAAAGCAGTGGTTGTGGAAATACACCCTGGCAAAAGTGCTGGCGGATTGGCAGGAAGTGGTAAACCTGTTTGATGAATTGCCACAGCTTGAACGAAAAGAGCGGGTACCGGTTCGCCGTGGTTTCAGCTTTATTTCGGGTGCTGAGTTGATAGCCAATATCACGCCCGTTCAGTGGCTGGTAGAAAGGTATATTGAGGCTAATGCAATGGTGATCCTGTTCGGTGAACCCGGAGTGGGGAAGTCATTCATTGCACTGGATGTGGCCTGCTGTATAGCCACCGGTGAGGCTTGGCAGGGTTTCCCGGTGAAGCAGGGGCCAGTTTTCTATATCGCCGGTGAAGGGCACGCAGGTATAGGTCGTAGGCTTGGTGCCTGGTGTAGGTATAGAGGGGTGGAGCTCGGAAGCATTCACGTTAGCACCACTGCTGCACCGCTCACAGAATGGGAAGCCGTGAAACAGGTAATGAGGGGAATCAAGGCGAAAGTCGAACAACATGGGGTGCCGGCTTTGATTGTGGTTGATACCCTGGCGAGAAATTTCGGTGGCCTTGATGAGAACAGCAACAAAGATATGGGGTTGTTCGTTCAGCATATGGACCGGCTGAAGTATGAACTGCAAACCACGGTTCTGATCGTTCACCATACGGGGCAGGGGAATAAAGACCGCGCCCGTGGTGCAAGCGCATTGAAGGGGGCCGTTGATATTGAGCACCGGGTTGAAGCGAAGGCTGGCGGGACCATTGCATTACAGGCGACAAAAATGAAGGACGCAGAATTGCCCGAACCGGTTTTAATGAGGCTTCACAGTATGGACCTTGGCGAAACCGGAAGCAGTGCGGTAGTGGTTAAGGCTGATGAGTTCGTTGATGATCCCGAACCACCGATGAGCAAACAGCAAAAGGAAATCTGGGAAATCCTGGTTCAGGCAATGGATGACGCCGGTGGTGATTTCCTGGACAACAAAGCATTGGTTGAACGGTGTGGTAGTCAGGGAATAAGCGCCGCACGTGTATCGGAAGCCAGAAAGCATTTTGAGGTTCAGGATTTAGTCACCGTGGTCAAGGAAGGCAAAGAGATAAAGATTCACCGGAAAGACCCAATTCTAAGTTAAAACACCCCTCTGATAGTTCGGAAACCCTACCGAACTATCATTTTCCCCCGCCTGAAAGTTCGGAATAGTTCGGTTCGATAGTTCGGAAAAGCGAACAACCGGAATCCCTTGTGCCCCAAGGGTTTTTGCACCGGGTGTGTTTTTTGTTCGGTTCGGTGGTTCGGTATCTCGCATTGTTCGTTCGGTGTACCCCCCCTTTAGGGGTACCGAACATGCGAACCGAACTGAACTACCCCGGTGTTTAATCCCTGAAGTTGTGGAGCCAGGGAAAGTTTGAAGATGCCCACAAACCGCGCTCAGCGTCCCCCGCGGTAAGGAATTTCGGGCGGGAAGGACCCGCAAGGCTAGGCTACAGTCTATAGTTAGTAAGCGCTTATACAGCCACCAATGGAAGGGGGAAGTAATATGCTGAAGTTCTCATCAAAACTGTTACCTACTATTGCTCTTTTCTCGCTGCCTATGATTGCTCAGGCCGATGTCATGATCAACAGAACCCCAGTCTGTACGAAGCTTACGTACCTGGAACAGGCCAACGAAGCGAAGAAGCGCAATGATGCCCGAGGCATGGGTTACCTGGTTGAACAGGGTCACTGCTTCTTTGCCAAAGCTGGCACCGAGTTCAGTGTGATCAATGTGAACTACCCTGAAGACCCGGCTAAATGGGTCAAGATCAGGGTCTACACCGACGAAGGCACCGCTGAACTGTATTCCTGGTACGGCTTCCTAATGTAGTCATCGAAAAGTCGCTGCAGAAACTCCACCGGTGAAAAAGATCAGATTCCTATAAATCTATTTAATAATGTTTTCAAATCGGGATGAAAAAAAACAACAAAGTCCACGTATTGCGGCCTAAATCATCGAATCTAATAGTCAGCACTGCCGGATTCGAACCAGTGACTAACGGATTCTTAGAGCCTTGAGGTACTCAACGCTACTACACATAAACCCAAGTTCCCCATTTTAGCTGGCTGGAAGTGGGGAAGACCTGAGCGTTGCACATTAAACCGCTAGTCGGGTTTCACTTCATTGAAATCCCGAGCTTGGCGAATTCGTTCGGCTGTCTCAGAAAAGAGCCTGAGTGACCCGCACCTAATCTGTGGAAACGTACGGAAAAACCCAGTGCTTACTGCTGAATTTGCAGTGCATCGACAAGTCCGAAGCTAGTCCGGCACCGGGCTTCTGATACGAGCGATAGTTGCTCACGGGTGGTAAGGACTTTATAAAATTAGGCTACACTGACGGGAACTTTTAACGCTTACCAGTCGAGTACTTATGCCACCTGAAAGCAAACTCCCGAACTTTTCTATCAGGAAAGAGCTTACGACTAATCCATTTTGAGAAAAAAGGAAAATTTATGCCAAGTACAGTACAAAAAGGAGATGCCCTAAGAGACCGTGTGTATGCCTTGCTAAAGGCAGCGCAAAAAATGAATTGCACAGTTGAGAAAAGACTTGGTGGCAAAAAAGCCGATGTTTATTATGAAGACTATGACCCTTTACACAAGACCCATCGAATTGCAGTGGAGTGTAAAAATTACAATAGTGCATTAAATAGGTCTCAGGTTTTGTCAATAATATTTGACTATGAGCAAGAGAGGTCCCATTTCGATATTCTAATAATTGTATCTAAGAAAAAGCCGCCCACTGATGTTCAGACAACAATTGAGCAAAAAGGATGGGTTCGCCATTTTACTATCGATGAGTTCGTCTCCTTGCTCGTTGACTTTAGTTCCTATCTTGAAAGCCTTAAGGGAAACTTTAGCGATGGGCTGGAAGACTATTATGTTCCAATAAGAGATATCGGTGGCTTTGATGTTGAAGAAGAAATAGAGAAATGGTCTTTGAGTACGGAATTTGAACCGAGAGCAATTCTCGCTGGGTATGGAATGGGAAAGACCAGCTTTGCGAAAAACTTGGCGTATAAATATGCTGATAGTTATTTGTCAGGAGAAGGTAACAGGATTCCAATATACATTGAACTAAATGATATATTCCACCATCAGGATCTGGAGGGTTTACTTGGAAAATATTTTACTTCGAAATATGTATTGAGGAATTACAGTTTTCCGATCTTCGAGTCATTAAACAAACAAGGCATGCTTTTCATAATTTTAGATGGATTTGATGAGATGAAACATGCCATGAGTTTTTCTGAGTTTCAATACAATATAAAGCAATTTAACAAGCTTGTTGTCCCGGGTTCTAAGGTGCTTATTCTAGGTCGTCCGAATGCTTTTACCTCAGAGGACGAAGAATCGTCCGTGTTATTAGGGATTAAGAAGGCGGGAGATAGAGAGATAAAAAGCGCACAAATGCGTGCCTGGCATAAGATAGAAGTTGGATTATTTGATGAGGGACAGCTTTCTGACTTTGTTACTAGTTACATGGATCACTTAGTTTCTTCAGTGCCTGAATCTGAAGCCCCGTTTATTAATGATGAGTTTTGTAAGAAAAGAAAGAATGAGCTCCTTCAGCCTAGATTTAGAGAGCTTATATCCCGTCCAGTACATGCCAAGATGCTTATTAGCTTGTCTGTTCTCAACGATGAAGAGCTTTCTAGCTTTTCACGCTATCAGCTTTATGATTATTTTATTGGAGAGTTTTTAGAGCGCGAGTACGAAAAACACGCTCGCAAGGAAATTTCTTCCGAGATAAGAAAAGAATTTTTGGAAAAAGTAGCTTGGCGGCTCTGGCAGAAAGGTGGCGTTCATGGTTTTACATTTGAAGACATAAGCCAAATTGATATTAATGTTGAGGAGACCGGAAAAACAAGGGAGGGTATTGTCAGAGATTTGGTAATTGGCAGCGTTCTCGAACGGAAAGGCTCAACTGAAAATTACTTTTATTTTGCGCATCGGTCTTTTCAAGAATTTCTGGTTGCAAAGTTTTTATTGAGAGCAACACTTTCGGCGAGGTCGATAAAAGATATTTCTGAGAAAGTAAATAATGAGGTTAAGGAATTTATCCGAGAAAGTGGGAAGTCAGATCTTTTTGCAGAAAATGTGCTGCAGGTATTGCCAATATATCAGGGGCATGTGACCCCGGGTTTCATTGAAATGATCGCCGAATTTTCCAAGGTTACGGATGAGCAAATAACCTCCAGAGAGTTGGTGAGAAAAGACAAAATTTCTATTATCGTTTTATTGTATGTATTGAGTGTCAAAAAAGGTTGGGATAAAACCCTGGCCACCATAAAAGATTTGGTCTATAGAAATGGTGACCCTGAATATCGAGCATCATTGGTATTGTTTTTTGTTTTATGTGCATGTAAGGAAAGTGGAGTTGATCGCGAGATGGCCACTTTGCTGTCATCAATTCTTCACTTCCATAATCTAAGGATAATTGAAAAAGCCCAAGTTCAGAACAAAGCGAGTGGGCGCGTCATTGACGAGTCTGAGAAGAGCCGCCTACTGCTGCTTTCCCTTATTGAGGGCGTAGCCCCTGTTTTTAACTCTAAGAATGAGCTTACCGAATTTGAGATAAAGATCTCCGGTGTATTGGGGCCAATCCGAGAGAACGTATTTCCCCCCGAGTTTTTAGTCCATGCCTCTCCTGTGAAAGTGGCTGCCGGAGCGGTGTTTGATAGCTTGGCGGGGATTTTCATGCACGGAAAAGAACAGGGAGGTATTTCGTCCAGCGACATGGGGACGATACGCCGTCAAGTTTCTCGTTTTTGGCGCCAAAATCCAAAGGCAGATCTTGTTGTTCCGTTGGAGAAACGGTCACGTGAGAAGAAAAAAACGCTCAGTCTCACTCACCCAAATAAGTGAAAGTTCCAAGTTTTGCTTACATATTGCTTACAAATCAACATTCCAGAAACAACAAAGCCCGCACAAGGCGGGCTAAGTCATTGAATTCTAATGGTGCCCGGAGGCGGAATCGAACCACCGACACGGGGATTTTCAATCCCCTGCTCTACCGACTGAGCTATCCGGGCGTGTTGCGGTGCTGCTGCAACGGGGCGCTATTAAACCGGTTTAGGTTGCCTGAGTCAAGGCCGTTCCGGGAAAATTTTGATAGGCGCTTCCACAAGTTGGGTGCGCCTACTTCTCTGGCGGTACATAGCCCTCAGCCTTGTCGAACGGCTCGTTGTTGAAGAAGCGTTCCATCTGCGCCTGCAGGTACTTGCGGGTGTTGGGATCCATCAGGCTCAGGTGTTTTTCGTTGATGAGCATGGTTTGCTGGGCCTGCCACTCTTCCCAGGCTTTCTTGCTGACGTTTTCGTAGATGTCTTCGCCTTTCTTGCCGGGCATGGGGGGGAAGTCCAGCCCTTCGAGTTCTTCCTGGTATTTGCGACAGAATACGGTGCGGCTCATGTCTGCTCCTGTTTGGAGGTGGTGTTGCTGAATCTGCTGGGATGATAACAGATCAAAGCAAGAGGGTTTGTTCCGGCGCGGTCAGCAGTGTGCGAATGGGGGCCGGCAGGCCGAGGGTAAGGGCCTGGTCCCGGTGGACCCATTTGTAGCTGTCCCGATCATTGATGTGAGCGGGGCTTTGTACGGTGAGCCGTGCCGGCTGGATATGAAGGTGGTAATGGCTGAAGGTGTGCCGAAAGCCGCTGGTAAGTTCCGGTTCGCCACAGTGGAAGCCGAAGGCCTGTTCGCAGGCGTCTGACAGTTCTTCCGGGCCGTAGGCCGGGTCCAGTTCCGGAAGGCTCCAGAGGCCGCCCCAGATGCCGCTGGGAGGCCTGCGTTCCAGCAGGATGCGACCTTGGTGATCTTCCAGTATCACCATCCAGGTGGTTTTTTCGGGCTTGGCTTTCTTCGGCTTTGAGCCGGGGTAGAGGCTGGTTTCGTTGTTGGCATAGGCGTCGCACCCGTTCTGTAGTGGGCAGTTGTCGCACGCTGGACGGCTGCGGGTGCAGACCATGGCGCCCAGATCCATGATGGCCTGGGTGTAGTCGCGGATGCGTGCATCGGGCGTGTGTTCTTCAGCGCGCTCCCAAAGTTGGTTGAGCACGTCGGTTTTACCCGGCCAGCCGGGGATGGCGTGGTAGCGGGCCAGTACCCGTTTCACGTTGCCGTCCAATATGGCTGCCCGTTGCTGGAAGGCCTGGGCAAGGATGGCCGCCGCGGTGGAGCGGCCAATGCCGGGCAGGGCCTGGAGTTGTTCCAGATTGCCGGGAAACTCGCCTCCGTGCTCGTTGGCCACCTGTTGCGCCGCTTTCTGGAGGTTGCGGGCGCGTGCGTAGTACCCAAGGCCGGACCAATGGCTGAGAACGTCATCCACCGGTGCAGAAGCGAGCGCTTTCACGTCTGGAAAGCGCTGCATAAAGGCTTCGAAGTAGGGAATAACAGTGGTCACCTGGGTTTGCTGCAGCATGATTTCCGAAACCCACACGCGGTATGGGTTCCGGTCATGATGCCAGGGCAGGTCGTGCCTGCCGTTTTCGTCGTACCAGGCGAGAAGCTTTTGGGCAAAACCGTCGTTCATTGACCGAACAGGCCCTTGAGGGCGTCTTTCACCTTTTCGCCACTCTCTTCACCCAGCTTCTCTTTCAGTTTTTCGGAGACTTTGTCTTCCGCTTTGGATTTGGCTTCGTCCACTTTTTCGCGCGCCTTGGCTTTGGCAGCGTTGGCGGCAATGGTCTTCAGGGTGTCGCGGAAGCGTGAGCCGTCGAAGGAGCAGAGGCCGGCCGGGTCTTCCGCGAAGTCGCCGCGGCACTCAACCGGGATCACCACGTTTTCAACGTATTCGGTGACTCGGCAAGCTTCGTCCCGGTGGATCTCGCCCACGATCCGCAGGCCAACTTCGTAATCCAGGTCGGAAGCAGCCAGGTCCACCGTGCCGTCGCCTTCCAGTCTCATGCCGGCGAGGGCAGCCACAAGGTCCGTGTTGTTCAGGGTGTTGCCGTCAATCTTGAGGGTGCCCTTCATGTCGTTGAACGGCGTGCTGGTGCCCCAGTCTGATGTAGAGAGGCTTTCCTGGTTGGCCAGTGCAATGCCCTGGCACGCCATGCGCGTGAGGTTCATGCGGGTGAACTCACCCTCGGCCAGGTTGAAGTTGATGTCGCCTTTGGCGTTGCTGCGCAGGGCGGAAATGCGATTGCCTGTGGTGTTCACGTCCACGGACAGGTTGGCGCCACCGGCAAGCATGTCCACTTCGGCAAGGTCGGTCAGCAGTGGCAACGTCTGTACGTTGTTGACCTTGGAACCGATGCTCCACTTCGGATTGTCGGTACGGGCATCCAGGGTCACTTTGGCGCCGAAGGAGCCTTCGTACAGTTTGCCGCTGAAGTCCTGCACTTCCAGCACACCATTGCGTGCGGTGATCACCGATTTGATTTCCTTGATGGTGAGATTACTGACGATCAGTTCGCCCAGCCCGAGATTGATATCCAGCGCTAGCGAACGGAGTGTGTCCAGGGGCAGCAAGTCGCCTTCTTCCGCCGGGGCGCCACCACCTTGCGGGGCTTCCTCGGCGGCGGCATCGGTTTGTTCCTCACTGGCAGGCGGCAGATAGCGGTCGGCATTGATCGCGTCGCCCTGCAAGTCCAGGCCAATACCGCTGTTGGCCAGGGCGTAACTGGCACTGCCCTGGAAGGTGGTATCGTCCAGGCTGATGGTCAGGTCGCTGAGTTCCACGGTGCCGGCGGGGCCACCGATGTTGGTGGAGAAAGCGACGGCCTTCATGACGTCAGGGTCTTCTGTTTCGATGGCGGGTTGGCCAAGGGCCGCCAGAAGCGCTTTGAGGGAAAATTCGTCAATGCTGAGGCTGCCTTCGAGTTTCGGCTTGTCGCCAAAGCCGTTCACCGTCAGGTCTGTGTTGAGCGTCAGGTCGGCCAGGCTGGCGGTAAAGCCATTAAGCGTGGCGGTTTCGTTTTCCAGATTGGCTTCCAGGGAGCCAGCTATTTCGGCGCGAACGGATTCGCCGCCAAAAGGCTCGCCGTTCATGTCGAAGATGGCTTCCAGGTCGGACACGCCAAATTCGTTTAACGCTTCATTGGCGGCCAGGCGGGCACTGATGTCGCCCTGAACTTCAAACTGCGGCTGGTTGGTGGCGAAGCGGAACGAGACGTCCAATGGGAAGCTTGAACCCAGGGTGATCTCGCTGGCGTTTACGGTGAAATCTTCCAGGGTAAATGCCTGGCCCGTGCCCTTGTCTTCGTAATGAACGCGGGCGTTGCTGATTTCCACGCTCTCTACGTTGAAGTTCAAGGGCTCGCTGGCGCCGCTGCTCTCTGGCTGTTCTTCAGCGGTTTCGGCTAGCGCGGCGGGTTCTTCCTGCTTCGGCTGTTCTTCCCCTTCCGGCATGATGCGGGTCCAGTTACCGGTGCCGTTGGCATCAACGGACAGGTTGGCGTCCAGCCCGCTCAACAGGAAAGTATCCACCCGGGGCGACATGGTTATCAGGGACCAGAAGCTGACCTGAGCCACCAGTTGGTCAAGCTTGACCAGGCGTTCGTCTTCCAGGGTGGCCTCAACGTCGTTCAGTTCCAGGCCGAGTGGGATGAAAGACCAGCCAATATCCCCGGCCAGTATCAGGTCCAGATTGGTCTTACTTTCGACCACTTTCTCAATCTGTGGCTTGTAGGTGTTTGGGTCAATAACGGCGACCGCGATAGCGACGGCGGCAACGGCAAGAATGAGCAGGCCAACGATGGCAAGAGCCACATAGCGAACAGCTTTCATGATTTTGGCGTCCTTCCGATAATTCGTGTCCGGTAACTGGGCTTGTGATTAGCCCAAGGATAACCCAGGGGTAACAAAATAAAAGCCTGAGTGTATGACAATACGTTAGTGATCAGCCAAAATAGGCACCTTATTTCTACACAACGATATAAAGCGCGTCTTACAACGATAAAAAGGAGTAAACAGTGGCTATTACTGTCTCTATTGAGCTTAACCGGGAACTGGATCTGCCCGCCGGATATGACGAAGTATTCGAGCTGCTGGCGGACGTGCCCGCATCAGCCAGCCATTTTCCCAAGGTGCATAACCTGGTGGATTTGGGTGACAACGCCTATCGCTGGGAAATGGAAAAGGTGGGCGTGGACAAGCATGCCATCCAGTCTGTATACGCGTGCAAATACTTCGCGGACAAGGACAACGGCAGGATTACCTGGGAGCCGGTGAAAGGCGAGGGTAACGGTGTGGTAAAAGGCTCCTGGACCCTCAAGAAGAAAGACGACAGCACTACTTCAGTGAAATTCCAGACCAGCGCCGAGTTGACCGTTCCGCTGCCGAGCCTGTTGAAACTGGCCATCAGCCCCGTGATCAAGCACGAGTTCAACAGCCTGGTCGATACCTACATGAGTAACCTCAAAAAAGCGTTCTGATGGTCGTCGCTATCAAGGCTATAAAGGCCATTGCGGGACGCGGGGAATCATAAAAGGTATAATGCGCGCAGACACTTTTCCGGCATGTGCCGACTGATGACTTTGGAGTCCCCATGGCCGAACGCAAGGCTCGGGTAGAAAGAAATACCCTGGAAACACAGATCACCGTCGAGATCGATCTCGACGGCACCGGCAAGTCCAGCTTCGACACGGGCGTGCCTTTCCTTGAGCACATGATGGATCAGATTGCCCGTCACGGGCTGGTGGACCTGAACATTGTCTCGAAGGGCGATCTGCACATTGATGACCACCACACGGTGGAAGATATTGGTATCACCCTGGGCCAGGCCTTCAAGCAGGCGGTTGGCGACAAGAAGGGCATCCGTCGTTACGGTCATTCCTACGTGCCGCTGGACGAAGCACTGTCCCGCGTGGTGATTGACCTGTCTGGCCGTCCCGGCCTGATGATGGATGTGCCCTATACCCGTGGTGCTGTAGGAGGCTTCGACGTCGACCTGTTCGAGGAGTTCTTCCACGGCTTTGTGAACCACTCCATGGTCACCCTGCACATTGATAACCTGAAGGGTAAGAACACCCACCACCAGATCGAAACCGTGTTCAAGGCCTTCGGTCGTGCCCTACGTACGGCCATTGAAATGGACGAGCGAATGGCGGGTATTACCCCGTCCACCAAGGGGTCGCTGTAAGCGGCCCTGGGCTCAACTAAAAGAACCACGATTCAGGAAGTTTCTCTTCGCATGAAAACCGTTGCCATTATCGACTACGGCATGGGTAACCTTCATTCCGTCAGCAAAGCGGTGGAGCACGTTGCACCGGATACCCGTGTTCTGGTCACCGACAACGCCGAGCAGATCCGCAGCGCGGACCGGGTGATCCTCCCTGGCGTGGGTGCCATCCGCGACTGCATGGCGGAAATCCGCCGCCTGGGAATTGATGAGTTGGTGCGGGAAGTCTCCGCTGACCGTCCGTTGCTCGGCATTTGCGTAGGCATGCAGGCGCTGATGTCCCGCAGCGAGGAAAACGGCTGGGTGGATTGTATCGACCTGTTCCAGTCGGAGGTGCGCTTCTTCGGTGACAATCTCACCGAGAACGGCGAACGTCTGAAAGTGCCTCATATGGGCTGGAACGAAGTGCACCAGACCATGGATCACCCGCTTTGGCACGATATTCCCGACGGCGACCGCTTCTATTTCGTGCACAGCTACTACGCTGAAGCCGAGGGCAACCCGGATATTGCCGGCCGTACCCATTACGGCGTTGACCTGGCAGCAGCAGTGGCGAGAGACAACATCTTTGCGGTGCAGTTCCACCCTGAAAAAAGCGCTCGGGCGGGGCTGCAGTTACTGAAAAACTTTACCAACTGGACTGGAACATGCTGATCATCCCGGCCATAGATCTTAAAGACGGCAAATGCGTAAGACTGCGCCAGGGCCGTATGGACGACTCCACCGTTTTCGGTGACGATCCTGTTGATATGGCAACCCGCTGGGTGGATGCTGGCGCCCGCCGCCTGCATCTGGTGGACCTGAATGGCGCCTTCGCCGGTGAACCCGTCAACGGCGAAATCGTCCAGGCCATCGCTCGCAAATACCCGGATTTGCCCATCCAGATTGGCGGCGGTATTCGTTCGGCGGAAACCATCGAGGCCTATCTGAAAGCCGGCGTACAGTGGGTCATTATTGGTACCAAGGCGGTGAAAGAACCGGAATTCGTCACCGAGATGTGCAAGCGCTTTCCCGGCCACATTATCGTGGGCCTTGACGCCAAAGACGGCCGCGTTGCCACTGACGGCTGGGCGGAAGTGTCTGAAGTCATGGCGACCGACCTGGCGAAACGTTTTGCCAACGACGGTGTCGAGTCCATTGTTTACACCGACATCAGCCGCGACGGCATGATGCAGGGCGTGAACGTGGAAGCCACCGCGGCACTGGCGGAAGAAGGCGGCATTCCCGTGATCGCTTCTGGCGGCGTTACCAACATGGACGATCTCAAGCGCCTTGCTACCGTGGCTGACAAGGGCATCCTCGGTGCGATTACCGGCCGAGCCATCTATGAAGGCACCCTGGATGTGGCCGAGGCCCAGGCCTTCTGCGACAGCCTGAAGGGGTAACACGAATTATGGCTCTGGCAAAACGCATCATTCCCTGCCTGGATGTCGATAAAGGCCGCGTTGTAAAAGGCGTGAACTTCGTCGATATCCGCGATGCCGGTGACCCGGTGGAAGTGGCCCGCAAGTACAACGAACAGGGCGCCGACGAAATCACCTTCCTGGACATCACCGCCAGTCACGAAAGCCGCGATACCACCTATGAAACTGTGGAGCGCATGGCGGCTGAAGTGTTTATCCCGCTGACGGTGGGTGGCGGCGTGCGCACCGTTGAGGACATCCGCAAGCTCCTGAATGCGGGCGCGGACAAGGTGTCAATCAATACTGCGGCGGTATTCAATCCGGACTTCGTGCGTGAGGCCGCCGACCGTTTTGGCAGTCAGTGTATCGTTGTCGCCATTGATGCCAAGCGTGTCAGTGGTGAAGGAGAGGAGCCCCGGTGGGAGATTTTCACCCACGGTGGGCGCAAGCCGACAGGGCTGGATGCGGTTGAGTGGGCTCGCAAGATGACCGCGATGGGTGCCGGCGAGTTGCTGCTGACCAGCATGGACCGGGACGGCACCAAAATCGGATTCGACCTGGGGTTGACCCGTGCCATCAGCGACGCTGTATCGGTACCGGTCATTGCTTCAGGGGGAGTGGGCGAGCTGCAGCATCTGGCAGACGGTGTGACCGAAGGTCGCGCGGATGCCGTGCTGGCGGCGTCCATCTTTCACTTCGGTCAGCATACGATTCCCGAAGCAAAGGCATTCATGAAGGCCCAGGGGATTGTGGTGCGGGATTGAGGTCGGGCCTCATTCCTGCTTCGCCAGCGCGGGCCGAATCGCCCGCTTCTCCCCTTCCGCAAACATTGGCCGGTTGCCATTTCTCATGGCCCATACGCCGCTGACGGTCGCTACGGCAATTCCCTGCTCGTCCAGCTCTGGCAGACGTTTCTCTAGATAGTCCACCGTTACCTTGTGAGGATGGCCAATGCCGATGGCGCTGCCGTTTTCCTTTGCCCGCTTGATAAGAAGCTCGAACTGCTGATCCACGAATTCCTCGGTTTGCTCGTGATCCAGGAACACGTCGCGGGTGAGGGTGGGTATGCGGTAAGCGGCTGCGACTTCGCCCGCAATGGAGGAAGCGATGGTGCGGCTGTCCACGAAATAGACCGGGTAGTGATCGAGTTCAGACATCACCCAGTCCATCGGCTGAAGTTGTTGAGTTAGCAGGCTGCCCATATGGTTGTTCACGCCCTGCACATGGGGAATGGACTGGAGTGCTCGCCGCAAGGTAGTGGCTATGCTGTTCTGGTCCATATCCGGGTTCAGGCCGCCGGGCCCAAGGCCGATGTTACGGGTATTGGCCATTGGCGCATGCAGCATGATTTCCTTGTGCTTTTGGTGGGCCAACTCCGCCAGTCTGGTGGTGTATCTGCGGTAGGGCAGGAAAGCCAGGGTGATGGGCTGATCCAGGGCGATCAGTCGCTCACCTTCCACCAGGTTATGTCCCATGTCATCGATGATGATGGCGATAGTGGGCGGGAGTTGCCCCTCATGCTCCCCGGCAACAACCGGGGAGGTGGCCAAAAGGGCGGCAATCAGTGTTGCTAGAACTTTCAATCCGCGCTTTCCTGTGTCGGCTTGTTACGCTTGTTGAGAATGCTCATGCCTTTCAGCAGGTTCAGTGCAGAGCGTAGCTGGAAGTCCTTGTTCGCCGGCGACGTGCTTTGTGCGTCCTCCTGCTTTTGCGGTTCTTCCTGCTGCCCCTCATCCTGCCCCTCAAGGTGGCCGCTGAGATCCGCCTCGGTAAAGAACGGCTGACTGTCGAGCTCAGTCAGCTGCGCCGGCTTCACTTCAATATCCGGTTTGATCCCCTTGGCCTGGATGGAGCGCCCATCCGGGGTGTAATAGCGGGCGGTGGTCATCTTGATGGCGTGAGTCTCATCCAGGGGGATGACAGTTTGCACGCTGCCTTTGCCGAACGACTGGGTGCCCATGACCACGGCACGCTGGTGATCCTGAAGCGCGCCCGCAAGAATCTCGGATGCAGAGGCTGAGCCGCCGTTAATCAGAACAACAATGGGCGTATCCGGCATCACATCTCCGGGTTTGGCATTGAAGCGCAGGCGCGAGCTCTGGATGCGGCCTTCCGTGTAGACGATCAAGCCGCTATCCAGCAGGGCATCGGCCGCTTCAACCGCCGCCTGGAGAATGCCGCCGGGGTTGTTGCGCAGGTCAATCACCAGGCCGTCCAGGTCGCTGCCATGTTCTTTCTCCAAGGCTTCCAGTGCCTTGGTGAACTGCGTGCCGGTATCCGCCTGGAACTGAGTTATGCGGACGTAGCCATAGCCGTTCTCGATGATGCGGGATTTGATGCTGGTGACCTTGATGATGTCGCGTTTCACATCAATCTCGATCGGCGCTGATTCTCCCTCACGCATAATGGTCAGGGTGAGGACGGTTCCTGGCTTGCCGCGCATCAGTTTAACGGCTTCTTCCAGCGACATGCCTTTCACCGGCTGGTCACCCAGTTTGATGATCAGGTCGCCCGCCTGTACACCGGCCTTCTGAGCAGGGGTGTCATCGATGGGAGAGATAACTTTTACGAAGCCATCTTCCATGCCTACTTCGATGCCCAGGCCGCCAAACTCGCCGGAGGTGCTCTCTTCGAGCTGTTCGTAGTCTTTCGGGGCCAGATAGGTGGAGTGCGGGTCCAGGTCAGATAACATGCCTTTGATCGCGCTTTCGAGGAGCTGGCGGTCGTCCACCTCTTCCACATAGGCGTCCTTGATTCGGCCAAACACTTCAGCGAATTTGCGAAGGTCGTCCAGTGGCAGCTGTTCTTCCGGATCGGGCAGCTGTATTTCCACCTGCTCACCGTGCTGGATGCCTTCCAGCAGGCGTCGGGTTTCTTCATCGGCTTCCTGGGCATGAATAAGGCCGGGCAGAACGGTTAAGCAGGTGGCAAGGGCGAGTGCGCGTGTGCTGGCGTGGTGTAGACTTCTTACCCGTCTCATTCACATGTCCTGTGTTAATCCGATGACTGGTTGTTCCCAAGTATTGCCGGACAGTATGGCGTTACCGGGCTGATTTGTCAGCCTTTGGGGTAGCGTGAACCCGTTCAGCGGTTGCCGAGCCAGCGTCGGGGATTGTCCGGTTTTCCATTGTGGCGGACCTCAAAATACACCGCGGGGTCATTGGTCCCGCCGGTTCGGCCAGCCTGGGCAATTGCCTCGCCCGCTTCAACCCAGTCTCCGGGGCTGGTGAACAGACTACTGCTGTGGCCGTAGAGCGTCATGTAGCCGTCGCCGTGGTCGAGGATGGTGATCAGGCCAAACCCGCGCAGCCAGTTGGCGAAAACAACGCGGCCATAGTGAACGGCTTTTACGTCGCCTTCCTCGGCGGTGTTGATCAGCAGTCCGTTGTGCTTGAGTTTTCCGCTGGCGTAGCTGTCTCCGAAGTTGCGGACGATTTTGCCTTCCGCCGGCCACGGCAGTTTGTTCTTGAGTGATCCGAACGGATCTGACTCATTGGGCGTGGGGATGTTGGCGATGGCCTCTTCGACCTCCCGCAGCAGTTTTTCCAGGCGCTTGCGATCCTCTTCCAGTTCCTCGCGTTCGCTCAGTCGATTGCTGATGTCGGTTTTCAGGGCCGCCAGGGTCTGTTCCCGTTCCTTTTTGCTGCTGCTCAGCTTTTGTTGGCGGTCGGCGACATTCTCTTCCAGTTCTGCCAGCCGCATCCGCCCAGCCTTGACCTGCTTCTGCGTTTCTTTCAATTGCCGGAGATTGGCAGCGAACGCCTCGAGGCGGTCAATGGTGTCCCGGCTGAGGTACTCGTAGTAGGTCATCGTGCGGGCGACCTTGTCCGGGTCGATCTCGTTGAGCAGGACTTTGACGGCGGGCGCGTCGCCTTCCATCCAGGCGGCGCGGATCTGTTTCTTCAGGCTGTCGCGCTGGCTTTCCAGCACGCGGGTGAGTTCGGTCTCTTCCTTGCCGAGCTCGGTCAGGCGCAGTTGCTGTTCCCGTGCCTGCTGGCGGAGCTCCCGGCGTTCGCGGGTGAGCCGGCCTATTTCCTGTTCGAGCCCGGAGAGCTGTTGCTCCAGCGAGGAACGGTCTTCCTCGGCGTCGGCAAGCCACTCATCAATATCGGCAATCTCTTCCTTGAGATCTTCTATCTGGCCAGGTGTGACCTGTTGCTCCGCCAGTGCTGGCGTGACGACTGCAAGCATCGCCACCGCCAGCCAAAGACGCAGACTCAACCGATCTCCACCAGGCTGTGCCCGGTCATTTCAGCCGGTTGTTCCAGGCTCATCAGGCTCAGCAGGGTGGGCGCCACGTCGCTGAGGCTACCGTCGTCCCTGAGGTTGACCTTGCGTGGGCCAACGTAGATAAGCGGCACGGGGCCGATCGTGTGGGCCGTGTGTACCTGGCCGGAATTGGGGTCGGTCATCTGCTCGCAGTTGCCGTGGTCAGCGGTGATCAATGCTTCACCACCCACTTCCTGCAAGGCTTCGGTAATACGGGCTACGCACTGGTCGATGCATTCCGCGGCCTTGATGGCGGCATCCAGCTTGCCGGTGTGGCCCACCATGTCGCCATTGGCATAGTTACAGACAACCAGGTCGTATTTCCCGCTCTTGATTGCCTCGACCAGCTTGTCAGTGACCTCGGGCGCACTCATTTCCGGTTGCAGGTCGTAAGTCGCCACTTTGGGCGAAGGAACCAGGATTCGGTCCTCACCTTCAAACGGTGTTTCGAGACCGCCGTTAAAGAAGAAGGTAACGTGTGCGTACTTCTCGGTTTCGGAAATCCGCAGCTGGGTTTTGCCGAGGTTGGCCACATACTCGCCCAGACCATTGGTCAACTGCTCCGGGGGATAAGCGCACGAGGTGTTAATGTCGGCTGCGTACTCGGTCAGCATGACGAAGTCAGCCAGTTCCGGATGCTTGCGACGTTCAAAACCGTCGAAGTCCTTTTCCACGAAGCAGCGTGTCATCTCGCGGGCGCGATCAGCGCGGAAGTTCATGAATATAACGGTGTCACCGTCGTTGATGGTGCCTTCGTTATCGCCGCTGGCCATGATACGGGTGGCCTTTACAAACTCGTCGTTCTCGCCGCGCTCGTAGGCTTGCTCCAGCGCGGACACCGGATCAGCTGAAGTGAATTCTGCTTCGCCCAGGGTCATAACGTTGTAGGCTTCTTCCACGCGGTCCCAGCGATTGTCGCGGTCCATGGCGTAGTAGCGGCCAACAATGGAGGCCACCCGGCCCACGCCCAAGTGCTTGAGTTTGGTGGCAGCTTTTTCCAGTGACGCTTTTGCACTGCGGGGAGGCATGTCGCGGCCATCGAGGAAGGCGTGGATATAGACTTCCTTTGCGCCGCGCTTGGCTGCCATTTCAGCGGCCGCCAGTACGTGGTCTTCATGGCTGTGAACGCCGCCGGGGGAAAGCAGGCCCATCAGGTGCACAGCACGGTTGCTGCTAACGGCTTTATCAATGGCGGCGCAAAGTACGGAATTTTCCGTAAAACTACCTTCTTCTACATCTTTGTCGATGCGTGTCAGGCTCTGATAAACCACCCGGCCAGCGCCCAGGTTCATGTGCCCAACCTCGGAATTACCCATCTGTCCCTGGGGCAGGCCGACAAACATGCCGGAGGTGTTGATGAGTGTTTTCGGCTGATTTTCCCAGAGCTTATCCCAACACGGGGTGTTGGCATTGCTGATGGCGTTGTCTTCAGCCGGGTCACGGTGGCCCCAGCCATCAAGAATGATCAGTGCGGTAGGCTTACGCGTGGCAGTCATCACTTAATCCGATGGTAGTTTGGTAAATTTACTAAAACGAACATTGATTCTAAACATTTTCGCACCCTCCGGCCAGTGGCGTCACCTTCGGCCTGGTCACCTTCTGTCCTTGGGGAAGGGTGTGTATAATCCCGCCACAAACTATTCAGCAAGGTGTTTTCATGGAAAGGGTGTTCGAGTTCGCGGTTAACCATTACATTCTGGTATCTCTGTTTGTCGCTTTCCTGCTGGCCATATTGGTGCTCGAGTCTCGCCGTGGCGGCAAGAAAATCTCTGCGCAGGGAGCCGTGAATCTGATTAACCGCGACGAAGCTGTCGTCGTCGATATCCGTGATCGCAAAGATTTTAACGAGGGCCGGATAACCGGTTCAATCAATATTCCCCTTAATAGTATCAAAAGTCGTGCGTCGGAACTGAAGAAGTTCAAGGACAAGCAGATTATTGTGGCTGACAAGATGGGTCAGCATTCCGCCATGGCGGTCAAGCAGTTGAATGCGGAAGGCTACGCCAATGTGGTTCGCCTCAACGGTGGCGTTGCGGACTGGAAAGGCAGCAATCTGCCGTTGGTGAAGAAGTAACGGCCCTGCCAGGCCTTGAACTGAACGGTAAACTGTCGCACTGTTTCACATCGGCCGGCGGAGCCAGGCATTACACTGTTCCGGCAGCACTGACATAACAACGGGCCCTGGTTGCCCCTTATCGAGAATGAAAGGATTGAACATGGCTGAAAATGAGCAGGCCGCAGCAGGCAACGAAAACCAGAATCAACCACAGTTCGCGCTCCAGCGTATCTATGTGAAGGATCTGTCGTTCGAGTCGCCGAATTCCCCGACGGTTTTTCAGGACCAGTGGAAACCTCAGGTTAATCTGGATCTGAACACCTCCCACAACAAGATCAGCGATAACCAGTACGAAGTGGTCCTGTCTCTGACTGTGACCGCGAAAGTCGATGAAAAAGTGGCTTACATCGTCGAGATTCAGCAGGCGGGCGTTTTCCTGGTGAAAGGTATTGAAGGCCCACAGCTTGGTCAGATGCTGGGTGCCTATTGCCCCAACATCCTGTTCCCCTACGCTCGGGAAGCCATTGACGGCGTGGTCGGTCGGGGTAGCTTCCCGGCGCTGATGCTGGCACCGGTTAACTTTGATGCCATCTATGCACAGGCATTGAAGCGCAAGCAGGAAGAGGCGTCAGGGGAAGCGAAGGAAGAGCAGACTCACTGATACGCTCTCGTCACAAGCGCCAGAAAAAACCCCGCCAACGGTTCAGGTTCGCGGGGTTTTTTTATTGGGCGATTTCCTGCCCGATACCGTCACTGATTATCTGGTCGATCTCGCCGGATGCCTTCATGGACTCCAGCGTCCGGGACAGGCAAGGGATATCGTCTTTTCGGGATTCATGAACCCAGTGATAGAGGGGGGCTTGCAGCAGTGGCTCGCCAATGGACAGGTTTGGGTTCTTGCGTTTGGCGGCCAGGGCGTCCCACTCCAGGGTCAGTGCCACGTCGATACGGCCTCGTTCGAGCAGATCGATCAATTGAAAGGTGTCGCTGGTGGCTACCTGTGTCGCATCCTCGGGCAGCACCCGCGCGATCATTCGATAGCCATTGAGGAAACCAATCCGTTTTCCCTTCAAAGAGGCCTTTGAATCGCGGGCCTTGCCGTTGAGAGCCACCGAAACCAGGCGCGCCTCCTGGATGGGCGTCGCCAGCGGTAGCAACGGAGCATTGTCATTGACGGCCATCGGGATTCGGGCAAGCTCGCCGTCTGACTGGCCTTTCTCTGCCATAAGCACGGCCCGTGCGGCCGGGACATCCAGATATCTTATGTCCAGCCCGCAGCTGTCATAGAGCTTTCTGATGATCTGTTTGCCAAGGACCACAGACACTTCTGACGTTGTCGAGGGCGTGGTGATAACACGGGTAGCCTGCGTATTATTATTGGGCCAGGCGTTGCAGGTAGTCAGCATGAGCAAAACGGCAATAATGGGCCATCCGCTGTGGCGAGGGTTACTGCGACCCTTCAAATCCAAATTGCCTCCACGCTTCATAAACCACCAGTGCTACCGTGTTGGATAGGTTAAGGCTGCGACTTTCCGGTCGCATGGGCACTCTCAGGCGATGGTGCTCCGGCATCGCCTCTCGGATGTCCTGTGGCAGCCCGCGGGTTTCGGGGCCGAACATCAGATAGTCACCATTCTGGTATTCGACATCATGATAGCCGCGGCTACCTTTGGTGGTCAGCCCGAAAAGCCTTGAAGGTTGCTCACTCTCCAAAAAGGCCTGGTAGTCGGAGTGTACCGTTACCGTTGCGTATTCACTGTAATCCAGGCCTGCCCTGCGCATCTGTTTGTCTTCCAGGGTAAAACCCAGGGGTTCAATCAGATGCAGCCGGCAGCCGGTGTTGGCGCAGAGCCGGATGATATTGCCGGTATTCGGCGGTATCTCCGGCTCGAACAGCACCACGTTCAACATCCTGTGATCAACGCTCCACGGCGAGGGCAACACCCATGCCGCCGCCAATGCACAGGGTGGCAAGCCCCTTCTTTGCATCCCGGCGAGCCATCTCGTGCAGCAGGCTGACCAGGATCCGGCAACCGGAAGCCCCGATTGGATGGCCCAGTGCGATAGCACCACCGTTCACATTGACCTTCGCGGTATCCCATCCCAGGTCCCGATTAACGGAAATGGCCTGGGCGGCGAAGGCTTCGTTCGCTTCCACCAGATCCAGATCGTCCACCGACCAACCGGCCAGTTTCAGGCAGCGCTGGCTAGCAGGGATCGGGCCGGTGCCCATAATGGCCGGGTCGACACCGGCATTGGCATGAGCCCTGATAGTGGCCAGAGGCTCAAGCCCAAGTTCCTTGGCCTTGTCGGCGCTGCACACGATGACGGCCGCCGCGCCGTCGTTAAGGGAAGACGCATTGCCGGCGGTGACGGTTCCATCCTTTTTGAACGCGCCACGAAGCTTGCCCAGGCTGTCCGCGGTTACGCCAGCGCGCGGGTTCTCGTCCGTGTTGACGATCAGTGGATCGCCCTTGCGCTGAGGAATAGTGATGGGAACAATCTGGCTTTCGAAGTAGCCAGCGTCGATCGCGGCGGCCGCCTTCTGTTGGGACGCGGCAGCAAACTCGTCCTGTTCTTCACGGGTGATGCCGTACTTCTCCACGATGTTTTCTGCGGTGACGCCCATGTGGTAGTCGTTAAAGGCGTCCCAAAGGCCATCGGAAATCATGGTGTCCACCATGTTCCAGTTACCCATGCGCTGGCCGTTGCGGCTGTTGGGCAGCACGTGGGGAGCCTGGCTCATGCTCTCCTGACCACCGGCAATCATCAGCTCGGCATCGCCGCAGCGAATGGCCTGGACCGCCATGTGCACCGCCTTCAGTCCCGAGCCACATACCTTGTTGATCGTCATTGCCGGTACAGAGGCGGGGATGCCGGCGTTGATGGACGCCTGGCGTGCCGGATTCTGTCCGCAACCGGCCGTCAGAACCTGGCCAAGGACCACTTCGTTGACCTGATCGGCAGCAACACCGGTTTCTTCAAGCAGGGCTTTGATAACGGCGCTGCCCAGCTTATCGGCACTCAGGCTGGACAGCCCGCCGCCGAAGCTGCCGACGGCGGTACGTTTGGCGGCTACGATAACTACATCACGCATGGAGTCTCTCCGGTTTGCACGCAGATTTTAAAAGCTGGCTTCATTGTATCGGAAAGCGAGAGTGGGCCAAAGCAGGCAACTGCGATGGTTTTACATATTGAGGCTGCGTCCGCCATCCACCGCGAGGATCTGGCCGGTGACAAACGGGGCGTCGCACAGCAGGAAGGCGATGGCGCCAGCAATGTCCTCCGGCTTGCCGGTGCGGGCCAGGGGCGTCTTGGCCAGTATACTTTGCTGGTAACCTTCGTCGATCGCCGCGTCACCCTCTGGCCAAAGGATCGCGCCTGGTGAAACCCCATTTACACGTACCTCCGGTGCCAGGTCCTTCGCCCAGGACAGGGTCAGTGAAGCGAGCCCGGACTTGCTGGCGCAGTATAGTGGATGGTCGGCCAGCGGCCGTTGGCTGTAGATGTCGATAAGATTCACGATGGCGCCCTGTGACAGTTTCAACGCTGGCAGGCAGGCCTGGCCGAGAAAAAAAGGCGCCCGCAGGTTGGTGTTCATGATCGCGTCCCAGTCACCTGGGCTGGCGTCCTGTGTAGGGTTCGGGTAGAACACCGAGGCGTTGTTCACCAGGCCATCAAGCCGACCCCAGGTGGAAATTGCCTTGCGGGCCAGCAGTTCTGTCTGATCCGGGGCGGCAAGATCGGCCTGGATGGCAACCGCCGATTCCTGCCGGATGCTGTTGAGCTCGTCACGAAGGGCGTTTGCGTCCGCCTCCCGCGAACGGTAATGAATGACCAGGTTCCAGCCGCGTTGGTGAAGATGTCTGGCGGTATGGGAGCCAAGCCGATGCGCTGCGCCGGTAATGAGCACTACAGGTGTTGAGGATGCCATCGCGTGTCTACTCTTTGTTGAGGAATGCGAGGATACGCCGTAACCGCTCTTTGCGGATTGCTTCACCCAGTTCTTTTCCACGAAACCCCTGTTCCATCAGGGTTTTCGCCTGTACCCCGGTGGCGGCGTGTTGCGCGGATTCCAGCCAATCCACCCTGTGCCGTTCTGGCTCCGGCAGCGCGCATTTCAGAGCAACCAATAGGCCGGAAAATCGGTCTGCCCGACGCCACACGTCTGCTCCATCCAGCATGTCCAGCAACAGGTCGGCGTCGTGAGACGTCATGGTGTGGATCTTTGGTATCACGTCGGTGATGAGGCGGGTGAGATCCTGGCAGTCGTTGGGGGCTTTCAGTGCCCTGGCTCGATTCCGGGCTTCGGCTGGCGCCAGGGGGGAAAGCAGCGCGGCGAAGCGGACACTCGTATCATCGCTGCTTTCGTGGGCACGGCGCAAGGCGCCGATGGCGCCTGAAAACGCCTCGAGTGGCTCAAGCTCCGGTATAAGGACGGCCAGTGCGCCGCATTCACGCAGGACTTCGAAAAAGGTGCCGGGTTCCTGCTCATGCAACGCTCGCTGGATTTCCTGCCATACCCGCTCCGGCACCAGGTCGCCGACCTCGCCCTGGTCCACCATCTGCCGCATCAGCGCCATGGTGGGTTCGGCAATGGTGAATCCCTGGGGCTGCAGGCGGGCAGCAAAGCGTGCGGTGCGCAGTATGCGCAGCGGGTCCTCGGCGAAGGCCTCGGAAACGTGGCGTAGTTTGTGATCCTGCAGGTCCTGGCGGCCGTGGAAGGGGTCGACAATTTCACCTGCGGTGGACTTTGCCATGGCGTTGATGGTCAGGTCACGGCGCTTCAGATCGTCCTCAAGGGGCACGTCCGGGGCACTGTACACGGTAAACCCGTGGTAGCCTCGCCCCTGCTTTCGTTCCGTTCGTGCTAATGCGTACTCCTCCCGGGTGTCTGGGTGAAGGAATACCGGAAAATCCGCGCCTACCTGCTTGAAGCCCTTTCGCAACATGTCTTCCGGAGTTGCACCGGTGACCACCCAGTCCCGGTCTTTGACCGGCAGACCAAGAAGTTCATCACGGACGGCTCCGCCCACCAGATAGGTTTTCATGGATTGGGTTCTGCTCCTTGAGGGATGTTGCTCTGGGGATTATCCCGGCAAGGCTGGCCACAGGCAAACCGGTTGGCCACAAAAAAAGCCCGGTATCAAACCGGGCTTGGTGGACTGCTTCTATACAACAGGCTTAGAACGCAGCGCCGAACTCAATCGCCGCGCCCAGATCGGCATCGCTGATCAGGCCGCCGATATCGAGGCGGGCACCGAAGGGCGACAGGCCGATACCGGCCGTAAACTGGGTGTCTTCCTCGATGCCATCGTTGTCGTCATTGCTGGCCAGGTTCTGGCGCACGCCGAAGCGAAGTTGCGCGTAGCGGAAAGCGTCGAACTCCGCGCCGAGAGCAACCCACTGGGTGTCATCCTCATAGCCGAAGGCTTTCTTTTCCGTCAGGTCCACTTCTGCGGTCAGCACGTGGAAGTCGCCTTTATGGGCGATGCCCGCAGTTACCATCGGCTCAAGTTCCAGAGTGCGCTTTTCCTCGTCTGGGCGGCTGGCTGCAGAGTCCAGCTCCATCGGGATCAGGTTCTTGACCGCAATGCCGGCATTCCACTGGTTGCGGGATCCGAAAGCGTAGGCGGCGCCCACGTCCAGGTTGAACCCGCTCTTGTCGGTCTGGTATTCGTCGCTGTCGAACTCGTCGTCCTCAAACCCGGAGACGGTTTCGGTGTATTGGAAGGTGCGCAGTTGAACGTATTTTGGCGATACGCCGAGTTGCAGACGTGAGCTGTCCTGAAGCTCTATGGAAGTGGCGATGGAAAGACCTACTTCGGCAACGGCAGAGGCCAGGATGCGGCCGCGGGACTCCAGGTCGCGGTCGAGATCGGCGGCAATTAGTTCCGGGATGGTTGCCGTTTCCAGGTCGGCCAGAAACTGCTCGTCGTCCTCGTCGAACTCCCCGCGGACGGTGGCGCGAACGTTGCCGTTGGTGAAAAAGCCGACGGCAAAAGACTCGGTGGGCACGGCCAGGGCGATTCCCAGGCCGCCGTCAATCCGGACGGTGTCGCGGTCAAAGTCATTGAGCTGGCGTCTCAGGTCACCGGCGGCTTGGCGGGCATCTTGCGGGTTGGACGTCTTATCCAGTTCCTGGAAGCGATCAATCGTGTCTTGAATATCGTCGATCTGATCAACGGTTTCCTCTTCGTCCGCAAAGCGGGCGTTGACGGAGGGCAGCATCAGACCAAAATCGTTGGACCATTCATGGTGGTCTGCAGCCATCATCGCCGGATTGGTGGCGCCCGCCGCAGCCGGATGGGCGACGGCAACACCGGTGCCGCCCATGGCGAAGGAGCGTGACGACATGAACGCCTGCGGGCTCGCGATGGCGGAGGTGGTGGCGATGGAAAGGCCGATGGCCAGTGATAGCTTGGTCAGACGATATGGGGTCATGGTGTGTCCTGATGAAGCGATGATACTGCTAATTTAAAAATGACATTCAGTTCAGGTTAATTCAGTTGCCACCGTGACTCACCGGTGATGCGGTAACGGTTTGTTTTTTTACTGTAAATAGCGGTAGTTTTTTGCCGCCTGGTTTCTGTGTGGCGGGCCCGGTGGGAGATGAAATTATGGAATTCAGTCGGTTACAAAGGTTGGCGTGAATTTTTCATAAGGGCAGTGAACAGATGTTTTTTGCGGAGAACCAACATGACCCTGCGGCGGATACTGATACCTGCGCTGGTGGTAACAATGATCGGCTGCGCCCCCGTGGGCCAGCACCGGAACGCCAGTGCCGACCGGCAGCAGACCGAACTGGACCCGATTACGGTGAGGGTTAGCGGCTTCGGAACCTATGAGCAAGTGTCGAAAGATCGTCTGAACACGCGTAAGCGCCTGCTTGCCCGGCGTGCGTCCCAGTTGGATGCCTATCGCAACCTGGCGGAACGGGTTTATGGCACCGTGATCTACGGCAGCTCAACGGTTAACGATTTCGTATTGCAGAACGATATGTTCCGCACCTACGTTGATAGCTACATCCGTGGCGCCAAAATGGTTGCCGTGAATGAACACAGTGACGGCGTGGTGGAAACCGTTATGGAACTCAAGCTGGAGCCCAGGTTCCGTGCCTGTGTTTCCCGCGTAACCGATCGGGAAGTGCAGGACCTGTGCCCAATTCCGATGCCCAGAGGCAATGACAGCACCGGAGATTTCCAGAGCCGGGGCGTTGATTCCCTCTACTACCTCGAATAAGAGAACGATTTCCCATGAAGCTGGCTATTTCCGTTGTCACAGCACTGTTGGTAATTGCGTGTGGCGGTGCCCAGGCAGTGGTGCTGGAGGGCGTCGGCCACGCCACCATTTACAACGATGACGTCGACAGCGCACGGCAGGAGGCTAAGAAGGCGGCGTTAAGGGATGTTTCCCTGCAGTACGAAGCCAGGATCAGTAGCCGCGACACCATGGAAAACGGTGTGGTGACGGAATCCCGCCTACAGGTTGCCTCGTCAGCGCGGGCAAAGTCCGTTGAAGTGGTGGACGAGTACCGGCGGGGCAATCTGTTACGTGTCACGGTTCGCGCCGACATGTCGGCCGGCGGCCAGTGCCAGGCCGGCGATGCCGCAGAGTTGAGAAAGCGCGTGGCCGTGACCGGTTTCCCCATGGTGTATCCGGATCAGGCCCGGATAGGGCGCATAGGGGATGCCGGCGAAGTCTTGCCGCAATTGTTGCAGGCAGATCTACAGAGTGGTGGCCAACTCCAGGTTTTTGGTGCGACCACCCAGCGCCTGTTTGATGACCTGCTTAATGCCCCAACGCACCAGAAATTCAACAATCGATTGAGCAACGTGATCCAGGTGGCTCGCGAGCTTGGGGTGCAGTTTGTGGTTACCGGTGTCATCCGTGATGTTGGCGTGTCTGACCCGGACGCCTGGGGAAGTTCTGTTATCGACCGCCTGCAACGGGGCATTGGTGCGGCGAACCAGAACCGGCGGTTTGTGGTGGACATGATGGTTTATGACGGCTTCAGCGGCGCACCTGTCTATCAGGAGCGGTTTTCGGCGGAGGCACGTTGGAATGCTGGGCCGGGGTCTTCTGATGGGTTCGGGTCGGCGGGTTTCCGGGAAACCGAGTACGGACAGGCTGTTGCGGGATTGATGAACGACATGGTGTCCGCGGTCAATGATGCGCTTGCTTGTCAGCCATTCATCACGCGGGTGACGAGAGTCGACGGCAACAAGGTCACGCTGGATTCCGGAGCCACGGCAGGCTTGCGCCCGGGGGATGAGCTGAAACTCTATCGCAGTGCCAGTTTCTTCGATTCACCCGGGGCGACCCCGGAACTGGTGGACAGCCACGCCACCATGACAGTGAACAACGTTCACCCGGATTTCAGTAACGGCAGCATTCCTGTCTTTGGCGGGCTGATCAATATACAGCGGGATGACGTGGCCATCGTCTGGTAGGGACTGGTCAATCAGGCTGCGGCGGTTTCCGCCGCCACGTCCCGGATCTTGCCAACCATGGCCCTCAGGCCGTTGCCCCGTGTGGGCGAGATGTGGCGGAACAGATCCAGTTGTTCGAACAGCTCGTCGATGTCCGTGGCCAGCAGGTCCCTGGGAGACTTGCCATTCAGGGCCACCAGGATAATGGCGGCAAGGCCGCGAACGATGATGGCGTCAGAGTCAATCAGCAGGTACAGCTTGCCACTTTGCTCATCGTAATGATGGATCAGCCACACCTGGCTCTGACAGCCGTGAACGTAATTCTCTTCCCTGCGCTCGTCGTCCGGAAATGCAGGTAGCTGCTTGCCAAGGTCGATAATGAACGCGTAACGCTCTTCCCAGTCGTCCAGGAATTCAAAGCCATCGAGGACGTCTTCGAGGGTGGTGTCTTTCCCGAGCGGATTGTTCAAAAACTCCTGTTCAGCGGCAGTCATTACAGCATCCCCAATTCAAGCTTGGCTTCGTCGGTGAGCATGTCATTGTTCCAGGGTGGATCGAAGGTCAGTTCGACGGTCACCTTGTCCACATTGGGTACATGCTCAAGCTTGGTCTTGACGTCTTCAGTGATCACCGGGCCCATGCCGCAGCCGGCGGCCGTGAGTGTCATCTTGACGTACACATGGTTGCCGTCTTCCGTGCCATTCTGTATTTCACACTCGTAGATCAGGCCCAGCTCCACCACGTTGACCGGAATTTCCGGGTCGTAGCAGTTGCGCATCGCTTCCCACACCTGGTTTTCGTTCACCGTACCGTCTTCGGGGGTGTCGAAGCTGCTTTCAAGGGGCTTCTTGCCCAGTGCATCGGCATTGTGGCCTTCAATACGAGCGAGGTTGCCGTTCACGGCCACGGTGAAGCTACCACCGAGTGACTGTGTGATGGTGACGAAGGTGTCCGACGGAATCATGATTTCGGTTCCGGCGGGCACCAGGCGCGCCTCTACTTCGCGTTTGGTCAGGACCACTTCCCGTTCTTGCATGCCTTAATGGGCCTCGTATTCGCTATCTGGTTTGTCGGGTTCAGGCGACTGTAAAGCTCTCGCCACAACCGCACTCTGCCGTCGCATTCGGATTCCGGAACTGGAACAGGGAGTTCACCCCTTCGGTCACAAAATCAATTTCAATGCCGTTCACCAGAGGCAGGTGCTCTTCCTTTACAAAGACGTCCACACCGTCGATGTGAAACACCTTGTCGTCCGCTGCGGCTTCTTCCACCCACTGGGTTTCATACTTGAAGCCGGAACAGCCGCTTTTCTTGATCGCCAGGCGGATACCTTTCGCCTCAGGCTTCTTGTCCAGTTGTTTGCGTACGTGTTTCACCGCTGTCGGGGTCATGGTGACCGCCACGGTTGGTGTGAAGACTTCGGCTGTCATATTTCCACCTCCATCAGGCAAACAGACGCTGGATTTTCTGCAGGGCAGTGAATAATTGTTCCACTTCCTCCAGCGTATTGTAAAACGCAAAGGACGCCCGGGCTGTACCGGGAACCCCGTAAAAGTCCATCAGCGGCATGGCGCAGTGGTGGCCAGTGCGAATCGCGATGCCCTGCTGATCCAGCAGTGTTCCTATATCACTGGGGTGCAGGCCGGCGATTTTAAAGGACATGACCGGCACCTTTTGGCTGGCCGTACCGATGATTTCCATGCCCGGGACCGACTCGACCAGTTCGTTGGCGCGGGTGAGAAGCGCGTTTTCCGCCGCTTCCATGCCATTGCGATCCAGGTTGCCCAGATAATCAATGGCCGCGCCCAGGCCGATGGCCTCGGCAACCGGCGGTGTGCCGGCCTCGAACTTGTAAGGCAGCACGTTCCAAGTGGTGCGCTCGAACGACACCCGCTCAATCATTTCACCGCCACCCTGGAACGGGGGCATTTCTTCCAGCAACTGGGCCTTGCCGTACAGCACGCCAACGCCCGTCGGGCCGAACAGCTTGTGGGACGAGAACACGTAGAAATCACAGCCCAGAGCCTGTACGTCCGGCTGGAAATGCGGCACCGCCTGTGCGCCGTCGATAACGGTGATCACGCCGTGAGCCTTGGCCTGCTCAATCAGCGGTGCAATCGGGTTCACCGTGCCCAGGACGTTGGACACGTGCGTCAGTGCCAGTACCCGGGTGCGGTCGCCCAGCAAACTATTGAACGAGTCCAGATCCAATTCACCCTGTGGAGTGATCTGGATGGGAACCACCTTCGCGCCCGTGCGCTCGGCCACCATCTGCCAGGGCACGATGTTGGCGTGATGTTCCATATGGCTGACGAGAATTTCGTCACCAGGCTTGAGGCGGCCGGCCAGGCCATTGGCCACCACGTTGATGGCCTCGGTGGTGCCACGGGTCCAGATAATCTCGCGGGTGCTGTCAGCGTTCAGGAACGCGCGAACCTTCTCCCGGGCGCCCTCGAAGGCGCTGGTGGCGCGGTCGCCAAGCGTGTGGGCGCCCCGATGGACGTTGGAATGCATTTCCCGGTAGTAGCGATCCATGGCGTCCAGCACGGCGATGGGCTTCTGTGACGAAGCGCCGTTGTCCAGATACACGAGGGGCTTGCCGTTGACCTGCTGATCAAGAATCGGAAAGTCCCGGCGAATGGCCTCGACGTCGAACGCCGCAGTGCCCGCCTTTTTGGCCATGGAAAGGTCTGTCATAACCGGTCAGGCCTCCTGAAACGTCTGATCGAAAAATTCATTCAGCCGGAGCTGGGCAGCGTCTTTGACCGCCTGAACCGGAATCTGTTCAACAAGTTCGTTAATAAAGGCCATTGTCAAAAGGGTATTGGCCTCACGGCGACCGATGCCGCGGGATACCAGATAGAACAGGGAAATCCTGTCAAGCTGGCCGATGGTGGCACCATGGGCGCATTTGACGTCGTCCGCGTAAATCTCCAACTCGGGCTTGGTGTCGATTTCGGCGCCGGTGGAGAGCAACAGGTTCTTGTTGTTCATGTTCGCGTTGGACTTCTGGGCATCCTCGTGGATATGGATGCGGCCATTGAACACCGCGTGGGACTCGTCTGCAGCGATATTGCGATAGGTTTCCTCGCTGTCGCAGTGAGCGGCCACGTGTTCAATGGAGGTATGGTTGTCGTAGTGCTGTTTGCCCTGGGTGACAACCACGCCGTTCAGTTTGCACTCACCGCCTTCGCCTTCCAGCCGAACCTGCAGGTCATGGCGACGCAGTGGTCCGCCGAAGCCCACGCAGTGGCTCTCGAAGCGGGAATTGGCGGCCTGGCGAACACCGGTAGCCCCGATGTGCTGTACATTTTCGCCTTCCATGACCAGCCGCACATTCGTGACCTGGGCTCCATCTGCCAGTACAAACTCGGTGACGGTATCCACCATGACCGGCTCCTCGCCACTGGAGAGGTATTCCTCTACCACCGTAATCTGGCTGTGACGCGCGGCATCCACATAAATGCGCGGGTACGCCGAGCCGGAAGCTGTGCCGGTCACTTCGTGCACGATGAACAGCGGCTGATCGAGAACCGCTTCCTTGTCCAGCTGGATGTACAGGCCGTCTTCAAAGCGAGCGGAGTTCAGTCGCGCCATCTGTACGGCACGGGTGTCCAGCGTGTTGTCCAGGCGTTCGGCCAGGGCCGCGGCCTCGTCATCGTCCAGATCGGCGAAGCGTTGAATGCGGATGCCGTCCAGGTCCGGAAAGTCCGAGGCCTCCGGAATCATCACGCCGTTGTGGAACACCACGCGATAACCGGGAATCGACAAGCTGCAGCCGTCCTTGCCGGTTGCGGGCAGGGTGGTGGCCAGTTCGTCGGTCAGCTTCAGGTGCCGGCTGGAGTATTTCCAGTTCTCGGTTTTGCGGGTGGGCAATGGCATATCCACCAGTGCCGTGCCCCGCTGTTTGCGCAGTTCAAGCAACGGCTCGGGCAGCGAATGCCCGCCCGGCTCAAGGAAGGCGCTGGAAATGGTTGGTGCTGGTTTCATTCCACGGCCTCCTTAGCTGGCTGCACTGGGGGTGGCTTCTTCGTCTTTCACGCCGAGCCAGCCGTAGCCACGCTCTTCGAGCTCGAGGGCCAGCTCGCGACCCCCGGATTTGACGATCCTGCCACCGGCCAGTACATGAACATGGTCTGGTACGATGTGGTTCAGCAGACGCTGGTAGTGAGTCACCATCAGAATGGCACGGTCTTCGGCGCGCAGGGCGTTTACGCCCTTGGAAACCACCTGCAGGGCATCAATGTCGAGCCCTGAGTCTGTCTCATCCAGAATGGCCAGCTTTGGCTGCAGCAACAGCGCCTGAAGAATCTCATTGCGCTTCTTCTCGCCACCGGAGAAGCCTTCGTTGACACCGCGCTTGAGGAACGCCGGGTCCAGGTCCACCTGTTTGGAAACCTCTTTGGCCAGCTTCATGAACTCCGCGGCGTTCATTTCCTGCTCGCCGCGGTGTGTGCGCATGGCGTTGACGGCGGTGCGCAGGAACTGCAGGTTGCTGACGCCGGGAATCTCCACCGGATACTGGAACGCCAGGAAAATACCTTCACGAGCCCGCTCTTCGGTTTCAAGGTCCAGCAGGTTCTCGCCGTTCAGGCTGATTTCGCCCTGGGTTACCTCAAATGTCTCATTGCCTGCCAGCACCTGGGACAGGGTGCTCTTGCCTGAGCCGTTGGGGCCCATGATGGCGTGAACTTCCCCGGCCTTGATCTCCAGGTTGATGCCCTTGAGGATCTCTTCACCCTCAACGGATGCGTGCAGGTTCTTGATGCTTAGCATTTCTGGCGTCTCTCTATAATCTGAAAACTGGAATCTGAAAATTTGTATATGAGCCTGGGCTTAACCAACGGACCCTTCAAGGCTGACTTCAAGCAACTTGCCAGCTTCCACGGCAAACTCCATCGGCAGCTCCTTGAACACCTCTTTACAGAAGCCGTTCACAATCATGGAAACCGCCTGCTCCGGGTCGATGCCACGCTGGCGGCAGAGGAACATCTGCTCGTCGCTGACCTTGGAGGTGGTTGCCTCGTGCTCAACGATGGCCGACTTGTTCTTGCTCTCGATGTACGGGAAGGTGTGGGCGCCACAGCGGTCGCCGATCAGCAGCGAATCACACTGGGTATAGTTACGTGCACCTTCCGCACCCGGGCCGAACTTCACCAGCCCGCGATAGGCGTTGGAGCTCTTGCCGGCGGAAATGCCCTTGGAAATGATGGTGCTGGACGTGTTCTTGCCCAGATGGATCATCTTGGTACCGGTATCCGCCTGCTGGTAATTGTTGGTCAGTGCCACCGAGTAGAATTCGCCCACGCTGTTGTCACCACGCAGCACGCAACTCGGGTACTTCCAGGTCACCGCAGAACCGGTTTCGACCTGAGTCCAGGAGATCTTTGAGTTCTTGCCAATAGCGGCGCCACGTTTGGTGACGAAGTTGAAGATGCCGCCTTTGCCATTCTCATCGCCCGGGTACCAGTTCTGCACCGTGGAATATTTGATCTGTGCATCGTCCAGGGCCACCAGTTCAACAACGGCAGCGTGAAGCTGGTTTTCGTCGCGCATCGGCGCGGTGCAGCCTTCCAGATAACTGACGTAGCTGCTGTCCTCGGCGATGATCAGGGTGCGCTCAAACTGACCGGTGTTGGCCGCGTTAATGCGGAAGTAAGTGGACAGTTCCATGGGGCAACGAACACCCTTGGGTACGTACACGAATGTGCCATCTGAAAACACGGCGGAGTTCAGGCCCGCGAAAAAGTTGTCGCCTGCAGGAACCACAGAGCCCAGATACTTTTTCACCAGTTCCGGGTAGTCCTGGATGGCCTCCGAAATGGAGCAGAAGATGACGCCAGCCTTGGCCAGCGGCTCCTTGAAGGTGGTTGCCACGGAAACGGAGTCAAACACGGCGTCAACAGCCACGCCGGCAAGCTTTTCACGCTCGTGCAGGGGAATGCCCAGTTTCTCGTAGGTCTTGAGCAGCTCAGGGTCGACTTCGTCGAGGCTCTGGGGCATGTCTTCCTTGCGCTTGGGCGCGGAGTAATAGGAAATCGAGTTGTAGTCGATTTTCGGATAACCCACGTGTGCCCAGTCCGGCTCGTCCATTTCCAGCCAGCGACGGTAGGCCTTCAGGCGCCATTCCAGCATCCATTCCGGCTCTTTCTTGATGGCGGAAAGGCGGGCAATGACGTCTTCGTTCAGGCCGGGCTCGAACGTGTCGGCTTCGATGTCTGTTACGAAACCGTGTTCGTATTCCCGTTTGATCAGCTCGTTCACCTCTTTATCGGTGGTCGCCATGATCGTCGCTCCGTATTCTCTCATCTCGGGCCTTGCAGCCCCTGGTGTCGCCGGTAGTCTCGTGTTCAGGGCTGCCGGGCGGATGTCATAAATTCATGCGTCGCAGTGATCGCCCCAGATCTGGGTGCGCCCTGCAATCGGTTTTTGGATGACGGATTGGGTGCGGCCCTGTTGAAAATCAAGGGCAATATCCGTTTCTTCTGGTGAGTGAGTATACAATACCAGAGTAAAATAGTCAGGTATTAAATTGCGCGTGTCGTGATTATACCTTAATCGACCCTTGTGGCACTAAGGGTGCGGTAATCGGGTCGATAGCCCGGCTCTTTGTGCTATTAGGCGGAGTGTGTCTTCCTGTCTGCGACTAAAGCCCAATATGGTTATTTTCGGCTAACATGTGTACGCTGACCAGCGCAGGTAAAGCGTGCCTGCAGGGAATGATCAGGAGACCGTGACATGCACTCAGAACCGATGAAGCCCCGCGCGGCTATGGCACCGTTCAGTGCGCGAGTGACTTCGTTGATTGCCGGGCATCTGGAACGTGGTCGGGTGGGGGTGGAGGCAGTTGCCTCTCAGCTGCACATGAGCCGGCACACGCTCCATAAAAGATTGAAAGAAGAAAATCTGACCTTTGCTGCGTTGCTTGAGGACATCCGGCGTGAACGGGCGCTGGCCTACCTGAAGGATCGCAGTAAGCCTCTGGTGGAAATCGCTGAACAGCTCGGGTTCTCCGAACTCAGTGCTTTCAGCCGTGCGTTCAAACGCTGGATGGGTAAATCGCCAGGAGCCTACCGCTCGCGGGTTGCTTAAGGAATATTGAAAACGCCGGGGCCGCAAATTTGTGCGTGCCCCGGCGGTTTGCTGCCGGGTGGTCAGGCTTTCTTGAAGATCAGTGTGCCATTGGTGCCGCCGAAGCCAAAGCTGTTGCTCATCACCAGGGGCAGATCCACGTTGTCCTGCCGTTCCCGCACGATGGGGTAGCCTTCGGCGCCTTCATCCAGGTTTTCGATATTGGCTGACGGAGCAATAAAGTTCCCCCGCTGCATGATCAGGCTGTAGATGGCCTCGTGCACACCGGCTGCGCCCAGAGCATGGCCGCAAAGTGGCTTGGTTGAGCTCAGTGGCGGTATCTTGTCGCCAAAGGTTTCCTTCAGGGCTTTGAGTTCGGTGACATCCCCCGCTGGCGTGCTGGTGCCGTGGGTGTTGATGTAGCTGATCTCGCCATCGATGTTTTTCATCGCCTGCTGCATGCAGCGAATGGCGCCTTCACCGCTGGGCGCCACCATATCGGCGCCGTCAGAGGTTGCGCCGAAGCCCACCAACTCGGCCAGGATGTTGGCTCCGCGAGCTTCCGCATGCTCCAGGGCTTCCAGTACCAGGATGCCGCCGCCGCCAGAGATGACGAAACCGTCCCTATCCCGATCGTAGGTGCGGGAGGCTTTTCCGGGGGTGTCGTTGTATTTGGTGGACAGCGCACCCATGGCGTCGAACATCAGGCTCAGCGTCCAGTGGATGTCTTCACCGCCACCGGCAAACATCACGTCCTGGCGGCCCAGGGCAATCATATCGGCAGCATGGCCAATGGAGTGGGCACTGGTGGCGCAGGCTGAGGTGATACCGTAGTTGATGCCGGTAATGCCAAATGCCGTAGCAAGAGAGGCGTTGATAGCGCTGCCCATGGTGCGGGGCACACGATAAGGCCCTACACGACGGATGCCTTTCTCACGGTGGGTGTCGATGGCGTCCATCAGTTCCACCGTTGATGCACCGCCAGCGCCGGTAATGACGCCGGTTGAGTTGGCGCGGATATGCTCTTCTGTCAGTCCTGCTTGCTCAATGGCTTCTTTCATCGCCAGGTAGGTGTAGCCGGAGGCCGGGCACATGAAGCGCATCAGTTTGCGGTCGATCAGTTCCGGTAGATTCAGGTCAATCTGTCCGCATACATGGCTGCGCAGACCGTTGTCCTTGGCTTCCTGGCTAAAGCCAATGCCAGGAATTGAATCCCGCAGGGACCGGGTTACTTCGTCTTGATTGGTTCCGAGGCTGGAGACGATTCCCATGCCTGTAATAACAACACGACGCATTTAATGGCTCCTAGAAGTCATCCGTAGAATTGAACATGCCGACCTTCAGGTCTTTGGCGGTGTATATTTCCCGGCCATCCACTTCCATACGGGCATCGGCAATGGCCATGGTGAGCTTGCGGCGGATGACCCGTTTGATGTCGAGGTGATACCGAACGAGTTTGTTCGTGGGTAGCACCTGGCCGGAAAACTTCACCTCACCGCTTCCAAGCGCGCGACCCTTGCCTTCACCTCCGGTGGCTGCCAGGAAAAAACCCACCAACTGCCACATGGCGTCCAGGCCCAGACAGCCGGGCATGACCGGATCGTCCACAAAATGAACCTTGAAGAACCAGAGGTCCGGGTTGATGTCCAGCTCCGCAACGATGCTGCCTTTGCCATAGAGCCCGTCGGTTTCGCTGAAATGGGTAACGCGGTCCATCATCAGCATTTCATTGATGGGCAGTCGCATCTTGCCGGGGAAGAGCGTGCCTTGTCCGCAGGCTTCCAGATCGGCCTTGGTAAAGTGATCAGGGGTCATAATGCCAGTGTTCCTGTTACAAAATGGTTTCTTATACTTTAGCTGGTATTACCGCTAAGGCTATTGACCATTGGTTGCAGTTTGCAGTCGGGCACAAATTTTCTGTGACGATTTTTCACTTCGCCATGGCGACGCCACCCTGGCCAACGACTCCGGAGGTCAGCGCCCCCCGGATTTCTCGGATACCTGCTTCGTCAGTTCCTGCAACTGTTGCTGAACCGCCTTTAACTGGCGTGCGATCTCGTCCCGTTCATCGTGGGCTTTTTGGGCCTGCTCCGCATTCTGTTCCTCACTCATGACTTCCAGGATAGCCCCGATCATCATGTTGAGGAATACGAAGGCCGTCAGGAATATGAACGTCAGGTAGTAGAGCCAGCTGAGCGGGTAGGATTCCATCGTGGCATACATCACATCCGTCCAGTCCTCGAAGGTTGCCACCCGGAACAGAGTAAGCATGGCTATGGCGACATCGCCCCAAAGGGTCTCGTCCACGTCGGCAAAGAACATTGAGCCCATGGCCGCATAAATGTAGAAAATGATAAACATCAACAGGGCGATGTAGCCCATGCGCGGGATGGCTTTCAGAAGAGAGTTGATCAGGAAGCGCAGCTCGGGCACCACAGAGACCAGGCGCAACACCCGGAACACTCGCAACAATCGGCCAAGCAGCACGGCGTCGGAGTTGTCCAGTGGAATAAGGCTGCCAACCACGACCAGTGTGTCGAACAGGTTCCAGCCGTCCATCAGAAAGCGTTTCTTGTTGGGGCAGGCAGCAAAACGGAACAGGATTTCTATCAGGAAAAACAAGGTGATGGCGTTGTCCATCACGCTAAGGGAAGCCTCCACCAGTGGCGGAAGCTCATAGGTCTTTGCGCCAATGGTGAGCGCCGACAGGATGATGATGCCGATAACCACGCTCTGGAAGATCCGGCTGGACTCAATGCGGCGCAGTTGTTCGAATCCGGTTGTGGGGCTTGGTTGGTCGGACATGGGAAAACAGCAACTCCATAACGATCGCGGAGCCTGAATTCTAAAGGGAGTGGGCCGGATTGGGTAGCGGGAACTGCGCTCAGGCGTTGGCGAGTATGATCCGCCACTGCTCTTCAGTAACGGGCATCACCGACAGGCGGTTGCCTCGCCTGATCAATGCCAGACCCTCAAGCCCTGGCAGGGACTTGATTTCATCCAGTGGGATCAGTCGCGGGAGCTTTTTCTCAAAGGCCATATCAACGGCCTGCCAGCGTGGCTTGTCCGGTGTGCTTTTGGGGTCGTAGTAGGGCGAGTTTTCCCGGAACTGGGTCGGGTCTGGATAGGCGGACGTGACGACGCGGACAATCCCTGCCACGCCAATGTGTTTGCAACTGGAGTGGTAAACAAACACGTCGTCCCCCTCGGCCATTTCCTGCAGGAAATTTCGCGCCTGATAGTTGCGCACTCCGTCCCAGGGGATGGTCTGATCCTTCGCGTTCTCAAAGTCATCGATGCTGCATTCGGACGGTTCGGTCTTGACCAGCCACTTTGCCATCGCTCGGCTCCCGACATGGTGAGGTTATACAGTATAACCAAAATCCGGCTCGTCTGGCCGTTATGGCACGGTCACGCTGTCACAGGGTATGGGGCAGGACGCCGTAGTAGATTGCGCTGAAGTGCAGGGCGCTGCCGCCGATGACGAACAGGTGCCATACCGCATGCATGTAGGGAATGCGGTCCGCGAGGTAGAAGCCGACGCCGGCTGTATAGACCACGCCACCCGCGATGGTCAGGTAGAGGGCTGTCTCGCTGATGCTCGCTACCAGGTCCGATGAGGCGAAGGTGATCAGCCAACCCATGGCAATGTAGATACCTACACGTGCCAGTTTGAAGCGGTTCTGGAAGATGACTTTCAGAACCACGCCGGTAGCCGCCAGGGACCAGATGATGGCAAACAGGGTCCAACCGCTGGTACCGCGCATGTTGACCAGCAGGAAAGGGGTGTAGGTGCCGGCGATCAGCACGAAGATGGCGCAGTGATCCAGGGTCTTGAACAGCGCTCGCATCCGGGGATGGCGAGCACCATGGTAAAGCGCCGATGCCAGGTAAAGCATGATCAGGGACGCGCCAAAAATGCTGAAGCTTACAACCTTCCAGACATCACCCAGTTGGCTGGCCGCGACGATCAATGCAACCGTGCCGATCACGCTAAGAAGGGCGCCGAGGCCGTGGGTGGCACTGTTCAGCCATTCCTCGATACGGTGATGGACGGATTCTTCGGGGTTCTCGCGAGCTTTCATGGGTACCTGGTTCGGTTCTGTCATGCCGCTACGGTACTTCAGCGTACAGGTGTACGCAATAGACGAAGTGTGACGTGTTGTTCAGCTCGAGCCTGTAAGAACGCTGTTCGACGGATTATCCCGAACTGCGGCCGTTGCCGGTGGCCTTCTTCAGCCTTGAGAAAGTTGCCGGCACCACGCCCAGCCACGACGCCAGCTGGTTGTCCGGCACCCGCTTGATCAGCTCGGGATACTCGTCCAGCAACAGCCGGTAACGCTCTTGGGCCGGCATGGTTTGCTTGCGGAACTCCCTCATGCTGGTCAGCTCGGCGACTTCCTCCGTCAGCACAATGGCGAACTTTTCCCAGGCGCCATCCCCCTGTGCCTGGACTGCTGCCCGGAACGCGGAAAAATCGGCCACCCAGAGTGTTGCGGGGGTAACGGCTGTGAGGCACAGGGTGTTGCGGGAAGTTCGGCTTCTGCCAAAGACAGGCCAGATCAGATCCCCTTCCGTGAAAAAATGGTGGATGGCCACCTTTCCCGCCAGTGATTCCCGGAACAGTCGAAGCACACCGTGCTGGATCAGGTACACGTTACCCCAGGGGCGGTTGTGTCGCTCCAGATCGGTTTCAGCGTCCACCCGGCATTTCTGGAACAGTCCGCCCAGTTCACTGACGAAGCGCTGTTGGGGGTTGTCGCTGTCGTTGCTCAGATGAATGCCAAAGCAGTGGCTGAGCCCACTGAGTAACGCATGGGACTCCGGCGCGGGCTCATGCCAGATAATATCCCGGTGTCGCTCTGCCAGCATGCAGGGGGGCGATGAGCTGGCAATCGGTTCTTGTTTCATGGGAGCACCTTGGCTGAGTCGGTTGTCGGAGTTTGGCATCTGGATAGGTACATTCAAAATAAATTAAACCAGTTTGTCTTAGCGGCTGAATCAATATTCCTGCTGGTGTTAAACTCGGTGCCTTTCTTGCCCTGTACCGGAGTCAGCATGGCCGCGGCCCTCGCACTGTTCTACAAACTGCTCCCCCTGTATATCACGGTTGCCCTGGGTTGGGTTGCCGGGCGTTATCTTCAGGCCAGCGGTAAACACATCGCCGGTATCATGCTCTACATTGTAACGCCCTCTGTGGTGTTTTCCGGCGTTATGGCGGCACCGCTCTCGACGGAAGTGATCCTGTTGCCACTACTGGTTTTTACGCTGTGTTCGGTGCTCGGTTTTGCGCACATGAGGATTGCCCGCGGAATAATTTCGGACGGCAGTGCCAGTCTTATTCCGTTGTCGGTGGGCACGGGCAATACCGGTTATTTTGGCATACCGGTGGCATTGCTGCTGTTTGGTCAGGAAGGACTGGCGCTTTATATCGTGTGCATGCTGGGTACGACGCTGTTCGAGAATTCCGTGGGCTTCTATCTGGCCGCCCGGGGACGGTACAGCCTCAAGGATTCCCTCGTGAGGGTGGCGCGGCTGCCTTCGGTCTACGCCTTTATGTTGGCGGTTGTGCTGAACCTGAACGGATTTTCCATCCCGGATGTTTTCACGCCGCTTTTCGACAACCTTCGTGGGGCCTACAGCGTCCTCGGCATGATGATTATTGGCATGGGGATTCTCAGTTTCCGCGGGCTGGCGGGCAACCCGCGTTTTACCGGCCTGGCGTTCTTCGGCAAGTTCGTGTCCTGGCCGCTGGCGGCCATCGTGCTCTGGTGGCTGGATGCCCGTTTCTTCGGTATCTATAACCTGGCCGTCTACCAGGCGATTTTCCTGATTTCCATAACGCCCATTGCCGCCAATACGGTGGTCATAGCCACGCTGCTGGACACCGCGCCAAAACAGGCCGCCGGCACTGCCTTGCTGAGCACCTTGTTTGCCCTGGCGTTTATTCCGGTGATGGTGGCCCTGGTTATGCCGTAACCCGGGGAGCGGTGCGTAAGGTGAACAAGCCCGCTATCAGGCCGGTGAGCGCGCCAAGCCAGTGGGATTGGACGATGACATGGCCCCCAATCAATGGGTTTTCGCCAACCGCCGGGTATAGAAACACCTCCGTTGCCATCTTCAGCAGAATGAATGCCAGTATGGTGATGCTCCAGCGGGTATCCGCTTTGATATTGAACAAGGCCGTAAACACCAGAAGCCCATGAAGACAGCCTGAAAACCCCCGATACCAGTCAACCTCGGGCGCCGCCAGAAACAGGCCTGAAGAGATGGCGAGAGGGGAGAGAATCAGGTAGCTTATCCAGCTCGGCAGGGGGGGATGCCTTGTGAACAACAGGCCGGTTACCAGTAGCCCCGCCAGGTTGAGTAGCAGGTGGTTCGGGCCCAGGTGGGTCCAGTGGCCGGTGAGCAGCCGCCAGTACTCGCCGCCAGGAATACCCTCACGAGACCATTCCAGAGCGCTTGCCGGCCACAGGAATGCAGCCGCCAGCAGCGCTGCCAGTACCGTGAATCTCGGCCAGTAAGGGAACAGTTGTGGTGATCGTGTGTGTGTCATAAATACACGGCGTTACGCAAAACGCCTGGTGCCCTGTTTGCGAAGTGATTAGATTTTGTGCACCCCCTTTAAACAACAAAACAGGGATGTTCAATGCAGTTCAAGTTTATACAGGTTGTTGCGGCCATAATCACCCTCATGCTCCTTGCTGTAACCCCTGTGGTTGCGGACACCAGCACGGTTCGTGATATCTGGATCGACGGCCATGATTACGCAGCGGTGCTGGAGGAGAACTTGCGGGTGGACAACGCCCGGGATTCCGACCTTGCCGGCACTCACTATAAAGGGCACTTCCCGGAAGACCCGGACAGTTGGGTGAGGGTTTCCCGCCTGGACAGCGGTTGGGAAGGCTTGGCGTACGTTTTCGGGCGTATGCATGCCATCGGCGATGCCCCTCGTGCCAGTCGCGTGACCAGTTTTAGTACCAGCCAGTTGGAGGCGCCGCAGTGCGGTCTTGATCATCTCCATGGCCGAACATTCATCACTCCGCAAAGCTTGACCGGTCGTGCCATGGCGCAGGCGGTCTCCGCCAGTTACGACACACTCTGCGCAAACAAGGTAGACGGCGCCTGCCTGATGCTGGAACTTGAGCTGGCGTTTGACCAGCAGTTCCAGGATCGCTTCCCGGGCGACTTCCAGGGCCGTGCAGGAGCCATACTGAATATGGTGGAGGGCTTCTACGCCGATCAGTTCGGGATTGTGTTCGATACCTTATCGCTGACGTTCACCGGGCCGGGGACGTTCGACAGCACCACGGATGCGGGAACCCTGCTGGACGACGTAACTGCCCGGAGAGGCAGCCGAATTTTACCGTTCCTGGAAAGCGAACGGTCGATATTTCACCTGATCAGCGGTCGCGATTTTGCTGGCTCCACGGCAGGTCTGGCGTGGGTTGGTACGGTGTGTTACTCGCAAGGCTATGCCTCCGGTATTACCAATGCTTATAACTCTAACGCAACCACTGCGGTTGTGATCGCCCACGAGATTGGCCATAACCTGGGGGCAAGCCACGACTCGCCAGATAATGGGTGCGATGAAGGCGTAAATATCATGAGCCCTTATGTGGTGTCCTCGGCCACGCAGTTCTCCCAGTGCTCCGACGATGCCCTCACCAACAGGATTTCCCAGCTAAATTCGGTCGAACAATGTTTTAACTTCCCGGCGGATGCGGGGCTCACCGCCGTCTCCGGAAACCCGAGTGAGGTTCAGGCTCAGTCGTCGTTTCAGGCGCATTTCGACATTGCGTATCGCCGGGCTGCCGAGCCAGCAGACGGCCTTGTCGTTGCAGGGGCTATCGGTGATCAGGAGGGGCGCTTGCTGGGCGTCAGTGTAGGTGGCGCAGCCTGTACCTTGCTGGGCACCGATGCCTATGACTGTGGTGAAATACAGGCTAGAACGGGGCTTCAGCTCAGCGTTCACGCGGTTGCCGGCGATCGCCCGACATTCAGTTTGCTGCAGAATGTGAGTCTGGCCAGCAACAGCGGTGACGTTAAGGATATCCGGCCGATAAACGATTCGATACTGACGGAAATTGCGGTTACCGACAATGAGTCTGGGACGACGGGAGATCCGGACGACGCTGAACCGACATCAGACACGCCGGAAGCCACCGGCTCGGATTCCGGAGGCGGTGGTGGCGGTGGTTCCGTTTCCTGGTGGTGGCTTGTGGTCGCGGTATTCGCGGCGAGCCTTCGTTGCCAGGGCGGTGTGGGCCAGCCAGTACGAGTTATCGGACTTCCGGGCTGGCGGAACTGACTGACGCCTGTTTGGCGCCTTCAATATCCTTCCGGGCATGACGCACTACGCTGACACCCGCGGTAATAGCCAAGCCGCCCATGATGGTCGCCACGGCCAGGTCAGGCCACGCAGTGCCAGTGCCAAATACCCCCAGGGCGGCCACCATGACGGCGACATTGCCGATAGCATCGTTGCGACTGCACAGCCACACCGAGCGCATGTCTGAATCGCCATCCCGGTAACGGAACAGTATCAGTGCCACAACGACGTTTGCCACCAGTGCCATAAGGCCCACGACCCCCATGGTCAGCGGCTCCGGTGTGATGCCGCTCTGAAGTACCCAGATGGCCCGGGCGAGTACGATGACACCGAAAACGGCCATCGTAATACCTTTCACCAGGGCGGCCCGGCCGCGCCAAAGCATACCCATGGACAGTACGGTCAGGGACAGCACGTAGTTGGCGCTGTCGCCAAAGAAGTCGATGGCATCGGCCATCAACGACACCGACCCGGATTGAAGGCTTGCGATGCCTTCCACCAGAAACATTGCAAGGTTGACCCAAAGCGCAATCCACAATGCCTTTCGAAAGCCTGGAGCGGGGGATTTTGGGTTGGGGGCGGAGCAGCTACTGCAGGCCATGAATACCTCCTTATGTGAGACTGTATTCATTAAAAACCCTGTAGCTACTACAGAGTCAAACCCCGTCGCGAAAATGGTGTTCAGCGAGAGCCGTGAGTGCCGGGAATATGGTTGTGGTTGCCGGAGGACGCGTCTTGGGCCGGCTCCGAAGTCAGTCCGCCGAGGATGCCGCACTCGCTGACTGTACGGCCTTCGGAGCAGGCATGCTGCAGTTGTTCAAGGGTATCTTCCAGGCTTTCAAGCTCCTGCAAACGCTCGCGTACATGGCTGAGGTGCCGAGCCAGAAGGGCATCCACCTCACTGCAATCAGAGTCCGGCTGGTCGGCCAGGCGTATGAGCTCCCGGATTTCGTCCTGTGCCATATCCAGGTTACGGCAACGTTTGATGAACAGCAGGCGATCAAGGTGGCTTTGCCGGTATTGGCGATAGCCACTGGCCAGGCGGTCGGGTGCCGGCACCAGCCCGATTTTTTCGTAGTAGCGAATGGTTTCTACCGGAATGCCTGTGGTTTTCGAGATTTCGCCAATTTTCATGGTTGTTCGCCTGCCGTTTGTCCGCCAAGACCGTTATGGGTTCTTGACCGGCTTCAATGGTTCCAGATTTTTCCGGTTGGCCAGAAATTCAGGCCGTGGTTTATTGCCACAATAAGGCTCTTCCAGAGTATTGTGAATGCTGTTGTAAACGAAAAACAGGTTGCTTCGCGGCCAGCACGACATATTCACGTTGGAACCATGCAGCGTGTTGCACTCGAAGATGATCAACGACCCCGGTGGGCCCTTCGGTGCCTCAATGGCGTTCTCGTCCATCAACCGGGTCAGACTGGCTGCGTCTGGAACCCCGAGATCCTGGCTCTTGAGGGATTCTTTGTAGTTGTCCTCCGGCGTGCGACCGACGCAGGGGATAAAATACTTCTGGGAACCCGGAATCAGCATCAACGGGCCGTTGAACTCGTTGTTGTCCGTCATCACGATGGAACAACTGAGGCTGCGCATGCGCGGCATGCCATCCTCGCTGTGCCAGGTTTCGAAATCGGAATGCCAGTTGAACCCCTTGCCTTTGAAACCGGGCTTGTAGTTGATCCGCGACTGGTGAATGTAGACCTCGCTGTCCAGCAACTGACGCACGATGTTGAGCAGGTGAGCATCACGGGTCAGCCGGTCAAAGCGTTCCGAAATGTCATGAATGCCGAAGATGGATCGAATCTCCTCCTTTCCGGGCTCAAGGATGGTGCCCTCAGACAACTTGAGGTCGTCATCGTCCTCGTAGTCTTTAAGCTCTTTGATAAACCCGTCCATCTCGTCCTTGGAGAAGAAGGAATCAAAAAACAGAAACCCCCTCTCATCGAACTCTCGCACCTGTTTGGCGGATAGTGGGCCGTCCGACAGGCGCTCCGAAGGGGTGTGTACCACAGGATCCAGTCGCTCAAACATGCCCAGTTTGCGTTCGAGGCGTGTCGGAAACAGGTCTTGTGGGCGTGCCATATGTGTCCTCCTTATTGCGTAGGTAACCTGATCCGTTGGGGTCTTAAGATGTATTTCAACCGTTGATATGGAGGAGACCCTTGAAACATCTTCGAGCGAGGCCGCAGTTTGAAAAGTCCACTACCAACCCAACCGGCCATGGGTAGTGGTCCTTTGAACAGTGAACGTTGATTGCTGAGGATCAGACGGTGGTTGTTTACGTGTTTTTTACGATTTACGGGTGCCCAACACCTTTTCATGCTTCTACTATGGAAGGTTAGGAGCGTTCAGGGGAGGAAGGGTATGCGGTTGCCGTTATCAATCAGAGTGTTGATGCTTTTGGTTCTTCCGGGGTTGGCTGCCTTGCCGGGTGCCGCCAATGGTGCTTTTCGCTGTGGCTCGTCACTGGTGGACGTCGGTGACTGGCCAGTGGAGGTTGAAGAGCGCTGCGGTGCGCCGGATTACGTAGCGACCTACCCAACGGCCACCGTTCCCGGAATAGGTGTTGTGGGCGAAGTCGAGCATTGGTACTACAACCCCGGCCCACAGGGATTTATTCGCCGCCTTGAATTCAGGAATGGCAAGCTCCGGCATGAGCACAGCCTGGGCTATGGCTTCGCCGGCGACAGTGCCGGTGACTGCTCTCCGGCGCGGCTGCAAAGTGGGCTCAGCGAATTCGAAATGGTGGCCTATTGCGGCGAGCCGCTTTCCCGGCGAGTCACCTGGGAACCCGTTGGCCGTGGGTCAACGGTCGCCGGTCACTACCGTGCCGATCAACTGGTGCCTGTGGAAGAGTGGCTGTACGAGACCGGAAAGACCCAGTTCCGCCGCATCGTCAAGTTGCGTAATGGGCGGGTGGTTCACGTGGAGACCGCGAAGAAACCAACGGGAAACTGATTATGGCCCGATTCAGCGATGGACTGCCCGCACCCTCGGTGCTGATGTTTGACTGGCATGGCACGCTGGTGGATACGCACGATGCCATGTTCAGCGCCATGGAAGAGATGCTGCCGCAGCTGGAAGACCTGGGCCTGGTGGACCGGCTGCTGCCCGAGGACAAATGTCGCACCTCAGACGATGCTCGCCTGGTCCGTTACATACGGATCTTCCGACGGCTGCACCCGCGCATTCTGGCGGAACGGCGGGTATCACGCACCGACATCTTCAACGCCATCTTTGGCGACGATAAAGACGCCAAGCTTGTCGCCCATAAAGCCTACAACGATTGTTACCGGAAATACTTCGGCAAGGTACGGCCCTTCCAGCAGGGCGCCTACGAGTACCTGACCGCCATGAAGGAAATGGGCATCCAGCTGGCGGTGTCCACCAACCGCAACCGGGAGTTCCTGGATAAGGAGCTGAGCATGGTGGACGAGGGGCGCTGGCGCAACCTGTTTGACGCTACCGTGTGCGCCGACGATGTCACCGAGTACAAGCCCGACCCGGAAGTGATTACCCGCGTGCTGGAGAAACTGGGGCTGCCAGTCGACGAACAGGCCTGGTATGTGGGCGATAGCTACGTGGATATGCTCACGGCCAACCGTGCCGGGGTATCGGGTGTTTTCTACAACGGCGCCTGTTGGGAGCCGGATCGAATTGACAGTTGGTTCAGTTATCGCGACGCTCCGGCTGCCATACTGGACAGTTTCGAAGACCTCATAGACCTGCTGGCGTTGTTGGAGCGACATCAGCCAAAGGCATTTCAGGCCACTCCGGCGGAAGTCCGGCCACGGCCCTATCCGCGGCCGGAGCCGCCACAGCCCCGCATTGAGCCGGACTGGCATCCTGCCGTTGTCAGCCTGATCCGCCCGTCGGTGGTGTTGTTCGACTGGCACGCCACGCTGGTGGATACCCTGGACGCCATGTATCACGCGGTGGACGATATGTTCCCGGATTTCGAGGAACTGGGCCTGGTCAGCCGTATGCTGGCGCCGGAAGACAGCAAGACACCGGAAGACGCTCGGCTGGTGGCTTACGTGCGGGAGTTTGCCAAGCTTCACCCCAAGGTTCGGGCCGACCGCAAGATTTCGCGCACCGATATTTTCGAGGTCTTGTTCGGGGAGGATCAGGAGGCCAAGCAGATCGCCCACAAAGCGTTCAATCGTCACTACCGCGAGCACTACGGCACGGTGAAAGCCTTTGAGCCGAAGGTGCGGGCCGTTCTTGAGGGACTTCGGCGGATCAATATTCAGGTGGGTGTTATTACCAATCGTGACCGGGAATTCTTCGAGCATGAGTTGGCCGCCGTAGAGGACACCGGCTGGACGCATCTGTTTGATGTGGACGTCTGTGGAGACGACACGCCGCTGAGAAAACCTCATCCCGATCAGCTTTATCTTGCCGTGCAGAAGCTGGATTACCCGCCAGACCCGAGCGTCTGGTACGTAGGTGACAGCACCACAGACGTGATAGCCGCCAAACGCGCCGGCATGACGGCGGTGTTTTTCAACGGTGCGCAGTGGGATTTGCCCTGGCTGAACCGGATCTTTCCGGGCACTCACAAGCATCCGGATAAACCGGATGTGGTGGTCAATGACTTTTCGGAATTCTGGGCGCTGGTGCTGGCCTGCGAAATCGGCCCGCCGTAATCTCAGTGAGGCCGGCTGTTCGCCAGCGCCTCTTCGATGTCGAGTCCAAGGGAGATAACGCCCTTTGGCAGTTTGTCGGTAATGGGCCCAACGGGGGCGCTGACCGTCACCTGAAAGCGGGATGTCGAGGCATCGTATCGAATGTCCGAAAGGTACATGGCCTCCAGCCCGGTTAAACCGGAGCGGATGTTTGATACGACAGCGTTGAACTTTGGCTCATCCCCCTGCCAGTAATCCGAGGTAAGTTGGCTCATGGCGACCAGAGTGCCCATGTTATTGGAGAGCAATGCCTCGGTGACCAGTTCCGGGTGAGTAAGCGTCCAGGCATTCAGAGTTCGCGATCCCGGCAACTCAAGTATGGTACTGGCAAGGTCGGTTGCCTTTTCCGGTGCCTGTGCCTGCCACATGCTGTCGAAGGTCAGTACGTCCGCCAGGGTTTCGAGGCGTGGGCCGGCATCAATGGCTTGTTGCAGGTCCAGCATGCTGTCGAGCTCGCTGAACAGCCGCTCCGCCAATTGCCTTATGCGCTTGTCCTCCTCTGCGGAGAGTGTAATCTGCCCCTCCATGCACCCGGGTAGATAGCGGTTAAAGCTTGAGATGAAGTCCGGGTTGTTGGCGGTGAAATTCTCGCTCATATACAGATACAGAGGCGCGTAGCGAAGAAAGTGTGCATTCAGCTCGTTGTAACCCGTGCCCTCCATGTGTTGCAGGCCACTCATGGTTCGCTCATCCATCAGGGCGGCGTCAATTCGACCGCGCCTGAGCAGGGCGGGCAATTGGCTTGGTGATGACACGCTCAGAAAAATGTTATAACCATTGGCTTCGAGCCAGGCTTCCTCGTTGCTGCCGTCGACAACGCCGATACGGGCGGTGTCTGGGATGGGGCCGGGGTCTGCGTTGAAAAGGTACCACTTCTCCAGCGATACCGGGTCACTTCTTTTTGCCGTGATATCCAGCTCGGTGGACGGATCTATGGCAAAGTAGCCGTCAATGAGATTGCGGCTGAGTGAGTGCGCAGCCCGGTTCTGGGGAGCGAGCCGGATGTTCGTGGACCAGCCGGCCTGATTGGCCGCGCAGGTCACGGTATCTACGGTTTCGCCAACCACATCCGCTACGCCACCGGCTGTCTGTGCAGACATCTGGTAAGGCGGGGATTCAAATGTGTAGAGAGTGAGTGTGGAAGGCCCGGCGTGGCACACGGAAACAGCTAGGGTGCCGAGTACGCTCAGGGCCATAGGCCGAAGATCCATGATGACCGAGTCATCCCTTTTGTTGACAATGCTGACTGAAGACTAGCATTTGGATGTGGGTTTTGCCTTACGTTGTCTGACAGCGGCCCGACAAGGTTCAGGCATCTCCCTGCTCGAATGAATAACAATAAAGGCTGATGAATGTCTGATGTAAAAACATCGATTCTGGTTGTTGACGACGACCTGGCAATCCGTGAATTGTTGCATGAGCACCTGTCTCGTGTCGGCTATGATGTCATGACCGCGGCCGAGGGCGACAGTATGCGCCGCACTCTGTCAGAGGCACGGGTCGATCTGATTGTCCTTGATGTCATGTTGCCGGGCGACGATGGTTTCACGCTGTGCCGTGAGATTCGCGAGCACTCACAGGTGCCGATCATCATGCTGACCGCGAGCTCGGACGAAACCGACCGTGTGGTCGGCCTTGAAATCGGTGCCGACGACTACCTGGCCAAGCCCTTCAGCGCCCGGGAGTTGCAGGCCCGGGTCAAGGCACTGTTGCGACGCTCCGGGTTCAATCGTGCGGACAATCCCCGGTACGTGTACTTTGATCGCTGGCGGCTGGACACCCAGGCCCATGAGCTTATCTCGGACCAGGGCGAAGCCACGCCGTTGTCCGGCGCGGATTTTTCATTGTTGCAACTGTTCCTGGCACACCCCAACGAAGTCCTGGACCGTGACACCATTTCCGGCGTTACCCGGGGGCGGGAGTCCATGCCGCTGGACCGGGTGGTGGATGTGGCGGTCAGCCGCCTGCGCCAGCGCCTGGGAGACCAGGGGCGGAGCCCCAGGCTGATCAAGACGGTGCGAGGGGCGGGGTATCTGCTGGCGGCAACGGTGACCCATGGCGCGGAATAACGAGGGAACCTTAGAAACCGGCCGCAAGGTCTGGCGTCTTGTGCCTTCGTCGCTTCTCGGACGCATTCTGTTGCTGACTCTGCTGGCAATGGGCGTTGCCCAGGTCGCCTCCAGCGTGATCTGGGTGGGCACATTCCGCGCCCAGCAGGTGGAGGGCCTGGTCAGCACCACCCGCAACCTGGCCTCATCAGCGGCGGCAACGACGCAGTTCTTCAAGTCCCTGCCACTGGAATACCGGCATATTGTGCTGGACCAGCTGCGGGATATGGGAGGCTCCCGCTTTTTTGTCTCCCTCAACGACAAACACATCGATATGCGTGCGTTGCCTGACAGTGAACGCAAGCGCCTGGTGACAGACGAAGTCGTGGCGGTGTTGAAAAGCCGGTTGGGGAAATCGATAAATCTGCACGTGGAATTTGTTCACCCCGATGACCTGCGAATACTGAATACCCAGTTGCCATTAGATGCGTTGCCGAAATCCTGGGCCCACTATGCTTTGACGCTGGAACCCATCAAACCGCCCGTTCTGGTGACTCAGGTGGAGATTGCCACAGGAGAGTGGCTGTACCTGGCTTCGCTGTTGCCGGCGCCCTATGTCTCGCTGGATGATGAAAGCATCCCGGGGCAGCAGATCGTGTTTATCCTGGTGATGATAGGGGTTCTGTTCCCGGTGCTGGCCTGGCTGGTGCGTCGCCAGACCCGACCACTGCACAAGCTGGCCAGGGCAGCGCGGGACCTGCCGCTGGATGAACACCGATCACCATTGAGAGAGCAGGGTAGTGCGGAAATTGTGGCGGTAACCCGTGGTTTCAATACCATGCATCGGCGGCTACAAAGTTACATCAGCGACAGGGATCAGCTGTTCCGAGCCATCTCCCACGATCTGAAAACCCCGATAACCCGGCTTCGCCTGCGCGCCGACCTGATTGACGACGCCGACATTCGCGAGCGATTCGAGAGCGACCTTCAGGAGCTGGAATTGCTGGTGAAGGGGGCCTTGCAGGGGATGAAGGACACCGACATCCATGAAAACGTGGAGTTGGTTGATATTGACGGCATGTTACGGCGAATGGCGGAAGCGTATGGAGGAGAGAGCCCGCGGGTAGTCGTGGAAGGAAACTGCGCGGCTTATCGCGGCAAACCACTGGCGCTCAAACGATGCCTGGGTAACCTGGTGGACAACGCCGTCAAGTATGGGGACTCTGCGACCATCAGTGTGGAGGACTCTCCAGAGCAGTTGACGATCCACGTCCGGGATTACGGGCCGGGTATTCCGGAGGCCGAACTTGGACGAATTTTCGAGCCCTACTACCGTCTGGGCCAGGAACACCGGCGGGGGCATGGGCTTGGTCTCGGCATAGCCCGTAACATTGCCCAAAGCCATGGTGGCGACCTTGAAATCGCGAATTGGCCAGGCGGTGGCCTGGACGTCACCCTCACGCTGCCCCGACATTGAGGTGGCATGTAACAACCGTGTTACATCGGCCTTTCAGTTTGATACGTTCCTCCCCGAGGTATTGCCATAGACTCCGATATTGCTAATACAACAAAAACAAGGAGTCATTATGAATACCCATAAAACGTATCGTTCTGCCCTGATCCTGGGCGCCAAGCCTCTTCACAGACTGACAGCCGCCGTAGGCGTGGCGTCGTTGGGGTTGTTTGCCGGCCAGGCGCATGCCCAGGAGAGCGTGGAAGAACGCTTGTCCGCCCTGGAGCAACAATTGGCTGAGGTCGAACCCCATGCCAAGGGAGAGCAGGGCTTCTCCTTCAACACCTACGCCCGTTCCGGACTGCTGCTCAACAGCGATGGTAAAAGTGCTCCCGGCGGCCCCTATCTGACCCCCGCCGGCTCTGTTGGTGGGGCCGTGGGTCGGCTGGGTAGCGAGCCGGATATCTATCTCGAAGCCATCCTTACCGCCAATAATTATTTCGGCAACGTGCAGTGGCTGATCAATGGTATGTCTGCTGCGGATAACGATGAGCGTGTCGTAGGGGGCGTTATGGAGGCCGCTGACTCAGGTGTGCAAACCATGCTGGCCTACCACGGCAATCCTGGCAGAAACCAGTAAGGACCGCTACGTGGAAGGGGACGAGTACCAATGGCTGACCTTCAACACCCGCCTGGCCAATGAGCTTGGCGCCAACTTTGAAATGCAGTACGAAGCCTCCTGGCAGGTGATGGACCTGCAAACCGAAGGCTACGAAGGCCGTGGTGATGTGGATGGCGACTATGCCCGCTTTACCATTGCACCGACCTTCAAGCCTCAGGTAGGCGGCTTCTGGAACCGCCCGGAAATTCGGGTTTTTGCTACCTACTCCACCTGGGACGACGAGCTTAACCGCTACGACGGCGGCGATGCCCTGGGGCAGGAAGACTTTGGTGGCAGCCAATGGACCTTTGGTACCCAGATGGAAGTCTGGTTCTGAGCCTGACAAACGTCTCCACGACAAGAATAAGGAGTCATGATATGAAATCGTTCAAGCGTCATCTTACAGCTCTGGCGGTCTCTGCCGCCCTGATGCCAACAGCGGCCGTTCAGGCCGGAGAAGTCGAGGTTCTGCACTGGTGGACCGCCGGCGGTGAAGCGCGTGCTGCGGCCGCTCTCAAGAAAATGATGGAAGAGCAGGGCCACACCTGGAAAGACTTTGCCGTAGCCGGCGGTGGTGGTGAAGCCGCCATGACCGTCCTGAAAACCCGCGCCGTTTCTGGCAATCCTCCTGCTGCCGCCCAGATCAAGGGCCTGGATATTCGTGAATGGGCGGAGCTGGGTTTTCTGACCAGCCTCGACAGCGTCGCTGAGGCGGAGAACTGGGATCAGCTCATACCGCCAATGATTTCCGACGTTATGAAATACGAAGGCGAGTACGTGGCTGTGCCCGTGAACGTCCACCGGGTGAACTGGTTGTGGGTGAACCCGGAGGTCATGAAAGATGTTGGTGTTGAGGTTCCCACTACGCTGGACGAGTTCTTCGAGGTGGCCGACAAGCTCAAGGCCGAGGGCTACATTCCCCTGGCGCACGGTGGACAGCCGTGGCAGGACGCAACGGTGTTCGATGCCGTGGCACTTGCCGAGCTTGGCCCCGATGATTACCGCAAGGCTTTTGTCGACCACGACATGGACGTGATCAACAGCGCCAAGATGGAAGAGGTCTTTGCACAGTTCGCCAAGGTCATGAGCTACGTCGATGACGATGCCGCGGGCCGCGACTGGAATACCGCCACCGGTATGGTCATTCGCGGTGAGGCCGCCATGCAGATTATGGGCGACTGGGCCAAGGGCGAATTCACCGCTGCAGGTCTGACGCCAGGAGAGGATTACGTGTGCGCGCCGGCCCCGGGCACAACCGGGCAGTTCACCTTCAACGTGGACTCATTCGCCATGTTCACGCTGTCCGAGGAGGAGGACATCAACGCACAGAAGGATCTCGCCCGAACCATCCTGGAACCGGAATTCCAGACCCTGTTCAACCAGAACAAGGGCTCAATCCCGGTTCGTACCGACATGGACATGAGTGATTTCGATACCTGTGCCCAGGCGTCGATGGATACCTTCAAATCCAGCGCGGATGACGGCGGTCTGGTGCCAAGCTTCTCCCACGGCCTGGCGACCACCAGCTACATCCAGGGCCAGATCTTCGATGTGGTCACCAACTTCGTAAACTCCAACAACCCGGACCCGGCAAAAACCACGGACCAGCTGGCAGCCGCCATCCAGTCCGCCATGTAATGCCGTATCAGGCCGCCCGGTGGGCGGCCTTCGGGTTTCTTCAGGGGATTCCTCATGGAACACACTCAACGTCGCGCCACCGGGGTGGCCAGGGCATCGTCTGGCCTGATGGATGGCCTGCAGCGCTGGTTGCCCAAACTGGTGGTGGCCCCGACCTTCCTGCTGGTTGGCATCGGGATCTATGGCTACATGCTATGGACGGGCGTGCTGTCATTTACCAATTCCAGCTTCCTGCCCAGTTACAATTTCGTCGGCCTTGAGCAATACGCCAAGCTGATGGAGAGCGAGCGCTGGATCGTCGCTTCATGGAATCTGGCGATATTTGGCGGGCTCTTTATCGGCATCTGCCTGTTGATCGGCGTGGTGCTGGCGATCTTTCTGGACCAGCGCATCCGCCAGGAAGGCGCGATCCGGACTATTTATCTCTATCCCATGGCGCTGTCCATGATTGTCACCGGCACCGTCTGGCGCTGGATTCTTAACCCGCGCCTGGGCCTGGAAAAACTGATGCACGACTGGGGCTGGACGTCCTTCAGCTTCGACTGGCTGGTGAACTCCGACTTCGCCATCTACACCATTGTGATGGCCGCTGTCTGGCAGGCCTCCGGCTTTGTGATGGCGCTGTTTCTGGCCGGGCTGCGGGGCGTCGACTCATCCATTATCCGTGCTGCCCGAGTGGATGGTGCCAGCCTGCCGGTGATCTACTGGAAAATCATCCTGCCGTCCTTGCGGCCGGTGTTCTTCAGCTCCGTGATGGTGCTGGCCCACATTGCTATCAAGAGTTTTGACCTGGTGATGGCGATGACGGCGGGTGGCCCGGGCTATTCCACCGACCTGCCGGCGGTGTTCATGTACGCCCATACCTTTACCCGTGGCCAGATGGGGCTGGGCTCTGCCAGCGCCATGCTGATGCTGGGTGCGATTCTGGCATTGCTGGTGCCTTACCTGTATTCCGAACTGAGGGAGAAACGCCATGACTGATATGGTTCGTACCGGCTTTCGCCCCAGCCGCATTGCCATCTATGGCGTGCTGCTTCTGGCCTGCCTGGTGTACCTGATTCCGCTGATCGTGATGTTGATCACCAGTTTCAAGACGCCCATGGATATCCGCTCTGGCAACCTGTTGGCACTGCCCACCGACTGGACAACCATCGGTTGGACCAAGGCCTGGTCCGAGGCCTGCACCGGTGTGCAGTGTGAGGGCGTGAAAGGGTATTTCTGGAACTCGTTCAAGATGACGGTGCCAGCGGTGATGATTTCCACCCTGCTGGGTGCCTTTAACGGCTACGTGCTGTCGAAGTGGAAATTCAAGGGCTCGGATCTGTTGTTCGGGATGTTGCTGTTCGGCTGTTTTGTGCCCTTCCAGGTGGTGCTGCTGCCCATGGCGGCCACCCTTGGCAAGCTGGGCATGGCCAACACCACCGCTGGATTGGTGCTGGTCCACGTGATCTACGGGGTGGCCTTTACCACGCTGTTTTTCCGCAACTATTACGTGGCCATTCCCGACGCTTTGGTGAAGGCGGCCCGGCTCGACGGCGCCGGCTTTTTCACCATCTTCTTCCGCATCCTTCTGCCCATGTCCACACCCATCTTCATGGTGTCACTGATCTGGCAGTTCACCCAGATCTGGAACGACTTCCTGTTTGGCGTGGTCTTCGCCAGCGGCGACAGCCAGCCGATAACGGTCGCCCTGAATAACCTGGTGAACACCAGTACCGGGGTGAAGGAATACAACGTGGATATGGCCGCCGCCATGATTGCCGCCCTGCCAACGCTGGTGGTGTACATCGTGGCCGGCAAGTACTTTATACGCGGCCTGACGGCCGGCTCGGTTAAAGGGTAAAACAACATGTCACAACTTGAACTGCGGGACATCCGCAAGACATACCCGGGGGCTCTCGATGAGACGCTCAAAGGCATTAATATAGACATCGCATCCGGTGAGTTTCTGACTCTCGTTGGACCTTCCGGCTGCGGCAAGTCAACCCTGATGAACAGCATTGCCGGCCTGGAGTCCATTACCGGTGGGTCGATTGTGGTGGAAGGCAAGGACATATCCACCATGGAGCCGAAGGACCGGGACATCGCCATGGTGTTCCAGTCCTACGCGCTGTACCCCACCATGTCGGTGCGCGAGAACATTGCGTTCGGCCTGAAAATCCGTGGTATGCCGAAAGACGAGATCCAGCAGGAAGTGGAGCGGGTGGCCGATTTGCTGCAGATTTCTGCATTGCTGGACAAAAAGCCAGCCCGGCTTTCAGGGGGGCAGCAACAGCGGGTCGCCATGGGGCGCGCCCTGGCTCGCAGGCCGAAAATTTATCTGTTCGACGAGCCGCTGTCCAACCTGGACGCCAAGCTGCGGGTGGAAATGCGCACCGAAATCAAGAAGCTGCACCAGCGCCTGAAAACCACCATTGTGTACGTGACCCACGACCAGATCGAAGCCATGACGCTGGCAGACCGGATCGCGGTGCTCAAAGACGGCGAACTGCAGCAACTGGGCACGCCGAAGGAAGTGTACGATACGCCGGAGAATCTGTTTGTCGCGGGCTTCATGGGCTCGCCGTCCATGAGTTTTATCAATGTGACGGTAGAGCAGGCTGGCGCAGGCCTGGTGGTCAACGTTGAGGGTAGCGATGGCCGGAAACTTGCCCTGCCAGTGCCGGATTACCTGAAGGGGTGGGCCGGCAAACAGGTGGTACTCGGTATCCGGCCGGAGCACATAAGCCAGCCAGATGAACAGAAAAGAGATAGCCAGATGGTGGCCGAGAGCCGATTTACGGTGGAGGTGACCGAACCCACCGGGCCGGACATCCTCGCCGTGATTCGCCTCAACAATGTTGATGTGCAGTGCCGGCTGGATGCGGAACACCCGGTGAACTGGGGTGAAGAAGCGGAGCTGATGTTCGACATGAGAAAGGTCGTGTTTTTCGACCCGGACAGCGAGAAGCGCATCCGCCCATAGTCGCCCCAGTTCCTCTCTGTTTTCAGAGCTGCTCCAGGTGTGCCAGCAAGTTGTCGGCACGCTGGAGCAGCGCCTCCCGCCTTTCTGGTTTCTGCTTGTCCCAGTTGCGGTACATCATGCCCATGCGCGGATTGCTGGCAAAGTCTTCCCGATGGCGATTGATGAAATGCCAATAGAGCGCATTGAAAGGGCAGGCATCTTCTTCCGTGGCCTTGTTGACCTTGTAGTGGCAGTTGCTGCAGTGGTCCGACATGCGCTGGATGTATTTGCCGCTGGCGGCATAGGGTTTCGATCCCAGATAGCCACCGTCTGCGTGCATCACCATGCCCAGCACGTTGGGTAGCTCCACCCAGTCGTAGGCATCGGCATACACGGCCAGGTACCAGTCACAGATCTCCTCCGGCTTGACGCCGGCCAGCAGCGCAAAATTACCGGTCACCATCAGCCGCTGGATATGGTGTGCATAGGCGTTGCGACGAGTGGCATCAATGGCCTTGTGCATGCAGCGCATCCTGGTGTCTCCGGTCCAGTAGAACCAGGGTAGGGAACGGGTATTACCGAGCCGGTTTTCCTGTGCGTACCCTGGCATATGCAACCAGTAGATACCCCGCACAAACTCACGCCATCCCAGGATCTGGCGGATAAAGCCCTCCACTGCGTTAATCGGCGCACGCCCCGAATACCAGGCCTGTGCGGCGGCCTCGCAGACGGCCAGTGGATCCAGCAAGCCGCAATTGATGTAGGGCGACAGGATGGAGTGGAACAGCCAGTCTTCATTGTCGGACATGGCATCCTGAAAGTTGCCGAAACAGGGCAGGGCGAAATCGATGAAGTACTCCAATGCCTGCTCTGCGTCCTCGTGGGTGACGGCAAAGTGAAAATCCTCCGTGGTGCCGAAGTGTTCGGTAAAGTGTTGCTCTACCAGCTCAATCACCTCCCGAGTCACCTTGTCGGGCTCAACGCGGTAGGGAGCCGGAGCCGCCGGTTTTCCCGTCCACTTGCGGCGGTTGTCGGCGTCGAAATTCCATTCGCCGCCCTCAGGCTTGCCATCTGGCGTCATCAACAAACCGGTTTTTCGTCGCATTTCCCGGTAGAAGAATTCCATGCGCAGCTGTTTACGCCCCTCTGCCCAGTCCGAAAACGCCTGCTTGCTGGCGATAAAGCGCGTATCCGGCCGGATCTCGACCGGCACACCCAGGCGCTCATGCCAATGGCTAACTTGCTCGTGCAATCGCCACTCGCCGCACTCTGTCGTGATCACCCTGTCAGCGCCGGTTTCTTTGAGCTGATTGGCGATGACAGACTCGAGATTTCGGGTTTCGTTATCGGGGTGGTAAGTCTGGTAGTGAACCTGCCAGCCGTCATCCTCCAGCCGCTGTGCGAAATGGCGCATGGCGCTGAACAGCAGAACCAGTTTCTTCTTGTGGTGATTGGTGTAGTTGGCTTCGTCGTGGACCTCTGCCATCACGATTCTGTCTCGTTCCCTGTCAGCGTTGTCGAGTGCGCTGATGGCGGTGGTCAGCTGGTCGCCTAGAATCAAAATCAGGTTAGGCATGTTTGATTGGCCTCTGGTACATGAGATTCTCTATCTTGTCAGGTGTTCTTTGTAAACTGAGCAGGTTGCGTCCTCTACACCCGCTCGCTCGACCACACAGAAGATGGTACGAAGAATACGCCATCTGCATGTGGGCGGTTCAACTCAGTAGCAGATAGTGTCCAAACATCAATTGCTGGTGTTCAGTGACGCTTGTGGAGTTGCCGGGTTATCTCTTCAAGTGGCAGTATGTGAGGGCTGAATGGACGCTGGCTGGAAGTATGCTAATGATAAGGGACGTTAATATGACCAAGAAGATTGTGAACATTGAGGACCCATCACTCACCCTCACTGAGCGCCAACACAACGAAAAATTCAAGGCTCGCACCGTTGATCTTTCCGGCTTGCTACCCGCGCAAAAACTGGGGTATCGAGTGGTGCACGTGGATCCCGGCTATCGTGCCTGGCCGTTCCACAGCCACCGGGTCAATGAAGAGATGTTCTTCATCCTGGAGGGGCAGGGCTTGGTTCGGATCGGAGAGGAGTCCTTCTCCATAACAAAAGGTGACGTTATTTGTGCACCGGCTGGCGGTACCGAGCACGCTCATCAGATTCTCAACAACTCCGATAATACGTTGTCGTATCTGTGCATCAGTACCATGGAAGCGCCCGATGTTATGGAGTACCCGGACTCTGGAAAGTTTGGAGTATTCGTTGGTACAGCCCCCGGAGGCCCTTCAGAAGAGCGCACATTTTCCTTTTTTGGCCGAGAATCTTCTGCGGTCAGCTATTGGGATGATGAATAATGTAGAAACTTGCGGCATGGCTGGCTTAATTGGCGTTCTCCACGCTAGCGGCCTCCACTATTCGGCGGAGGTCGTGTTTCTGGATATGGATGTCACAAAATACAAAGTCGTTAGCGCCAGCATGACTAAAGAAAAACTGCCGATATAAATGAGTCCTCCTCCAACAATTAGCACAACAGAGTTGAACAGACCAAACCTCTTTTCCATGGTTGACAGTATATAAGTCCTTTCATCTGCTTGTTTGGCGCTCAACTGAAGTTTGCTCATGGATAATGGTCGAATACAGCCAGATCCAAAACCAATTAATAGCGTCGCAAGACAAGCCGCAGGGAAAGGATCTCGATAATTCTCAGCCAACCACTCGCAAAGTGTGAATAAAGCCATCCCACTTAACATAACCACTACGTTAAGCCAGTAGTACCCGTTACTCCCAAGTACGCGATCCAAGTGGTTTGCATAGTATGCGGAAATGAAAGCAGAGAGTGAAAAAAAACTCAGCACAATACCGAAAGTGTATGGGTCGGGCTGCAGTTGTATGAAAAAGAAGGGCAGAAATCCAATAAAAGGAGCTAATGTCGCAATGCGGCCGACCACATAATAAGTCATCCAGAATTTGACCGATCCACTTAACCTTGGTGTATCGTCACGACCTGATGATATGTTGTGGCGAGCTTGGGGATTGGTGCTGATTGAGGGGAATGAAAGTACAATCAATATAGCTGCTACGTTTGTGAAAAGAGTGGCCAGGAAAGGCCATTGGTATTGATAATTGTAGAGAATGGCGCCAGAAAGCCCGGAAATTAACGTGGCAATAAACATCAAGCTTTGTGAGTTAGTCTGGACTCGTGCAAAGTCTTCTTGCGATATTTTTGAGTTGGCTTGAGACAAAAGCCCAATGTCAGAGCTAATTGAATAGCAGAATCCGATGCCTCCCAGAATTTGACCCACAAGGGGTAACCAAAAACTGACACTTGTTTGTTGGGTGCCCAGAATAAGTAGAATTATTCCAGATAATTTGGCCACCTCGCCAGTCAGCACCATTCCTTTGGCTGATAGGAACTGTGAAGTGTATCTGACGACCCCGCTGGCAAGTGTGATCGAAAAACCATACGCTGCAATGAGCAGCATGGTTCGCACCAAGCCATATTCGAGCGCGGTGAAGTACATGAAAATGATAATGACGTGGAAATACAGCCTCGACATTATTCGATAGGCATAGAACCTTACTATCATAAGATTGACCGCATTCCTGGCTGTTGATGGGACGGGGCATGAAGGTCTGGCCCTGTCGAGTATGGGTGCGGCGTTTACTTTTAGATCGCGTCGACCAATTGGCTGCTATGAACGGTACCTTGTACTGTTGCGTATATGCTTTTTCGCAACCAATCCAACGCTTGTTGATGACGGTAATCGCTGGTTTCTCTCACCTTGATATAGTAGGACCTGGCTGCGGGTACCGGGCGTCCGGGAAGCACGACAAGTGTTCGGTCTCGCAGATCGCAGCTCACTTCCGCCAAGGAAGCCAACGCGGCACCGCAGCTTGCTTTCGCTGCTTGCAGGGATAGACTGCTGCTTTCAAATAAAACGATCTCGTCGGATTGATTCCCTAGTTTTCCTTGCGCGGCTAACCAAGCGTCCCAAGATAGTCCGCCGTTTTCCCTGCTTGAACTGTGGCTTTCAAGCAAACAGGACTTCTCCAACCAATTTTTAGCATCTATCTTGATCATTTCGAGGTATTCAGGAGAGCACACGGCAACCATTTCGTCACGATCACAGAAGCACCAGCTTTCATCGATGAATCTTTCCTCATTTACGTTCACTTGGATGAGGCTTATATCTGCTGAATCGAACTCATTATCGTTTAAGCTCGACTCTAGAACGCAAAGCTTGAAATTATGAAATAGTCTCCTGAACATTGGTAGATACATTGGAACCCACTGTTCTGCTATAATCGTCGACATGGCCATTCTAATAACAAACGTTTCTTCTGGTTTTTTTTCCTGACCGTTATTTACTATTGATATAAGTGGGCCTATTTGTTGTAGAAGCAAGCGGCCTTGATCTGTGAGCCTTACACCGCGAGCCTGGCGGAAAAACAGTTCCGACCCGACAAGCTCTTCCAGGCGTTTAACTTGTTGACTCACTGCGCTCTGTGTCATGTGCAATCGTTGGCCACATGCGGTAAAGCTTCCGTAATGCGCCGCTGCAGAAAATACTTTTAGCATGTGTATACTTTTTACTTTACCTATACTTATTATCATCAGGCTCAACTCCATTGAACTTGGTTCCTTTGATGGTCGCTCATCAACACCCATCGATGCGGTGAGGCAACCCTATAGTAAAGCAAACACTATGCTGGACTTACGTTCACGCTAAGACCAACAGGACAAGACTCCACGCCTGTGTTTTTCTTTTGCCAATCCACACGTATTTTTACTGTTGCTACTCTCACGGGAAGCTGCCTTCTGGAAATCTCTGGAGGTGGTTCGGTAACAGGTTGACCGATTGATACCCTTCCGGTCCCGTATCTGACAAACTCCACCTCTCCTTCCCAATGCTCGGGACGACCAATTGGAGAAACCCGAACCAAGCTTCCGCGATGATAGGTGGCAGCGGCTCGCTCGTTCACGAAGGCTTCAACCCATATATTTGAACAATCGATAACCCTCAGCAGGGGCTGGTTGGTGCTGACCTGAGTGACCCCTTGAGTTTCAACAGACCAAATCAATACCGGAAAAGTAGAAGAGATAACGCGCTTTTCCTCTTGCCTCTGTTCTAAGGACACGAGGTTTTTTTGTTTTCGCAAGGCGCCAAGTCGTGCTTGTTGCACATTCAGGTCGAGTTTCAGGTCTTTAATCTCGAGTTCAATTTCACTCACGCGCAGTTGCGGATAGCTGAAGGTCATCGTGCCGCCTAGTTGCAACCCCAGCCTATCGGCCTCCGAGTCAAGGCGGATCTGCTCCCGCCTTGAGCGCAAGACCTCAACCTGGGCCTCGGCCTCTCGATGAGACATCTCAGTGACATCCAGTTCCTCCTCACTGACAAACCCTTTTCCCTCCAACTCACGGGTTCGTCTTAACTGCTTTTCCCTTAGTTGACTTCTGACAGTCGCTTCGGCTAGTTCAGCCTCCGCCTCATTCAAAGTTACAGACCAATTCTTTGCCTGTAATTCAGTCTGCTGGGATAAAAGGTGCTGGAATCGCGACAACTCACGCACTCTGCTTTTCAGCCTCCCTTTGAGGGAGGATATTGATTCAAGCTGAATGGCGATCTTTCGTTCGAGGTCCGCCCGCTGCAATCGCAGACTAAGTGCCAGCGGGTTGTTATTGACTCCTTTCACTTTGCCAAATGTCTTGCCTCCTGGGACAAACGCTCCAGCCCGAACCGTATCGGGCTCGGGCATCCAGGTACCGGAGATTGGTGAGCGCACCTCGATAACTCGAGCGTTCACGAATGCCTGGATACTGTCACTATCGTATACCCAGTTCCAGGCTGTATACCCTGATGCAAAAACAACCGTTGCCGCTAAGATATGCAGCCTGTGTATTGCCAACTTGCTCCTGAGTTTCAATCGTTTATCCCCAACTGAATCATTCCGTTGACTCGTTCCGATTCCCTTTCTTTGGCTTATTCTGGAAACGTTCCAGAATAAACAACCGTCGGGCGTATCAGTCTGTTTTTACCAGCCTGTTCGGCGATATGGGCACTCCATCCTACGATGCGCCCGAGGCAGAAGGTGGGCGTATACATATCTTTCTGCAACCCGGATACACGCAATGCGGCTGCTGCCCAGAACTCAAGATTCGGGTACAGGTCACGACCAGGCTTCAGTTCTTGGAGGGTGTCGACAATGACCTGCTCCACCTCCAACCCCAGTTGGAGCAAGGGATCGCAAGCTTTATACTTTTCACACATACTCCGCAATGCGGCACCGCGAGGATCATGGGTTTTGTAGACGCGATGGCCAAACCCCATTATGCGCTCACCGCGTTCCACCTTATTTCTGATTACAGCTTCGGCATTCTCAACAGAGCCAATCTCGTCAAGCAAAGTGTCTACCTTAGAGGGCGCCCCTCCATGGAGTGGCCCAAGCAATGCGCTTATGGCAGCAACAATTGATGATGTCAGGTCAGCCTCGGTTGAAGTAACCACGCGTGCGGTAAAGGTTGATGCATTGATCGAGTGGTCCATGGAAAGCACCAGGTAAGTCTCGAGCAACTTGACTTTCTCCGCAGCTGGTCGCTCTCCAGAGAGCATGTAGAGGTAGTTGTCCACGTGACCGAGAGACGGGTCTGGTCCAACAAACGGTTGTCCCATGCGTTTGTTGAAAAGGTAGGCAAGTATAACCGGGGCTCTGGCAATCAACCTGATCGCCTCTTCTTTTTCAGGTGGAAAGTGTTCCTTCTCCAGAGGCATGGTGGACATCGCGGTTCTCAATGCAGCCATATAGCTAACTTCGTCAGGGATGAGGTCCAGCATCGGATAGATCCATTGCGGTAATTCGCGCGCATCCGCCATGGATTTTGAGAACGCGGCCAGATCCATGGGCGTTGGTAATTCCCCAAACAACAGCAGGTAAGCAACTTCCTCAAACGAGTGTTTGGTTGCAAGCTCCTCAACCCAATGACCACGAAAAATCAGTTGACCTTTTAGACCATCGATGTAGGTGATCTTGGATTTTCCGATAGCGATGCCTTCCAGTCCTTCGTTTATTGCGTTCATACGGGGGCCTCCGTTTCTCTATTCTTATCTGTTACTGGCGCAATCTCTTCCCGAAGGAGCGGTAGCTTGCGCTCTGCTGCAAAACATTGATAGCTGCTGAGTATCTCGGCGCCGTTCACGCCCAGCCTTCTCACGCTGTGATTACTGAAGTTCAGGATGGTGGTTGCCATACGCTCCGGATTCTCATACTTTGATACCCCCATGTCGCACGTGAAATCCGCGCCCTCACGAATTTCCGACGGCACATCCTGTAACCGGAAATTGTTACCGGACTTTGAGAAATTTCCGGATGACCCAACCAATAACATTCCCTCCTCGGAGGCCAGTCTCACCATTTCTTCAACAACTGGCCCGCAGTTTAGGAACACCGCGATAGAATCACTCTCGGTTGAATGCTCGAGTACCCAGGGTGACAAGGAACGAATGAGCCGGGACTCTTTGTTCAGCGGAAAGACTACCGCCAGGGTGCTGTCCCGAGTTATTTCAAGCAGCCACTCCAGAGTCCCATCGTCCGGAACGACCGCGATCTCTGTCAGAACGTTCATGTTCCCCGCCACAATGCATGGATTGGTGAAGGACCGTCCCTTGAGGCTGTACATTTTACGGATCGAGTATTCCGAATTGCCCAGTAATCCGTAACCAATGTCCGCCGGCGTCAATGCCAGCCCCCCGTTTTTGATGACCGAAACCGCATTCCGGGCTGTTTCCAATAACACAGCTTTGTTCATTTCAAGACACCTTTTATTGGCTAAGTGAGTAAACCCAAGGTCTGGCTGACATATCCTGTTCAACGTATTGATCAATCTCTGATAGGTACTTCAATGTGATATCAATTTCGTCCTGACCACTAGCTATTCGCTCCCTGTCTTTGTCATCAATGTTGATATCTGCGGTTCCCATCCGGGCCTCAGGCGTTCGCCACTCGATAAGTTTTTTTCCGAGGTCGAGTGACATCATCATTCCCTTGGATTCCGGGCTGGCGCTTTTCAAAAGCATGCTATAGGTCTCGTCACTTATCACTGCAGCTATCAGACCGTTCCGCACAGAATTTCGGTAGAAAATCTCGCCAAATGACAGAGCCAGAACGGCGACAATACCAAAGTCCTTTAGCGCCCATACGGCGTGCTCCCGAGAACTGCCACAACCGAAGTTCCGGGCTGAAATCAGAATCTTGCTGTTACGGTTTTCTGGTCTGTTGAGCACAAAGTTTGAACAGAGCAGCCCAGTGTTGTCGTAACGCCAACGTGCAAACAGCCCTTTGCTCAATCCTGTCTTGGATGTCGTAACCAGCTCCGTCTGCGGGATAATGGCATCGGTGTCCACGTCGTTGTGGCTCAGAATAGAGGCTCGGACGTCACGGAATATCCACGGATCATTTACCGTCATTGTCCTCACCTTATGTCAGTTCAACTTCAGGCGAATAGGAGTAACTCGCTGCTATCGACGCTGAATCCAGGCAATGCCTTTGTAGTAACGGGATAACGTCGTCCGCCGAAAAGGCGCCCTCTAAACCCAGCGTGGGGATCGACAGGGCGTAAAGAGTGAACTCGTACCAATGCAGTTTCTTATCGTTGAGTGGAGGTGAGGGGCCATCGTAACCAAAGTAATGACCCGCCATGGTTTGATCCTCTCCAAGAACTTTCGTGTAGTCGTTCAGCCCTTCGATGAAACCATTGTGATGCTGTGAACTCTTGCCACCGACTGTGACGCATTTGGACACGCTTCCTTCTGGTATACGCTTGATGCCAGGCTGGATATCGGCAACGACCCAGTGGTAGAAATCTCGTCTAAGAGCACTCTCTGGTATGATCACCCCGGCCAGATTGACTTGTGTAAGGTCAACAGGAACGTGGCGATCCTTACATATCAGCACGAGTGAACGTGTGGCCGGCGGGATATCCTGCCATGCGATTTCCGGGTTTACGTTGCGGGCAAAACATAGCCCCTCGGACAAATCCTTTTTCGCAAATGCAAACTTGCTGGGCATACGCTCTCCATCCGAGAACGATTCCGATAAAATCTTCATCATGACCTCCGTATACATTCCACTGCATGGCAGCAGTGCGCTTACATTGAGTTAGTTGTTTGTTTCAATGCCCGCCGCCGGAGGCACTAAACTATTGACAATTTCTTTCACGTGTTCCTCGTCGCGCATTTGCCACCAGTGTCCATCCGGGTAGGAAACCGCCACAGGGCCATTGGCACAGCGTCCCATGCAGCCAGAAGACGACACCCTGTACCGATGCTTTTCAGCTATAGGAAGACTTGTCCTAAGGGCAGACTTGGCCAGTTGACAAAACGCAGTTCCGCCTGAGCTGCCACATGCACGGCCACCACCTGGTCGTACATTGGTGCAAATAAAGAGGTGCTTGATATATGGCTCATTCATAGGTGAATCCCCAGTGTTCTCGGATCTTCGATTTGACCTGCAATTGCGGAAGCTGCTGCAACGGCCGGGCCACTCAGGTGAGTACGCGCATTCGGCCCTTGCCGGTGCTCAAAGTTGCGGTTACTTGTTGAAACACAGCGAGAATAGGGCCTGACGAACTCGCGATTGACGCTGACACACATGGAGCAGCCTGGTTCGCGTACTTCAAATCCGGAGTCGACGAATATATCCAACAAACCTTCGCGTTCCGCTTGGCGTTTGACACTCTCCGATCCGGGCACGACATAGGCTGTCACATGGGGGGCGACCCTTTGATTGCGACATACATGCGCAGCGATGCGCAGATCACTGATTCGGCTGTTGGTACAGGAGCCGATGAACACCGTATCTATGTTTGTACCGCGGATGGGTTCTCCCGGGGTCAGCCCCATATAGGCCAGTGCTTTATCATCGCTGTCGTCCTGGGAACCAGGAACCGTTCCATCGATTGGCATTGACTGGGACGGTCGGGTTCCCCAAGTGATCTGGGGCTCGATGTCGGAAACATCGATCACCAGTTCCCGCTGTACCTCGGCATATCTGTCACTGGCGAGCGACAACCAGCGACTCTCCAGTTCGGATTTGTTGAGGACTTGCTTTCCCGCATCTGTTGTCAGGATATAATCAATGGTGAGCTTGTCCGGGGAGACAAAGCCTGACCTGGCACCGGCCTCAATCGCCATATTGCAGATCGTCAGTCGTCCCTCCATGGGCATTTGCCGGATTGCTTCACCGGCAAACTCTATGACCATGCCTCGAGCACCGGAAGGTCCGAGGTGCCTGCATATCTGCAGGATATAGTCCTTAGGCAGTATGTATCTGCGTTCTTTTGAGTCCCCTTCGAGACAGACCCGTAATACGCCCGGGCGTCGTTGAACAATGGTCTGGGTTGCCAGCACATGCTCGACTTCGCTGGTCCCGATCCCAAATGCGACCGCTCCCAATGCGCCGAGTGTGCAGGTATGGGAATCACCGCACACGACGGTCATCCCCGGCATTACGAGTCCTTGCTCTGGCGCAATGACATGAACGATACCCTGCCTGTCACTACCAATCTGATGATGGGAAATACCGAAGTTCTCGGTATTTTTTCTCATCGTACTCAGCATCTGCTCCGCCTCCGAGAACGTTCCTCCAACCCGCCCAGGTGCCGTGGAAACAATGTGATCTTCGGTGCCGATCGCCAAGTGGGGATATCGCACAGGACGGGATTTTTGTCTTAAGCCATCGAAGGCCTGAGGACTGGATACTTCATGCAACAGATGGCGATCAATAAATAAAATGTCCTCCCCCGTTGGAAGTGTCTTGACGGTATGTAGATCCCAAATCTTGTCAAATGTCGTCAGGCCCATCTCGGTCACATCCTGTAGAAATCGAGGGAGTTCTTACCGAGAAACCTCGCCTTGGTCTGGTTGCTAAATCCCGGGTGGGTGACCAGATCTTTAAAGGTTTCGCTCAGCTTGCCGCCTTCGTAGTGCACATGAGGGAAATCGGCGGATCCGAGAATCCGGTTTTCACCAACCAGATCAACAAACTCTTCAAGTCGTGGCTCATCACCCTCAACAGTGAAGAAAACCTGATTCTCCCGTAAGTAATCCATCGGGCTTTTTTCGGCTAGCCAGACTTCGGCGGTGGGTGTCTTACGCCACTTTTCCGCTCGATCAAGGAAGGTGGGAAGCCAGACAGCCCCGGCTTCCACGAAAGCCACTTTTAACTCAGGGAAACGATCCAGTATTCCGCCCGCGAGCACTGAAAACATGCTGTGCAACATTCCAGCTTCGAAATGGAGTATCAGACTGGCGGGAATGCTGGAAAGTGAGTCATTGAGGCTGTCATGGGGCCAGCCCACGTGGATACTCATTGGCATGTTTTCAAGACACAATGTCTCGTAGACGATATCGAAACGACGGTCGTGCAGAGGCATGTCACCTACCGTGCTTAGTACCATGCAGGTGGAAGCGCCTAGGGATTTAGCCCGACGTACTTCCCGGGCCGCCGCGTCGGGGTTTCGCATTGGCAGCACGGCGGCCCATTTCAGATTCTCAGGTCGTTGGCCACAACGCTCTCCCATGAAAGAGTTGTAGGCTCGTGCCAGCGCCTCCTCAAACCCAGGATCACGCGTCATAGGATGTAGCATCAGTGTGGGGTAAAGAACGGACACATCAAGCCCAATGGTTTGCATGCACTCAATATATTCATCTGGGTCCATCAATCCTTGCACTGAGACGCTGACCGGCTTTGACATCGCGTAGTCGGATGTTGGCGGGCTCGCATAGCATGAGGGATTCTGCCCCATCAGTTTTGGACGTATTTCTCCGTCGACTAGCCACACTTTGTTCCGGGTGGGGCGGTGTTTGATCACGCCTTCGATATCGATAATAGTAGGCCGACGATGCTCATATTCCTTATCGATGTATCGAAAAACCTCTTCGTTTTCCTCGATATGAGAATCGGCGTCGATAAATGGACGGGCCAGTTTGTAAAGCTCCTTGTAGTTCTGGCTAGCCGACTGGTCTGTACTTTTAATGGTTTCCATTTTCGAACTCTCCTTTACGTTATGGATGCGTAGTAGTCTTGAAGGTTTGTCCACTCTATGACTGCTAATCTGACCACTTCCCATGCGTTTTTCTCGAAATCCACTACATCATCTGCGTGTCGGATGATCAGGTTTCGTGCTTGCTTGCTATGATCAACATCAAGCTCACCGTGCAGGTAAAACCATTCCAGTTCGCTGTCGTTGAAACCATATTCTTGCTTAAGTGCGGCTGCCATCTGGCTGGCGCTAGCGGGGGTCTGTCGTTCGTTGCAATAAATGGCCAGCATTGCCAGAACAGGATGTCTTTTTTTGCAGCAGTTAATCAGGTAATCCGTGAATCGTTTCACGGGTTCTGCCACCGGGCTGTTTTCTATCTCCTGGGTGTCAGCGCCACAGGCAATCGCGAATCTTTTCATCAAATTGAAATGACTATCGGTTCCGTCACATATATCGGTTTCTTCACCCACTAACTGATCAACCTGAAAGACTCGTATATCCGGGTAATCCCTCGCATTGCTATGTATTGCGCTGAATGACACATTCTGGAGATAGGTTTGATGATATTTTTGAGTCGACCACCTTCTTAATGTCGATCTTGATGCCACCTTATTTACGATGTTCTGAACAGACTTATGTCTGACGTATCTGTTCTGATCGATAAATTTATCGATTTCGTCGAGAATCCGTTCTTCCATTTTTTAAGCTCCTTCTTATTGATTTGTATTGCTATGAATCTGATTTCTTTGCTCTATATAAAAATCATAGAATTGCTTGTTATTGTTGTACTTGTGAACATCCTTGCTTTTAATGATTGATCTATACATTCGATCTACAAGTTCCGGGCTTGATGGTAAGTTGTTCTTTTGCAAACGGTCGGTGATCACGCTACGACCAGAGAGTCTGCTTATTATATATTCGCGTTCTCGGCCGTAATGCTCAGGACATACATACTCGTAGCACTCCGGGTCTTGCAGCATTCCATTAATGTGAATGCCTGCTGCAGTCGAGAAAACATACCTTCCTATGAGTGGTTTTTGAGGAGAAACAACCAGGCTGATCTCATCAATTAGTTTCCGGCATGCTTTAATCATGTGTATTGAGTCGACGCGAGACTGCATACCTACTTCATATCCCCTGTAGTGGATGACAGTTGCGAGTTCTTCCATGGCTGTATTGCCCGCTCGTTCACCGATACCGCACAGGGATACCTGAGCGCAGTCCGCACCGCCGACCAGTCCTGCGAATGTATTGGCAACGGCAAGACCCATATCGTTGTGGCAGTGAACGGACAGCTCAATGTCGTCTCCGATAAACTCCCGAATGGCTCTTACCTTATCTTCAAACTCGCTGGGTAATGCGGCTCCAACCGTATCAGCTAGTACGACGCAGTCTGCTCCTTGTTCCAGGCCAGCGGCGACCACTTGCTTTAGCATATCAAGTGACCCCCTAGCAGCGTCCTCGCAGCCCAGTGATATGTGTTGTGCTCCGTTTGTTCTTGCAATTCGAACAGCCTCGCTGGCTTCATTTACCGCATCTGGAAGAGAAAATTGACGTTTCTTTTCAAGGTGTACCTCAGAACCGGTGAGCAGTATTTGAACCTGTGATTTATTGGCAGCTTCCGTTGCCTTGATGGCGCACTCTATATCGGCTGCCTTGGCCCTTGCGAAAGCGCAGATGGTTGCGTTTAAGCCAAGTTCACTGATTCCTTTTGTGGCTTCGAAATCGGCTTCCGAGCACGAAGGGAAACCGCCTTCGATATAGTCAACGCCGATAGCGTCAATCCATTTCGCTAGTTCTACCCGTTGCTCAACGGACATGGCGTTACCTGGAGCTTGTTCGCCATCACGAAGTGTCGTATCAAAGAGTTTTACAGTGCGCATAGTCGTCCCTTATTTACACAGTTAACTACTGTTGGCGTTCTATTACTCAAGTCGTGTTCCATACTTCACTGACTTGTCCTTGAGTTCGAATCTTGTACTGTTCGCTGGTCATCGTTTTATCGATATCTGGAAGGGTTTCGAGTATGGGTTCCAAGGGGAATTCACCGAATCTGGCAATAACCGGGGGGTGCTCGGAGAAGTCAATAAGTGTGTTGGCGTGAAGGGAGCCCAGGTGGCCGCCGTCAATGATCAGGTCAACACCGGGGCCAATCTGTTTCGCCACGTCATCCGCACTCTTGGGGTCCGGCCCGCCAGACATGTTGGCAGAGCTTGACGCCACGGCTTCCGGCCTAAGATCAAAAAGCATTTTCAATGCCAGATGTTTGTGACAGCCCAGGCCGACAGTTTGAAGGCCCCGTACTACAAAGCTCGGTACTTCCGGCTTGCGCAGTAAAATGACACTAAAGGGAGCTGGCCAGTGTTTATTTACCAGTTCCAACGCGCGGTCATTAGGTTCGGCAAAACGATCTATATAATTGGCGCTGGGGACGGTCATTAATAGTGGACTATTACCGTTTCTTTTTTTTGCCTCATATAGTCGCTTTACAGCATCTGAGTTTTTATAGTCGCAGTGTATGCAGTAGTTGGTGTCCGAAGGCAAAACAACTAAACCACCACGATCAAGAATCCTCGCAGCTTCCATGATGGAGTCTGGGCTTAATGCTCTAATTCTTTTGTCTCGTTTGGTCATGTCGACTCCATTTTTCAGGCATTGTTTTGATTTATAGGTTTATGTTTTTTGAAACACCTTGGATTTATTCTTTCAGAGGAGTCTTGGGCTAACAAACGATATAATCTTATGGTCAAATATAAGGAAGGCTTATGTCACAGGTCCTGACTGACATGTCTCGTGAACACTTGGTGAAAGTTGTCAGTTGATTGCGGTAATATTGAAGATCATCTATCGCTGAGTAGATTCACAAATTTCCAGGGGTGGTCCTCCAGCCAATTTCACTCGCCCCTATACCTCTACGAAATGGCGCATGGCGCTGAACAGCAGAACCAGTTTTTTCTTGTGGTGATTGGTGTAGCTGGCCTCGTCGTGGACCTCTGCCATCACGATTCTGTCTCGTTTCCTGTCAGCGTTGTCGAGTGCGCTGATGGCGGTGGTCAGCTGGTCGCCGAGTATCAGAATCAGATTGGACATAGCGGGAAACGACCTCCGTACCTGGGGCAGCAATCACCCATGATCGCCACGATGTGGTACGAAGGATACGCCAGCGGCGCAAGGCTGGTTCAGCTGGAAGCTAGCCGCCGGTCATATTCATGAAGCGAAGAATCTGAACGTCACCCTCGCTGGAAAAGTGATGGCGCTCCGGTTTCAGGTCCATGGCGTTGATGATGGTTTCACGGAGTTTGTCATCGGTTTCCGGGTGGCCGCGCAGCACGCGGCGCAGATCAACGGAATGCTCGTTGCCCAGGCATAGCAGCAGACGGCCTTCCACCGTGACCCGAACGCGGTTACAGGTAGAGCAGAAATTGTGGGAATGGGGCGAGATGAAACCGACCCGAATGTCGCTGTCCGGCATGCGGTAGTAGCGGGCGGGGCCGCCGGAATCTTCCGGTGTGGGAACCAGCTCATGGCGCTGGCTGATGATATCGCGCACTTCGTCGCTGGTGCACAGCACCTGACCGCGATCATGATCGGAAATTTCACCCAGTGGCATTTCCTCAATGAAGGTAATGTCCACTTTCTTTTTGCGGGCAAACTCAACCAGCTCTGGTACTTCCTGGTCGTTGCCACCTTTCATGACAACGGTATTGAGTTTGATGCCCTCAAACCCCGCTTCTTTTGCGGCGTCTATACCATCAAGAACCTGGGCAAGCCGGCCGGTGCGGGTGATGCGGCTGAATTTCTCGGCATCCAGGGAATCCAGGCTGATATTCAATCGTTTGAGCCCGGCCTTGCGCAGTGGCTCTGCCATGGTGGGCAACTGGCTGCCATTGGTGGTCATGGCGAAGTCCCGCAGGCCAAATGTGCCGATTTCCTTGACCAGTTCCAGAATGCCCCGTCTGACAAGTGGCTCTCCCCCGGTCAACCGAATCTTTTCGGTGCCCAGGGATACGAAGGTCTTTGCCACCTGGGCAATCTCTTCAAGTGTCAGCACCTGCTGCCGTGGCAGGAAGGTCATCTCCTCGGCCATGCAGTACACGCACCGGAAATCGCAGCGGTCTGTGACGGACAGACGCACATAGTTGACGGTGCGACCAAAACGGTCTGTCAGCGTGGCGTTGGGCATGGGTAAATTCCCCGTCTGGCTTTGTATACAACAAGCATAACCAATGTGTGGCGAATAACCCAACCCAATATCGACAAAAGAACCATTCGGGCGTAAGAACCGGTTTCATGAATTCTGCGTATACAAGTATCGGTTTGGCCACTTTCGGTGTGAACCTGATATCGATGACTTATTGGAGTTGATGAATGCATATCACCCGTTACACCGATTACTCCCTGCGTGTTCTGATTTACCTGGCGGTGCAGGGTGATGAGCTGGCGACCATTCAGCAGATCGCCGACAGCTATGAGATCTCCAAGAATCACCTGATGAAAGTCGTTCATCAACTCAACAAGAAGGGCTACATCGAAACCGTTCGTGGCAAGAAAGGAGGGATGCGCCTGCACATGGCGCCGGAGGACATTAACGTTGGCATCCTGGTCAGGGAAACCGAACAGGATCTCAGTGTTGTGGAGTGCTTTTCCTCCAGGAATGCCTGCCGCATCACGCCGGTCTGTGGGTTGAAATCAATGTTCGGCGAGGCCTTGGCGGCATTCCTGGAAGTGCTGGACCGATACACGCTGGCCGATATTATTAACGACCAGCATCGCCCTCAGTTACTACGACTTTTGCAGATCGCTTAACTCAAGGCCCGGTTGCTGAATTCCGGTAGCAGCCGGTTGCGCATCCGGTCCGGCAGTGAATAGCCGAAAATGCGTTTCAGCACGGTTGAATACTGTTTGGCGAAGGTGCCGGTGTTGTACGGAATACCGTGCTTTTTACACACCGCTTGAACTTTCTCCGACATTTCGGGGTAGCGGTGGGCTGGCAGGTCCGGGAACACATGGTGTTCAATCTGGTAGCTCAGATGGCCGCTCAGCAGGTGCACCCACTTACCGCCGGTAAAGTTGCTGGAGCCTGTCAGTTGGCGCAGATACCAGTGGCCCTTGCTCTCACCTTCGCATTCCTCCTCGGTAAACGTCTCCGCATCCTGGGTAAAGTGGCCACAGAAAATGACCGTGGACGACCACAGGTTACGGATCAGGTTGGCGCCAATGTTGCCCGCCAGTACCACAGGAGCCACCGGAAAGGTGATCAGCGGGAAGAACACATAGTCCTTGAAGGCCTGACGGCCGCCCTTGCGGAAGAAGTCTTTCAGGAACGGAATCTTTTCCCGTACCGAGATTTCCCGGCGGCGGATCCGTTCAGACTCCAGCTCATGCAACCCAACGCCCCACTGGAAGAACACACTCAGCAGAATATAGTTGATGAACTGCAGAGTATGAGCCGGCTTCCATTTGTCGTCGTCGCTCAGGCGCAGCAGGGCATAGCCATAGTCCCGGTCCTTGCCGATGATATTGGTGTAGGTGTGGTGCTCGTAGTTGTGGGTGCGGCGCCAGGAATCGCCACTGCACACCGTATCCCATTCATAGGTCTGCGAGTGCAGTGACGGGTCGTTCATCCAGTCGTACTGGCCGTGCATGACGTTGTGGCCGATCTCCATGTTTTCGATAATCTTGGAGATACCCAGCGCCGTGGTGGCGGCGAGGAACACGGGCGGGATAAACCCGAAGGGCATCAGCACCCGGCCGCCGATTTCCAGGGACCGGTGGAGCCGAACGATCCTGCGGATGTAACGTGCATCCCGTTCGCCAAGATCGGAGATCACCTGGTCACGAATGGCGTCCAGGTCGTTTTCAAGCTCTTTCAGTTGTGTTTCGTTCATCGTCTTCATGGTGACTCCTTGCAGAATGGTCGAACCATGTCTGCCAATAATGGGTTCAGGCGTTGTGGTGCGGCCGGTCAGAGTTCAACAGACACCGGCCCGCTCGGAACAGACACACAAAGCTGAATGGTTTCCTCGCCCGGGCCGGATGTTTTCCCGGTCAGGCGGTTGATCACAGTGCCGCTGGTCTTGCGGCAACTGCACTGGTGACAGATGCCCATGCGGCAGCCGTAGCGTGGCGACAGTTTCGCGGCCTCGGCAATGTCCAGCAGCACCGCATCGCCTTCGGACGAGACATCCAGGTTGCTGCGTTGGAAATGCACCGCTCCTCCGAGGGACTCGGTGTCGAGATTTGCGGTCGGTGCGGAGAAGAAGGTGCTGTGAATGCGGTCTTCGCCAATCCCCCGCCGATACAGGAGATCGTTGGCCAGATCCATGAGCCCTTTCGGCCCGCAGAGATAGCACCGCCGGGCTGCAATGCCGGGAACCTCATCCAGATGTTGCTCGCTGAGGAACTGGGGCGGGTGGGTGTCGCTGGTGGCAAACACCTTCAGGGTGAGGGCCGGCCAGCGACTGGCCAGCGCGTGCAGCTTTTCCGCAGCAATCACATCGGCCTGGGTGCGCACGAAATACAGCAGGGTCACCGGCGCCCGATAGTCTGATGCCGCCATGGTTTCCAGTTGGCTCAGCACTGGGGTGATGCCGCTGCCACCGGCGATGTACAGGGCTGGCTCCTGCGGATCGGGAATCTGGAAGTCGCCGAACGCCTCGCCCAGCCCGATGACCGCTCCTGGCTCCAGGTGGTCGTGCATCCAGTTGGTCACCAGGCCACCGGGAAGCCGTTTGATGGTCAGGGTGACGGTGCCGTCTGCGCGCCATTGAATGGGCGAACTGGACAGGCTGAAGGTTCGGTTGCGACGCACGCCGTCAACATCGATGCCAATATTGACGTGCTGGCCGGCGGCAAAGCCTTTCCAGCGCCCGGCCGGCGCCAGGACAAAGGTTTTGGTGTCGGCGGTTTCGTTGTAGATGGCCTTCACTCTGGCCGGCGTGTATTGCCGTACCCACATGGGGTTGATGCGCTCCAGCAGGGGATCAAAAAAGGCAGCCGGGTCGTCCCGGTTAAAAAGCTGCCTGCCCAGCCAGTGCAGGGTCGGTGACTTTTCCAGTACAGATATCATGATTGCTCTCCTTTGTACTGATGTGTACAAGTGTTCACTAATGTGTACGACTGTACACACCGAGGTGTTAGGCGGCAATCAAGCCACTAACATTGTCCTGTAATGACAAGTTCGGGTTATTTTTAGTGTGGGCCTGTGTACACTTGTTGGCTTGTGATCAACCGATGAGCTAGTTCCAGGCGATGGCAGAAAAACAACGACGTAAGCCGGGTGAAACCCGCGAAAAACTGATGAACGCGGCATTGGCCCTGGTGGGAAAGGGGCGGCACTTTGCCAGCCTGGGCATCCGCGAAGTCACCCGACAGGCAGGCGTGGTGCCGACGTCTTTTTACCGGCACTTCCGCAACATGGATGACCTTGGGCTGCAGTTGGTGGACGAATTGGGGCTGGTGCTTCGACGGATGATGCGCGAGGCGCGGGCGAACGTATTGCAGGCGGACAAACTGATCGACGAATCAGTCGGTATTTTTATCTCCCATGCCCGCAATAATCGCAGCTTTTTCATGTTTATGGCCCAGGGGCTGGCGGGGGAGAGCCGGGCGGTACAGGAAGGCATCCGCAGCGAAATGCGTTATTTTGCCAGCGAACTGGCCAATGATCTTCGGCGTCTGAAAGTGGCGGATCACCTGAGCGATGCCGACCTGGATATGACCTGCGACCTGGTGGTGCGCAGTGTAGCCTTCAGCCTGACGGACATTCTGGGGATCTCTCCCGACGACGACTATCAGGAAGAACAGGTGCGGCAGCGAACCGCGCGCTTTCTACAGCTGATATTTGTGGGCGCAGCCAACTGGAAGAGTCGCCCATGAAGGTCAACTCCTATTCCCGGAAACTGGCGTCGATGCGGTCGAGCTTGCGTAGCAGGCCCGGCCAGGCCAGCTTGCCGCCCAGGCCTTTGGTCACCTGATCCGCCTGTTGCCGGATGGTGTCCACAATGCCGGCAGGAACTGGCGTCAGTGGGCGATCGCCCGACAGTGCCCTGATCTGGATCTGACAGGACGTTTGCAGTATGTACATGGCCAGGAAGGCATCAGGAATACTGGAGCCGGTGGTCAGCAGGCCGTGGTTGCGAAGAATCATGAAATTGGTATTACCGAGATCCTTTTGCAGGCGGGCCTTCTCGTCTTCCCTTAGCGCCACACCTTCATAGTCGTGATACGACAGGCTCGCCAGTGCAAACAGGCTCTGCTGGGATAGCGGCAGCAGGCCTTCCTGTTGGGCGGATACAGCAATACCGTCGGTGGTGTGCAAATGCATGACGCAGCCGGCATCGTCCCTGACCTGGTGGATGGCGCTATGGATGGTAAAACCCGCAGGATTGATATCGAAGTCGTCGGGGTTGATCTTGTTGGCGTCCTGATCCACTCGCACCAGGCTGGAGGCTGTAATTTCCTCGAACATCATACCGTATGGATTAATAAGAAAGTGGTGCTCGTCACCGGGTATCCGTGCGGAAATATGGGTAAATACCAGATCGTCCCAGCCGTACAGGGCGACCAGACGATAGGCCGCGGCGAGGTCGACTCGGAGCTGCCATTCTTCCTTGCTGACCTGATCTCTTTTTGACGGAATTGAAAGTTGTTCGGACATGGCATTGGCTCCCGTTCTCAGGTGTTGCGTTACTTTTTGTTGGAGGCGGCGACCTTTCTGCGGACGGATTTTTGAGTGGCGGTATCAGGCGGGAGAGCCAGCATTTCCAGTTCATCCAGAGCCTCGCCGGTGTAGACCGCCAGCTTCTGCATGCTGGGCAACGTATCGCGACAACCCGTGAAGCCAAAGTTCAGTGAACCGGTATAACTCAGGCAAGTAATGTTGAGAGCACCACCATGGGCAATGAGCGAGACCGGGTACATCGCCTCCAGCCGAGCGCCCTCATAGTAAAGCGTTTCCTCGGGCCCCGGTACGTTGGAGATGGTCACGTTGAACACCGGGCGCATTCGCCCGCCCAGGCCTGACATCAACTGCAGGATGTAGGGCGACATCAGCAGCATGGTGTATTGGGTCAGGGCTTTACGCGGCAGTTTCTGAAGGTGTTGTTTGGCCCTGCGGGTAGAGTGTTTGATGCTCTTCAGTCGCTCGAGGGGGTCGGCTTCGTCGGTCGCCAGTGAGGCAATCATGAAGCTGATCTGGGTACCCGTGCCCTGGTCGTCGGAGGGGCGGATATTCACCGGAATTCCGGCGGTGAGTGGCGTATCCGGCAAACCATCCTGTTCAACAAGAAAGCGGCGCAGGGCAGTGCCACAGAGGTAGAGCACAATGTCGTTCAGGGAACCGTTGGACGCCTGGGCGACCTTTTTGATCCGCTCGAGCTGGTAGTGCTGGGTGGCAAACCGCCGCTGGCCGGTGACCCGGTGATTGAGGGCGGAAACCGGGCCGGCAAAGGGCGCGGTCAGCCCCTCTTCCGGGTGCCGTGCGGACTGGATCAGGCGGTTCATCGCATTCCAGAGCCTCGGTGCCATGTCGGCCTGAATTCTCAGGGCTTCCATGGCCTGGGACAGGGCGGCTGAAATGCTGGCTTCGGAATCTGTCTTGCTGCCCCGTGTCCGTTCCGGGCGTACCGACCATGGCGGCAGCATATTAATCTCACCGGGGTCCTTGCTGAGCACCCGCTGCATCAGCCGAACACCGCTGATGCCATCAATCATGGAGTGATGCATCTTGGTGTAGAGGGCAAAACGGTTGTTCTCCAGGCCCTCGATAATGTGGCATTCCCACAGCGGGCGGGAGAAATCCAGCGGGTTGGAATGCAGCCTGGATACCAGGATGCCAAGTTCCCGTTCACTGCCGGGGCGCGGCAACGCCGAGTGTCGAACGTGGTAGTCGAGATCCAGCTTCTTGTCGACCTTCCAGGACGGGGCGACCAGGCGGCCCAGGAACCCCGAAAAGGCGAGCTTGTAGCACCAGGGCGGCGCTACATCGGCATCGGCTTTCATGCGGGCGAGCATGTCTCTTAGAAACGTCTCCGGAGCATCTTCCGGTAGTGAAAAAATCTGCAGGTTGCCGACGTGCATCGGGGTGTCTTCCGATTCCACCGCCAACCAGGAAGCGTCCAGTGTGCCCAGGCGTTTCATTGATCGTCCTCTTGCTTTATGAAGCTGCCAAACTGCACTGAATCTGATGCGTTTGGATTCGTATAGTTGTTGTTCGAAAGTATACGCAACAACCAGGACAATCACACGAACAAGCAGGTTGAAAGGTTCAGGTTTTTGCGCGCAATCCCATTCCTGTCCTTCCTGCAATTACATGTTGTTGCGAATCCACATTCACTCTTTTTCGGTGGCTTATGCTATTTTCACTAGCTGGCTAATCTAATCTAATCACAACAACAATCCTTGGAGGCTTTGTGGAATCGAGTCCACTGATCTCTGCGGGGCTGCCGATTGCCCTGTTTATTATCATGATCGGTATAGGTATGACCCTGACGGTCAGGGACTTCCGCCAAGTGGCTGTGTATCCAAAAGGGATGGTGGTGGGTACCGTTGCCCAGATACTGCTCATGCCCATGGTGGCCTTTGCCATTGCCTCCATGCTCGACCTGTCATCGGCCATTGCCGTGGGGCTGGTGATCATTGCGGCCTGTCCGGGCGGCACTACCTCCAACCTGTTCGTGTTGCTGTCCCGGGGGAACATTGCCCTGTCGATCGTGTTGACGGTCACGGCCAGTCTTATAACCATCGTGACTCTGCCGTTGTTCACCAACTATGCGCTTCAACTCTATGCCGGCACGGAGGAGTCCATCACGCTGCCGGTGGGAAGAACGGTAGGCATGCTGGTGGGGATTGTCCTGTTTCCTGTGGCGATTGGGATGATCTTCCGTACCCGGGCACCAGAGCTCTCACGCCGTGCTGAAAGCGCAGTCAGCGTGTTCGGGGGTGTGGTTCTGGCGTTGCTGGTTGTCGGTCTGATCTGGGGCGTGCGCGACCAGATCTGGGACCTGCTGCGACAGGCCGGCCCGGCAACCCTCCTGTTGAACATTGCCGGTATATTCCTGGGGCTCCTGGCGGGCCGCGTCGCGGGCCTGACCCAGCGCGAATCCATTGCAGTTGCCGTGGAGTTGGGCATCAAAAACAGCACCATTGCCCTGTTGGTAACGCTGACGCTGCTGGAGTCCAGCACCATGTCGATTCCCGCGGCGGTATACGGCGTGCTGATGTTCCCGATCGGATTCCTGCTGGCGGCCTATGGCCGGAAAGTGATTCCCGCGACTACCATCACGACCACCACCCCGCCGCGCACAGAGACCAAGGCCGGGTAGGCAAGGGGCCGCTTAGTGGCTATGCTCCTGACTTGGGCCGTTTTTTCTGTCGGGAGCTGCCACCATGAATTTTCTCAACGGAATAACCCTGCTGCTGGTGTATCAGTTGGTAGGGGAAGTCACTGTTCGTCTTCTCTCTCTGCCGATTCCAGGGCCCGTGCTGGGTATGGTGATGTTGTTCCTGACGCTGATGATTCGGGGCGCCACGCCAGAGCCACTTGAGAACGCTTCCAGCGCATTGCTCAGCCATCTGTCGCTACTGTTCGTGCCGGCGGGTGTTGGCATGATGAGTCATTTTAGCCGGATTGCGGATGAGTGGCTGCCGATCACGCTGGCCCTGTTTCTCTCCACTATTATCACCATGGTCGCCACCGCCGGCATTATGCAGGTAACCTCGCGATGGTTTGCCCGACCCGAAAATGCGGGAGGGCAGCGGGATGAATGAGCCGGTCATTCGTGATATCTGGGTTTATCTTTCAACGTCGCCGTTGCTTGGCCTGACCATTACGCTGGTGGCCTATGGCCTTGCCTATCGGCTCTATCTCAAGTCCAACTCCAGCCCCCTGGCCAATCCGGTGGTTACCTCAGTGGCGATGCTGATTGCCCTGTTGATGCTCACTGGTACCTCCTACGAGGAGTACTTCGAAGGCGGGCAGTTCGTTCACTTCCTGTTGGGGCCTGCCACGGTGGCGCTGGCGGTTCCCCTTTACCAGCAGTTTTCCCGGCTGCGCCAACTCTGGTTGCCGGTATCCATTTCCCTGGTGTGTGGTGTTGTGATTGCAGCGGGCAGCTCCATTGGGCTTGCCTGGCTTCTTGGCGGCTCCACTGAGATTCAGGTGTCCCTGGCGCCCAAATCCGCCACGGCGCCGGTTGCCATGGGGATCTCCGAAACCATCGGCGGCATTCCGTCCCTGACCGCCGTTCTGGTGGTGGCCACTGGTATTGTCGGTGCGGTGCTCGGTACCAAACTGTTTGAATGGATGCGTATCACCGACGACAGTGTGAAAGGCATCGCCATGGGTGTGGCGGCCCATGGCATTGGCACAGCACGGGCATTTCAGGTCAGTTCCCAGATGGGCGCTTTTTCGGGGCTGGCGATGGCGCTGTCGGCGTTTGCGACGGCATTGATTGTGCCCTGGTTGGTGGATTTACTCGGTATTTAACCCGGCAGCAGGAGGTAAAGTGGTCATTATCAGAATGTTGATCGTGGTCTTTTCGGCGCTGATATTCGCTGGAACATGGGGCACCGCCAATGCGCAGCAAAGCGTGGAGTCGCAAGACAATGTCATCAAGGTGACGTCGCCCCGCCTTGAGAGAGACCTCTACGAGACCCCCGCTGCGGTGTCCGTGACCAATGCCCCGGACATCCAGGAGGGCCAGCAGAGGCTGCAACTGGACGAGTCCCTGGATACTGTCCCTGGCCTGTTCTTCCAGAACCGCTACAACTTCGCCCAGAATCTGCGGCTGTCCACCCGTGGTTTTGGTGCCCGGGCGCCATTCGGCATTCGCGGCATTCGTATACAGGTGGATGGCATCCCCTACACGTTGCCCGATGGGCAGTCTCAGATTGATGCGGTGGACCTGGACTCGGCACAGCGCATTGAAGTGATTCGCGGGCCGTCGTCGGTTCAGTACGGTAACGCCTCCGGTGGGGTGATCGACATTACCACGGCCCGTGGAGACGAAATGCCGCCGGGCGCGCGCCTAAGTCAGGATGTGGGAAGCAACGACTATTACAAAACCACGTTCCAGGCCAACGGAAGTGAGGGGGCGACGAGTGGCATCGCAACTGCGTCCTGGCTTAACTACAACGGTTACCGCGATCAGAGCCAGGTTGAGAAAGGCCTTTTCAATGGGCGGGTGTCTCATGGTTGGGGAGCCGGGCAGCGTTTAACGGCCACCTTCAATGCCTTGCACACGCCAAAAGCAGAAGACCCCGCCGGCCTGACAGCGAGCCAAGTGGAACAGGATCGCCGCCAGGCGACGGCCAATGCCGAACGGCTCGACGCCGGCCAGGACGTTGACCAGCAGACGCTTGGGTTGCTGTATGAAACCGCCGAGATGGGTACTGGGGACCTGGCCGTTAGTACCTTTTTTACGCACCGTGATTTTGCCCAGCAACTGCCGTTTCCCGGCCCCAGCCGAATTGCCTACGACCGGCAGTTCTACGGCGTCAGTACGGATTACCAGCAGGGCAGCGAGGTAGCGGGCCTTCCGCTGACCTGGGTGGTGGGCGCTGATCTCCATCGCCAGGTTGATGAACGCCGGCGTTATTCGGTGTCGTTTAACGGAGATGTCACCGGACAAACCCAGGACGAAACCCAGAACGGCACTACCGCAGCGGTGTTTGCCCAGGGTGATCTGGCATTGACGGAGCGCCTGAACGTGTCCCTGGGCACCCGGTTTGATCGCCTGCGGCTGTCGGTGGATGACCACAGGATCAGTGACGGAGACGATTCCGGCAGCCGCACTTATCGCGAATTCAGTGGCTTTGCGGGAGTCAGCTATCGGTTGGCGCCACGCCAGCAGTTCTACGCCACGGTGGGCACGGCCTTTGAAGCACCCACCTTCACGGAGTTTGCCAATCCCGACGGTAGCGGTGGCTTCAATCCAGACATTGAGCCCCAGCAGGCGCTTAACCGGGAAGTCGGTATACGCGGCGGCCTGGGGCAGGGGGTCCGTTACGACCTGGCGCTGTTCTCCATCCGGGTGGACGACGAAATCCTGCCCTATGAGATCAATAACCGTACCTTCTACGAAAACGCCGGGCGCACAGAACGGAATGGGGTGGAGCTTGGCCTGAAGTGGGACATTTCCTACGCCTGGCGCGTAACCAGCGCCGTGACCCTGGCGGACTACACACTTAAGGACTTCACCGACGAGCAGGGCAATGACGCCGATGGCAATCGCCTGCCGGGGTTACCGCAGGAGCAATGGGTTACGGAAGTGGAGTGGCGTGGTGACGGGCAACGGTTTGCTGCCCTGGAGTGGCAGTACGTGGGTGACCTGTACGCTGAGAACAGCAACCAAACCAGGGTCAGCGATTACTGGCTGCTGGGGATTCGGGCCGGTGACAGCGTTCGTGTAGGTAGTCAAAAATTCAGCGTCTACGGCGGTATCCGCAACCTTCTGGATGAGGATTACTTCAGCAATATCCGCATCAATGCCAATGCTGACAGGCCGATAGAAGATCGCGGCTACTATGAGCCCGCGCCCGGCAGAACCTTCTATGCCGGGCTGGAGTGGGCATTCTGATGATCAATGGCCGCGACTAATCCGCGTCATCCAGCTCCCGTTGCGGGCAGTGGCATTCTTCCATGACCACGCCGTTTTCGACGCTTTCCAGGTGGACATCAAAGCCCCACAAACGATGCACGTGGCGAAGAACCTCGTCAGTGTCGTCGCCAAGTGGAACCCGGTCGACGGGAATGTGCCGCAGGGTGAGTGAACGATCCCCCCTGACATCCACGTTCCATACCTGAATATTCGGTTCTCGGTAGCTCAGGTTGTATTGCCGTGCCAGCTTTTCGCGCAGGTTACGGTAGCCCGGGTCATCGTGAATGGCGGTGATCCGATAGACGTCCTCTTCGTCATCGTTCTGAATGGCAAAGAATTTCAAATCTCTCATCACCTTTGGAGACAGGAACTGCTGGATAAAGCTTTCGTCCTTGAAGTTCTTCATGGCGAAGTGCAGGGTTTCCAACCAGTCAGAACCGGCAAAGTCCGGAAACCACTCGCGGTCCTCGTCGGTGGGATTCTCACAGATCCGACGCAGATCGGTAAACATCGAAAAACCCAGGGTGTAGGGGTTGATGCCCGAATACCAGGGGCTGTCAAAAGGCGGTTGGTAAACCACGGCCGTATGACTTTGCAGGAATTCCATCATGAAACCGTCGTTCACCAAGCCCTTGTCGTACATTCTGTGTAGCAGGGTGTAGTGCCAGAAGGTGGCCCAGCCCTCGTTCATGACCTGGGTCTGGCGTTGTGGGTAGAAGTATTGGCCCAGTTTGCGAACGATACGGATGATCTCCCGCTGCCAGGTTTCCAGCAGCGGTGCATTCTTCTCAATGAAGTAGAGAATGTTCTCTTGCGGTTCTTCCGGATAGCGCTGCTTGCGCTTGACGGGGTCGTCGTCCTCGCCCATCTTCGGAATGGTACGCCACAGGTCATTCAGCCTGCGTTGCTGGTACTCTTCCCGTTCTTTTTGCCGGCGTGCCTCCTCTGCCGCAGAGATCGGCGCCGGGCGCTTGTAGCGGTCGACCCCGTAGTTCATCAGGGCATGGCAGGAGTCCAGGATTTCCTCCACGGCATCCAGCCCGTAGCGTTCCTCACATTCCGATACGTAGTGACGGGCAAACACCAGATAATCGATGATTGCGCTGGCATCCGTCCAGGTGCGGAACAGATAATTCCCTTTGAAGAAAGAATTGTGGCCATAGGACGCATGAGCAATCACCAACGCCTGCATGGGCAGGGTGTTTTCCTCCATCAGGTAGGCAATGCAGGGATCGGAGTTGATCACGATCTCGTAGGCAAGGCCCATCTGCCCCCGCTGATACCCTTTTGAGGTAGACAGGAACTGCTTGCCGAAGGACCAGTGGTGGTAGCCCACGGGCATGCCGACGGAGCTGTAGGCGTCCATCATCTGTTCGGCGCTGATCACCTCCACCTGGTTGGGGTAGGTGTCGAGGCCGAACTCTGCCGCGCATTTGGCGATTTCCTTGTCGTATTTCTCGATCAGCGGGAAGGTCCACTCGGAACTGGTGGATATGGGTTCCCGGGTTTTCGGCTCGTTGGGTCTGTCGATGGTGTCAGTCATGCGGCTTTCCTCTCGAACAGCTGGCGGAAGACCGGATAAATTTCACCAGGATCGGCAATCTGCTGCAGCGCGAAGCTCTGCGGGAACCGCTCCTGAATCTTCTCGTATTCGTACCACAGCATCTGGTGATCCTGGGGCGTGATCTCCACATAGGCGTAGTACTGCACCAAAGGCAGGATGCTGTCGGCCAGCAACTTGCTGCAGATGGGAGAGTCATCGTTCCAGTTGTCACCGTCCGAAGCCTGGGCGGCATAGATGTTCCACTCCGCAGGGGAGTAGCGGGACTCGATGATCTTGTGCATCAGTTTCAGAGCACTGGATACGATCGTGCCGCCGGTTTCCCGGGAGTAGAAGAACTCTTCCTCGTCCACTTCCTTGGCGCTGGTGTGGTGGCGGATGAAGACCACTTCGATCTTCTTGTAGTTCTTCTTCAGGAACAGATACAGCAGAATAAAGAAGCGTTTGGCGATGTCCTTGTGCATCTGGGTCATCGACCCGGACACATCCATCAGGCAAAACATCACGGCGCTGGTGGCCGGTTGTGGCTTCTTGATGTGCTGGCGGTAACGCAGGTCAATCTCGTCAATGAACGGAATGCGCCGGACATTGGCCTTGAGATCGGCAATTTCATCCTCCAGGGCTTTGATCTGGTCCTCGTGGCTGAACGCCGGGTCCAGATCCTCCGGTGCACTTCTCAGTGCGGCCAGCTCTTCCTCCATTCGGCGGATTTTCTTGCGGCGCGCGCCACCGAGGCCAAGACGTCGGGCATGGGCGCCTCGTAATGAGCGAACCACGTCCAGCTTGGCGGGTATGCCCTGGGTTGAAAAACCGGAGCGAACGTATTTGAACGCCTCGGTGTCTTTCAGCTTTTTACGGGCGAGATTGGGAAGTTCCAGGTCATCAAACAGAAAGTCGAGGAATTCTTCCTGGGTAATCTGAAAGGCGAACTCATCCATGCCTTCGCCATCCGGGCTGGCCTGGCCCTGTCCCTGGCCTCCGCCGCCACCTCCCGGAGGTTTGGGCACAGTGTCACCGGTTACGAACTCCTTGTTGCCCGGATGCACCATCTCCCGCTTGCCACCCTGGCCATGGTGGAAGATTGGTTCGTCAGTATCCCGGGACGGAATACTGACATTCTCACCACGCTCAATATCCGTAATGGAGCGCCGGTGAACCGCGTCCGCCACGGCCTTCTTGATGTGATGGCGGTAACGGCGCAGGAAACGTTCCCGGTTTACCGCGCTCTTGTTCTTGCCGTTCAGTCGCCGGTCGACTACGTGGGTCATACCCATAGTTTCACTCCAGTTCAGCGTATGAAGGCTGACTTATTGAGACTTACGAACCCGCAGGTACCATTCCGCAAGGAGGCGGACCTGTTTCTCCGTGTAGCCTCGATCGACCATACGTTCGACGAACTGCTTGTGCTTGTTCTGATCCTCCTGGCTGGCCTTCGGATTGAAGGAAATAACCGGCAGCAGGTCCTCGGTGTTGGAGAACATTTTCTTCTCGATCACGCTGCGCAGTTTTTCGTAGCTGAGCCAGGACGGGTTGCGACCCTGGTTGTTCGCCCGTGCCCGCAACACGAAATTGACCACCTCGTTGCGGAAGTCTTTCGGGTTGCTGATGCCGGCCGGCTTCTCGATTTTCTCCAGTTCGTCGTTAATGGACGAGCGGTCGAGAATTTCCCCGGTTTCCGGATCACGGTATTCCTGATCCTGAATCCAGAAGTCGGCATAGGTGACGTAGCGATCGAACAGGTTCTGGCCGTATTCGCTGTAGCTTTCGAGGTAAGCCGTCTGGATTTCCTTGCCAATAAACTCAACGTAGTGAGGCGCCAGGAACTCCTTGATAAACCGCAGGTAGCGGTCGTGGGTCTCGGCCTGGAATTGTTCCTGCTCGATCTGTTTTTCCAGCACATAGAGCAGATGAACCGGGTTTGCGGCTATTTCCGTGGTGTCGAAGTTGAAGACCTTGGACAGAATCTTGAATGCGAAACGGGTGGACAGTCCGTCCATACCCTCGTTTACGCCGGCTGTATCCCGGTATTCCTGAATCGATTTAGCTTTCGGGTCGGTGTCCTTGATGTTCTGGCCATCGTAAACCCGCATCTTGGAAAAGATACTGGAGTTTTCCGGCTCTTTGAGCCGCGACAGGATGGAGAACTGCGCCAGCATATCCAGGGTGTCCGGTGCGCAGGGGGCGCCGGAGAGGGAACTGTCGCGCAGCAATTTGCGATAGATATCAATCTCTTCCGTCACCCGCAGGCAGTAGGGCACCTTGACGATGTATACCCGGTCAAGGAAGGCCTCATTGTGCTTGTTGTTACGGAAGGTCTGCCACTCGGACTCGTTGGAGTGGGCCAGGATAATACCGTCGAACGGCACGGAGCCCATGCCTTCGGTGGTGTTGTAGTTGCCTTCCTGGGTGGCGGTGAGCAACGGATGCAGCACCTTGATGGGCGCCTTGAACATTTCCACGAATTCCATCAGGCCCTGGTTGGCCTTGCACAGGCCGCCGCTGAAGCTGTAGGCGTCCGGGTCATCCTGGGAGAAGTCTTCCAGCATGCGGATATTCACCTTGCCTACGAGGGCGGAGATGTCCTGGTTATTGTCATCACCCGGCTCGGTCTTGGATACACCCACCTGGTCCAGTACCGACGGGTACATCTTGACCACACGGAACTGACTGATGTCGCCGCCATACTCGTGCAGGCGTTTTACCGCCCAGGGCGACATGATGGACTTGAGGTAGCGGGGCGGGATGCCGTATTCCTCTTCCAGAATGCTGGCATCCTCGGCTGGATCGAACAGGCCTAGTGGCGACTCGTTAACGGGTGACCCTTTGATCGCATAAAAGGGCACTTTCTGCATCAGTGACTTGAGTTTTTCAGCGAGCGAGGACTTGCCGCCACCGACGGGGCCGAGCAGGTAGAGGATCTGTTTCTTCTCTTCCAGGCCCTGGGCAGCGTGGCGGAAGAAGGAGACAATGTTTTCCACGGCTTCTTCCATGCCATAGAACTCGGAGAATTCCGGGTAACGCTTGATCACCTTGTTGGAAAAGATACGTGACAGCCGGGAGTCACGGGATGTGTCGATATGTTCCGGCTCGCCAATGGCCAGTAACATCCTCTCTGCGGCAGTGGCGTATGCCGCCGGGTCCTTTTTGCAGATCTCCAGGTATTCCTCAAGAGTGTATTCTTCTTCTTGAGTTGCTTCATACCGGTCTTTGAAATGCTGCATTATGCTCATAGATGGCCCCTCGCTTGCTCTCTTGCCATGAAAAGACAGCTTTTAGTTCACACAATATCCCCGTTGCTGTTGGGTCCGCCGCTCCAGGCGGTCGTTATGGTTATGGGTGGAAGTATAGGGAGTAACAGACCGATTTACGCCGACGCGTTTATGTCGGTCTTGTTACTGTGAGCTTAGTTCAAGCTTCGGGACTTGGACAGGCGTAAAAGCGTTAAGGTTCATTAAATTGTGTATCAGCGCTTTCTGAGACGGAACACGCTCTCCGTCGCGCCAGCAAGCCCTTTACGCTTGGTAAACGGGTGATCTTTTGCCAGTGTATTGGTGAGTATGTGTTCGATCTCGTAATCAGCGGAGTATAGTTTCAGTACTTCTTTGTCACTGACATTGAACGGCGGGCCCTTGATGTCGGTGTCGTAGTCCAGGGTGATCAGAAGTATGCGGGTGCCATCCGGAATCACAGCGGTCAGGTGGTCGACATAATCCTGGCGCATGTGGGGTGGCAGGGCGATCAGGGCGGCACGGTCGTACACCAGTCGGGCGTGCTTCAGGTCCTCCGGCACCAACTGGAAAAAGTCGCCGCACCAAAGCTGGAGATCGTCGTGGGCGAATTTCGTGAAGGGCTCACCCGGGTGAACCTTCGCTTTCTCCTGGCCCTCTTCGAAAAAATCCTTGCAGGCAACCTCGCTCAATTCCACGCCGATGACAGCGTGGCCGCGGTCATGGAGCCACCACATGTCATGGGCCTTGCCGCACAGGGGAACGAGCACGGCGCCGATACCATTGCCGGCAAGTTCTGGCCAGTGGTCATGGAGGTACTGATTAACGGTGCCTTCGTGGAAGCCGATTTCTTTCTTGGCCCAGCGTTCGTGCCAGAACTGATGTTCCATGAGTGTTCCCCTTTTCGCCAATTGGAGGTTTAGCTCAGTCTAACTTAATCTGGGGCTCTGTTGGTCGGCCAAAAACTTCATGAATAAGGAACGACGAATGAAAGCCGTATTTCTGGACGCAGACACACTGGGTAACGATGTGGACCTCTCGCCGATTGAGGCAGTGGCCGGGGAAATGGTCAAACATCCGCGAACGTCCCCCGAGCAGGTGCAGGAGCGCATACGGGGATTCGACACGGTGTTGGTGAATAAGGTTGTGCTGTCGCGGGAGCACTTCGAGGCCTGCCCGGAGCTAAAGACGGTTGCGGTGGTGGCGACGGGGCTGAACAACATTGATAAGGACGCGGCGAAAGACCACAGCGTAACGGTGATGAACGTGACCAACTATGGCCGCTCCACCGTGGCGCAACACACCATGGCGTTGATTCTCGCGCTGGCCACGCGCTTGGTGGATTACGACAAGGACGTGCGGGCCGGGCGCTGGGGGCAAAGCTCGATGTTCTGCCTGATGGATCATCCCATCATGGAACTGGAAGGGCGCACGCTGGGGGTTGTTGGCTATGGCGACCTTGGGCAGGGCGTTGTGGAGCGCGCAAAGGCATTCGGGATGAATATTGTGCTTGGCGCAAGGCCCGGACAGGCAACTGGTGAGGTGGACGGTTACCCCCGCATTCCCCTGGATGAGCTGCTGCCCAAAGTGGATGTGCTGTCGCTTCACTGCCTGCTGACGGATGACACCCGGAATATGATAGGCGCCCGCGAACTGAAGATGATGAAAACGGAGGCGCTGCTGATCAACACCAGCCGTGGCGGCCTGGTGGACGAGCAGGCACTGGCGGATGCCCTGCGAGGAGGGACCATTGGCGGTGCCGGCTTTGATGTGCTGACGGAGGAGCCGCCTCGAAATGGCAATGCGTTGCTGGCGGATGATATTCCCAACCTGATTGTGACGCCGCATTCGGCCTGGGCGAGTCGGGAGGCGCGGCAACGAATCGTCGATATTACGGCGCGTAACCTCTCTTCTCTGGTCTGATTTTCTGACGGTTTTCCCGGGTACGCCCCCTCACTCCCCCCTGAAAAGTTCGCAGCCGTATGACGCGGCTGCGGTTCCTCCCCGCCTAAACTCCCTGTGAAATGCCCCCGATAGGGGGCATGCGTTTCACCAACGCTCAAACAATAACAACAGGGCGATACCTATGATCAGACCTCTCCTGGCTCTTATGCTTTCCTGTGTTTTCTTTTCTGCACCGGCATTCTCCTTTGAACGCGGTGAATTGCTTATCTGGATCAACTCCGACAAGGGGTATGAAGGGCTGGCTGAGGTTGGCCGACGCTTCGAAGCCGAAACCGGCATTCCTGTGACCGTGGAGACGCCGGACGATCTCACCTCCGAGTACGACCATTATGGCTATTCCTCCAAGGCGCCCGATATCGTGATCTGGCCCCATGATCGTTTTGGAAGCTGGATCAATGAGGGCCACCTGCGCCCCATCGAGCCGTCCGAGCAGGTGCGTGAGGCTATTGCACCCTTTGCCTGGCAGGCGGTTTCCGTGGGCGATCGGGTGTATGGCTACCCAATCGCCATGGAAGTGGTCAGTCTGCTCTACAACAAGGATTTGGTCTCAACACCGCCCGCCACTCTGAAAGGCGTGAAAGCTGAGCATCAACGACTGAGCGCACAGGGTATTGAGGCCATCTCCTGGGACTACAAGAATGTGTATTTTTCCTGGCCAGTGTTCGCCGGATCCGGTGGGTACAGTTTCGGCCTGGAAAACCAGGTTTACGACCTCTCCGATGTTGGTGTGGACACAGATGGCGCTGTCGGTGCCGTGGCAGGCATAAAAGACTTGCTGGATTCCGGTGTGCTGTCGGCAGATGCGGATTACGGCACCATGATGGACGGCTTCAAGGCCGGTCAGACTGCGATGATCATTAACGGTCCCTGGGCCTGGAGTGAGATACGGGACGCCGGTATAAACGTGGGCATAGCCGACGTGCCCACTGTCAGCGGTGAACCTGGAAAACCCTTTGTGGGCGTGCTGGCCGCGGGGATCAGCGCGGTATCCACCAACCATGAACTGGCCCGTCAGTTCATGGAGGACTATCTGCTGACCGAATCCGGCCTGCACGCCGTGAATGACGACAAGCCCCTTGGCGCCGTGGCCCATCTGGAAGTGGTGAAAACCCTCAGCGAAGACCCGTTTATTGACCATACCTTCCGCTCCGCCAGTCGTGGGGAAATCATGCCCAACATTCCTGAGATGAAACGCTTCTGGGATCTGATGACCATCCGCTTTGACGGCATGCTGGCCGATGATTACCCCATAGCGTCCACGCTCAAGGAGGCTGCAGGTCGGCTTGAAAGGCTGGATGACATGCGGGGCTGGACACGCCGGCATTACGTTACGAACTGAGTGAGCTCGCTATGGCATTCCCCCGATTAGAATTGACCATCCGTTCCCGGGTGATCCTGTTGTTTACCCTGTTGATTGGCCTGTCCGTTGCGTCATCGGCCCTGGTTTACCAGCGCATAGCCGGCATTGGTGACAGTGTTGATCAGCAGGCACGCGGCATCGCCGGCCAAATGGTTGCCATTGATGAGCAGTCCGAACTCATTGACCAGCAAAGGGCGTTGGGCAAGCTGTCCGAACGCGTTACGGTCGCCCAGCAACATATGGGTGCGATGCAGTATTGGTATTTTCACGCCGCTCTAAATGCGGACATGGAGTCCCTGGACAAGGCTCAAGCCGCCTCCGAACAGTTGGTGGACGAACTGGCTGCCATGGTGGCGGCCGATAGCAGCCTGCAGGCGGAGATCGCGGAAATGACAGAAACCGTGGAGCAGTACCGCACGCTCGGCGAAAAAATGTTCGAGTTCTTTGAAAAGTCCATGATGCTGATGGGGCGTTCGATGGCGGAGGTCGCCCGGGAACAGGCCGTTAGTCTCACGGCTAGCCTCAACGATATCCGCAGCGGCTACCAGCAACGGGAGGCCGTACTCACCGGGGGCGTGTTGGAAGCCGGAGAGACAGTCAGACGTGCCAGTGATCAGGTCGCCATAAGTGGCGGTGCTATTCGACACGAAATTGATCGGGCTGGATCGGTCAGCCTGATAATGGCTGGCGCGCTCGTTATCTCGGCATTGTTGCTGGGCACGCTGTTCCTGCGTTCACTGCTTCGTCCGGTGCGCAGGTTGGGGCAGCGTATTGGCGAAATACAGGCCGACAATGACCTGCGGGGCAGCCTCGAGTACCGCAAGAACGATGAATTAAGCGTGATCACCCGCGCCTTTGATCAGATGCTGGCGCGATTTGGCGGTCTGATCGGTCATGTCGCTGCCTCCACCAATGAATTGGGGGATATGGCGGCTCAGGGACGGGAAAGCAGTCAGAGTCTTGCCGACCAGGTTGGACGCCAGCAACAGGAAACCAGTCTGGTGGCGACAGCTGCAAACGAAGTTACTGTCACTGCGGAAGAAGTCCGGAAGAGTGCCAACCACGCGGCATGCCTTGCCGATGAGGTTGGTGGATTGACGCACAGTGGCGGTCAATCGGCGGATGAAGCCGTTGCCGCCATGGCTAGGCTGGAAACACGAGTGGAAGCCGTGGCCGAAACCATCGCCGGGCTGGCCAGCCAAAGCCAGTCTATCGGCCAGGTCGTGGATGTAATCCGGGGCATTTCGGAGAAAACCAACCTGCTGGCATTGAACGCTGCCATTGAAGCGGCCAGGGCCGGTGAAATGGGCCGGGGGTTTGCCATTGTGGCCGACGAAGTGCGGGGTCTGGCCAGCCAGACGGCGAACTCGACCGGGCAGATAGACGATCTCGTGTCATCGTTGCAGGCACAATCCCGTGATGCCGTTGAAGCGGTGGAGGCGGGGCGGGAGGAGAGCCGTACAACCGTCCAGCGCATCCGGCAATGCAGCGAGAGCCTGGGGCTGATCGATGAGAAGGCGGGCGAGATGCGTTTGCTCAACCAACAGGTCGCCCAGGCTGCGGCTGAGCAGAGCGAGGCTGTCAGCAAAATCGACGAAAACCTGATCAACCTCAAGCGCCAGATTGAAGACATTTCAGACAATGCCCGCGATACCGGAAGCATGACCGATTCCCTCGCGTCACTGAGCGAAGTGCTGAGAGGAAATATCAGCCAGTTCCGATACTGAGCCGAAACCGCTAGTAAAAGCCACAGAATACGCCATACTTTGTTGTGATTTGGTATCTGACTGATAATCTGTACAAAACACTGGCAAACAGGACGTTGTGTGGCTTCATTTCAATTCAAAGATCGGCTTCAGTCTGCGGAAACCTGGATTCTCGCCAACCCCAATCCACCGCAACACTGGCCATGGACCTGGCTTTATAAAACCGGGCGTACCGCCTATGCGCTGGTGCGGGACGTCGTTAGTGGCAACCTGACGCTTCATGCCATGAGCCTGGTGTATACCACCTTGCTGAGTATTGTGCCGTTGCTGGCCTTGAGCTTTTCGGTGCTCAAGGCGCTGGGCGTACACCAGCGTATGGAACCCTTCCTGTTCCAGTTCTTTCGGCCCATGGGCCCCCAGGGCGTCGAGATTGCCGAGCAGATTCTGGGCTTCGTGGATAACATGAAAGTGGGTGTGCTCGGCTCGGTCGGCCTGGCACTGCTGGTTTATACCGTGGTGTCACTGGTGCAGAAGATCGAGCGTTCTTTCAACATGATCTGGCGGGTGCCGGACATGCGCTCGATGGCCCAGCGCTTCAGTAATTATCTCAGCGTTATCATGGTGGGGCCGTTGTTGATGGTGTCGGCCATCGGTATCAGTGCCACCATTTTCTCGTCGGCGTTCGTGCAGGCGCTGATGGAAATCGAACCGCTCGGCTCCATGATTGTCTTCGCCACCCGCTTTACCCCATTCATGCTGGTGGTCGGGGCGTTCACCTTCGTATACGTGTTCATTCCCAACACCCGGGTGAAGCTTCGCTATGCGTTCATCGGTGGACTGGTGGCAGGTATATCCTGGCAGGCGGCGGGTATGCTGTTTGCGTCGTTTGTCGCCGGTTCCGCCAAGTACGCTGCCATCTATTCCAGTTTCGCAATCGGCATCATCCTGTTGATCTGGGTGTACCTCAACTGGATGATTCTGCTGCTGGGGTCCAGCATTGCCTTCTATCTCCAGAACCCGGGCTCGGTGGCCAAACGCCGCCAGGTGCGGTTGTCGCCGGAACTTCTGGAAAAAACCGGGCTGGCGTTGATGTGGCTGGTGGCGAAACCCTTCAGCGAGGGCCGGCCGGCACCGCAGCAGGAAGCGGTTGAGCAGCAACTCAGGGTGCCGGGGGAGGTGACCCGTGGTATCAGCGACAAGCTGATCCGCGCCAGACTTCTGACATTGGCCGGTCGCAACGGCGATTGCCTGGCCCCGGGCCAGTCCCTCGAGAGGATCACCGTTGGCAGCGTGCTGGAAGCCATACGTCGTGATGAGGATCGGGTTGCTGACCGTTTACCTTATGCCGTGCCGAGCCATCTGATGGAACGCCCTCCGGAGCACGAATCGGTGTCCTTCGCCGAACTGCTGAAGCAGGAAGGGGGTTACGGAGAAAAAACCTAGGCGCGGGTTTTTGCACCCGCTTCCAGGGTATCGAGGATCACCTTGCGTACCCGCGTAAACTGCTCCCTCGAGATGTTAGTAATACGCAATACGTCGTCTTCCGGCATATTGCGCTGGTGGGCATGGCGTAACACCTCCCGGGTGCCGATAATAATACCGTCGTTCAGCGGGGTGTGTTGCTGCCTCGGTGCCGGCCGTTCCGCCGCCAGAAGCTGGGCGTGGTATTTAGGCGGCAGCCCCCATTCATTGGCCAGTAGTTGTGACGTGGCCCACTGGTAGCGGGAAAGGGCGATGTGGATCAGCGAGGGTGGCGGTTCCGCCAGCCCAGATTCCGTCCTGCAGACGCGCTGCAACTCCCTTCGTAGTGTGATGTAAGAGAGTGCTGGCAGTAGGCCTGCCATGAAATAGACGCTGCTATCCTGGCCCTGAATCTTCGCAATCAACTCCGCACTACGGGCACAGGTGAGCCCCCAGCGCCATACCCGTTGTGCAAAGAGCGCTTCCCGACTGTTCCTGGCTGCCATCATCGGCCGCATGATGGCGGCGGAAATAACGTTGCGAATACCGTCCATACCCAGAACAAAGACCGCCTGGTCCACCGAGTCGATGGACTGGTCGCCGGTGCGGAAGTAAGGGCTGTTGGCAATTTGCAGTAGTTGGTCGGTCAACGCGGGGTCATTGAGGATGATCTCCGTCAGTTGGTTACGGCCTGTATTGGCATCGGAGAGTGCCCGCATTAGCATCGGCAGGGTCATGGGTTGGCGCGGTAATTCGTCCAGTTCACTATTGGCGATTCGCCAGCGCAGTTTTTCCAGCACTTCATCCCATTGCCCGGTTTCTGAGCGCAGCGTGGCGGGGGGTGAGTCAAGCAGCCAGCAAAACAGACGTTCTTCCAATTTGTCGATCAGGGCCGGGTCTATGTCCGGGCTGTCGTTTGTTGAAACAACCGGGTTGAGCAGGCGGGATTCAGGTGCTGTTGCGGTTGTTGGTTTGTCGGACGAGAAAAGTCCTGAAATCCAGGAAATAAAGCCTGGCATCCGATGCCTCCGGGAAAAGAATAGTCGCCGGGAAATACATACCCGTACACCGCGAGTATAGAATGAGCTAGCGGCTATGCACAGTATAACAGCAGGCTTTTTGGCACTAGAGCCTCAGAAAACAGAGCCTCCGAAGACGAACACCAATTGGCAGATACCGGCGGCGAAACCCAGGAAGGCGCCCACCAGGATCAGTTTGATTTCGTCCTCCTGGAAGCAGGGTCGAAGAAGGTCTTGAAATTCCTCAGATGAGAGGGCAATCATGCGCTCCACCATGATGCTTTCCACGGCCCTTGCCCGGTCGGTTTCGAACACCGGGTTATTGAAGGAGGTTTGCGAAATTTCGATGGCTTTTTTGCCGACCTGGTTCTTTAGGGTCGCAAAGCCTGTTGGTCCAAACGCCATCTGAGTCAGGGCCTTACCCATGCCGGCGGTTTCGTCCACCAGGGGTTTAATGTGTTTTTTGACCATGTTGCGGGCCCGGTCGCCCTTTGGGCCCTCCAGTATGGCGTTGATGATGTTGCCAACCGTGAGTATTTCGTGGGTGACGATGTGGCAGAAGGATTCGGCGACTTCCTGCTGGCGTTTGAGGAACAGTCCCTGGAATCGGAAAGGGCCGACTTTCTTTTCGTGCAAGGGCCGGAAGATCACGTTCAGCGCGATCCAGTTGGTCGCCCAACCCACCATCAGACCGAAGAAAGGCAGTACCCACCAACTTTGGTAGAAATACCAGACGGTCATCTGAACCAGGCCGAACAGGAAGCCGAAATAGAAGCCGGAATTGATGATGAAACGGAATTCCACTTCCCCGCACTCGATGAAGATCCGGTTCAGCAGCCGTTTGTCCTTGGCCAGGCGTTCGATGACCATGCTTTTGATGTCGAGCAGGTCTTCGATGTTGTCGGAAACGTCACCCACCAGGTTGTCCACCAGTTGCGGGGTGGACTTACGTACCCGGTCGTAGACCATGTTCCTGGCTGAGGAGGGCAGGTTTTCCCAGAAGGTGGGGTATTCCTTGAGCATCAGTTCGTCGACGTATTCTTCGGTGCGGGGTTCGACGGTGTAGAGGATGTGGGCTGCCAGTACCTGGGGATCGATCTGCTGGAAAATTTCCTGCACGGTGCCAATCTTGGAGATGGTGGCGTCGACGCTGATGGCGGCCATTTTTCGGGCCTTTGAGGGGATGATGCCCTGCCAGCCCAGTAACGGGGGCTTGCCGACGAATTCCAGCGGGTAGAAAGTCATTTTGATGGCCAGCCAGTTCGTGGTCCAGCCGATCAGGGCGGCAATGACGGGGATACTGAGGTATTGCCAGAATTCTGGGGTGCTTAGCAGGCTTGTCATCCGGTGTTCGCTTTTTGGGTTCTGGAGTTTGCTGCATTACGGGGAGGCCTTTCCAAAACACGCTCCTTGCG
>NZ_DELU01000009.1:159377-160395 GCF_002352785.1 Marinobacter sp. UBA2688
TTTTGGAAAGGCCTCCCCGTAATACAGCCCCGACTACAGAGCTATCCTCAACAGACTTATCACTCGACAGGGATAATGTTGTCGGGGGCCGGTTCTGTCAATGACTTGCGCGCCAGATTGAGATGGCGGCACAGTCGGTAGGCTCAACCGCCGATATCACCCCACAACCACTGACACAGCGCCATGGCGGCAACCGGGGCGGTTTCAGTGCGTAAAACGCGGGGGCCGAGGGCAACGGGGAGGAAGCCGGCGGTTTCGGCAGCGGTGATTTCGTCCGGGCTTAGGCCGCCTTCGGGGCCGATCATCAGCGCGACGCGAGCGGGCTTGGCAAGGGTGTTCAGGGATGGTTCGGTGCGGTGGTGTAGAACCAGGCGCAAGTCGCAGTCACCCGAGCTTTCAAACCATTCCGACAGTGTCATCACCGGTACTATCTCGGGCACCCGGGCTCGGCCGCATTGTTCGGCGGCGCTGATGGCGACGGATTGCCAGTGGCGCAGGCGTTTGTCTTCACGGTCGCCTTTGAGTTTGACGTCGCAGCGTTCGGTGGTCAGCGGTACGATGCGGGTAACGCCCATTTCCACGGCTTTCTGAACGGCGTAGTCCATGCGGTCGCCTTTCGACAGGGTTTGCCCGAGTACGACCTCCAGATGGGACTCGGTGACATTGGCGGACGGCGTTCCCACTTCGACCGACACGTGTTTCTTCCCGGCCTCAGTGATGGTGGCGGGGTAGTCGTTGCCGTCGCCGTTGAACAGCAGCAGTTCCTGGCCGGGCTGCATGCGCAGCACACGGCCGACGTGTTGCGCTGCATTGTCGTCCAGGCCGGCCGTGGCGCCTTCACTCAGGGGTGAGTCGGTGTAGATGCGGGGGATGCGCATGGTGTTTGTCAGTCCCGTACGGCGATTTCGATGCCTTCTGTGGCCACTTGGGCCAGGTGGCGGATCTGTTCTTCGGTGATCACGTAAGGGGGCATAAAGTAGACTACGTTACCCAGTGGCCGCAATAGCGACTGGCGGGG
>NZ_DELU01000009.1:160478-160785 GCF_002352785.1 Marinobacter sp. UBA2688
CGCAATAGCGACTGGCGGGTGAGCGCATGCTGGTATACGCGGATGCCGCGCCGCTCCTGCCAGGGGAAGGGCTCTTTGGTGGCTTTGTTTTTCACCATTTCCACCGCCAGGGTCATGCCGTGCTGGCGGATGTCACCGACGTTGGGGTGGTCCGCCAGGTGGACGACGGAGTCTGCCATGCAGGTGCTCAGGCGTTTGTTGTTCTCGATGACGTTGTCGTCGCGGAAGATGTCCAGGGTGGCCAGGGCAACGGCACAGCCGATGGGGTTGCCGGTATAGCTGTGGCTGTGCAGGAAGGCTTTCAGGG
>NZ_DELU01000009.1:160885-161470 GCF_002352785.1 Marinobacter sp. UBA2688
TTCGTAATCGTCGTAGAAGGCGTTGTAGACGGTGTCCGTCGTCAACACCACCGACAATGGCAGGTAGCCCGCGGTCAGGCCTTTGGACAGGCACATGAAATCCGGAGTGATATCGGACTGCTCGCAGGCGAACAGGGTGCCGGTGCGGCCGAAGCCAACCGCGATCTCGTCGGCGATCAGGTGCACTCCATATTTGTCGCAGGCTTCGCGCAGTTTGGTGTGGTAAATCGGATGGTGCATGCGCATGCCGCCTGCGCACTGAATCAGGGGTTCGACCACCACGGCACAGATTTCGTCATGCTTTTCGGCCAGTAACGCGTCCATGGCCTCGAACTGCCGCAGCGCGTACTCCTCGTCGGTCTCGCCCGGCTCCTTGTTGAACGCATCCGGGGAGGGCGCGGTCATGACTTCCATCAGCAGCGGCTGATAGGTGTCCTTGTAGAGGGCAACATCGCCCAGTGCCAGTGCCCCCAGGGTTTCGCCATGGTAGCTGTTGCTCAGGTTGACGAAGTTTTTCTTGCCCGGTTTGCCCTGATTCTTCCAGTAGTGGAAGCTCATCTTGAGCGCGGCTTCAATCGCAGAAGA
>NZ_DELU01000009.1:161597-161893 GCF_002352785.1 Marinobacter sp. UBA2688
CCGTTGTCGGCGTAGAAGCACTTATTGAGGCCTTCAGGGGTCACTTCGATCAGTCTCTCGGAGAGGCTGACCACCGGCTCGTGGGTAAACCCCGCCAGGATCACATGCTCCAACTGACCAATCTGCTCCTGAATAGCCGCGTTGATTCTGGGGTTCGCATGGCCGAACAGGTTGACCCACCAGGAGCTCACGGCGTCGATGTAGCGGTTGCTTTCGAAGTCCTCAAGCCAGACACCTTCGCCCCGTTTGATGGGCACCAGGGGCAAGGTGCCTTCGTGGTCTTTCATCTGGGTGCA
>NZ_DELU01000009.1:161991-162709 GCF_002352785.1 Marinobacter sp. UBA2688
TTCATCTGGGTGCAGGGGTGCCATACGGATTTGAGGCCGCGGGCGACGAGGTCAGCGTTGCGCATGATAAATCTCCGTCAAACGGTGGGGTTCTGTCAGGTTCCAACAAAAGGTCGGCTGTTAACCAGTGCGAATATTACAGTTAACAACGCCTGCTGACCACTATGCCATCCACCGATGACCGGCGGGCCAATGTGTGAATGAAACTCACCGCGCACAATCAGGCCATTCTTTTACGGAGGCCTTTATGGAACTGGAATTGAGACATTCATACGATGCTGGCCTGGACCGGGTGCTTGGGGCTTTCTTCGACGAGGCCCATATCCAGGAGAAAAACCAGCGGCTGGGTTCGCGCAATGTGAATATACCGGAGCTGACCCGTGACGACTTGTCCGCGAAGGTTGTGGTTGAGCGTGAAATGACGGCCTCCACCGAGGTGCCCGGCATCCTGGCGAGCTTTCACAAAGAGTGGAATCGCGTACGCCAGGAAGAGCACTGGTTCCGCAAGGACGACGGGGAATGGCATTGCGAGTTCCGGGTAAAAATTGAAGGCGTGCCCGCGAAGATCAAGGGCAATATGCGCCTGCAGGGCACAGACCAGGCCTGCATCAACTACGTTACGCTGAATGTCTGGTGCGAAGTGCCGTTACTGGGCAAGAAGATTGCGCGGTTTCTGGCGGATGATTCCCATACCAAGATCGAGAAGGAGTACAGGATC
>NZ_DELU01000009.1:162808-163158 GCF_002352785.1 Marinobacter sp. UBA2688
CCCGCCAGTTGCTTTAACGCGTCTGGCGGGGTAAGTCAGTGCGCCAACACCCGGCTCAGGAATGCCTGGGTGCGTTCATTCTGCGGATTGTCGAACACATCCGCCGGTTTGCCTTCCTCGACAATCTGGCCTTCGTGGATGTAGATCACGCGGTCGGCCACTTCCCGGGCGAAGCCCATTTCGTGGGTGACCACCATCATGGTCATACCTTCCTTGGCCAACTCTCGCATCACGTCCAGCACTTCGCCGATCATTTCCGGGTCCAGCGCGGAGGTGGGTTCGTCGAACAGCATCAGCCGGGGTTCCATGGCCAGTGCGCGGGCAATGGCTACGCGCTGCTGCTGGCCGCC
>NZ_DELU01000009.1:163298-163473 GCF_002352785.1 Marinobacter sp. UBA2688
CGCTGCTGCTGGCCGCCCGAGAGCTGGCTGGGAAACTTGTCAGCCTGACTGCCGATACCGACGCGGTTCAACAGTCTCTCCGCCGTGGCGTTGGCGACGGTTTCGGGGGCATCCTTGACCTTCCTGGGCGCCAGCATGATGTTCTTTTTCACCGTCAGGTGCGGGAACAGGTTGA
>NZ_DELU01000009.1:163655-164340 GCF_002352785.1 Marinobacter sp. UBA2688
TGCTGGAACACCATGCCGACTTCCTTGCGGATTTCAGCCAGGGCTTTCGGGTTGCCACTCTTCGGGGCAAGCTCGTTACCGTCCACCACCAGCTTGCCGGACTCGAACTCTTCCAGGCCGTTAACGCAGCGGATGAGGGTGGATTTGCCGGAGCCACTGGCGCCGATAACCACCACCACTTCGCCGGCTTCAACGGTCAGGTCAATTTCCTTGAGGACATGCAGGGTACCGAAGTACTTGTTCATGCCCTGCATTTGCACGATCTGTGTCATGGGTACCTATCCTTCAGACAGAAGCCAGTCCGCGCCGCTCTATCAGGCGGAGCACGAGTGAGAGGGAGAGGGTAATCGCGAGGTACATGATCGCCACCACGAAGTAGACCTCGAAGGCAGTAAAGGTGTTGGCGATGTACACCTGGCCCTGGCGAACCAGCTCGCCCACACCGATGACCGAGAACAGTGACGTGTCCTTGATACTCACGATCGCCTGATTGCCCAAGGGCGGAATCATGCGGCGGAAGGCCTGGGGCCAGATAATCGACCAGAAGGTCTGGGAGCGCGACAGGCCCAGCGACAGGCCGGCTTCGGTCTGGCCCTTGTCGATGGATTGCACGCCGCCCCGGACCACTTCGGAAATATAGGCGCCGGAGTTCAGGGCAATGGCGGCGATACCGGCGGTCAGCGGG
>NZ_DELU01000009.1:164421-166101 GCF_002352785.1 Marinobacter sp. UBA2688
CAATCGGGCCGCCAACCAGATCGGGCAGACCGTAGAAGATAAACAGCACCTGTACGAGAATGGGGGTGCCGCGGAAAATTTCGATGTACGCGGTTGCGGGCCAGCGAAAAAACCATTTTTTGTTGATGCTCAGCAGGCCGAAAATAATGCCCAGCACAAAACCAATGGCGAGGCCGCCAAAAGAAATAAGCAGGGTATAGGGAATACCTTTGAGCAAATAAGGAACGGCGTTGATGGCTGCCTGCCAGTCAAACTGAAACTGGAATTCCACAGTGGATGTCTCCGTTGGATGGGGAGTTACCAGCCGGGGTGTTGTACACCCCGGCTGTGGTTTTCAGTTTTACATGTCTTCCGGCATGGGGCCGAACCACTTCTCGTAGATTTTCTTGTAGGTGCCGTCTTCCTTGATGGAAGCCAGGGCTTCGTTAACGTCATCCACCCACTCACTGCCGTTTTTCAGGGCGATGCCGTACTGCTGGCCTTCGTACAGCTTGCCAACGGTTTTAACTTTGCCTTCACCACGGGTGCTGGCGAAGTAGCCAACGTTAGGCGCATCGTAGAACACAGCGTCAACGGCGCCTGACATAAGCGCCATGTACATGTCTGAACTGCCTGGGTAGGGCGTTACGCCGTCATTTTCGTCCAGCGTTTTCATCAGGTAGTCGTAGCTGGTGCTGCCGATCTTGGTGCCGATCTTCACACCTTCGAGATCTGAAATTTCCTCGACTTTTCCACTGTCCTGGCGCACCAGGATGCGCAGGCCGGAGTCGTAATACGGATCGGAGAAATCAACGATTTCCTCACGTTCTTCGGTGATGGTGATCCCGGCAATGGCGATGTCCACGTTGCCCGTCTGCAGGGCAGGGATGATGCCGTTAAAGTCCATGGTGTTCAGGTCGATCTCAAAGCCGGCACGGTCTGCCACTTCGCGGATGATCTCCATGTCGAAACCGATCATCTCGCCGGTCTCCTGGTCCATCATTTCGAACGGCACGAAGCTGGGGTCGGTGACGACGCGCAGGGTCTCTGCGCTGGCAGTGCCTGCGGCAACGGTAAGTGCCAGTGTTGCGCCAACCGTCTTAAGCCATTTGGTGCTCATACAATCTCCTGTTTTTACTTTTGTTGCCCGTGCACCCGGTGGAGTGCTCCAGAAATGCGGGCTGATCAAGCCTGTTCTTTCCGGGGGCGGTTTGTGGAACTGCAACCCTTACACTTTAGACCATCAGGCGGAGAAATGCAGAAAATCAAATGGTTGGAGGGGAGCCCTCTCCCATGGAGGGAGAGGGTTTGGGGAGCGTTGGGGGAGAGCAGCGAAACTTAAAACGCAATCTTCTCCCGCTCACCAATCCCCAGGTTTTTCCAGATACTCTGGCTCGGTTCCGCCTGGTTCAGGGTATAGAAGTGAAGCCCGGGCGCCCCGGCGGCAAGCAGTTTCGCGCACATTTCGGTGACCACTTCCTCACCAAACTTGCGGATGCTGTCGCTGTCGTCGCCGTAGGCTTCCAGCTGCTTGCGGATCCAGCGGGGGATCTCCGCACCGCACATGTCCGAGAAGCGGGTCAGGTTGGAGAAGTTGACGATGGGCATAATGCCCGGCACCACCGGAATGGTAACGCCCATCTTCTCCAGACGGTCGATAAAGTAGAAGTAGCTGTCCGCGTTGAAGAAGTACTGGGTGAT
>NZ_DELU01000001.1:0-7843 GCF_002352785.1 Marinobacter sp. UBA2688
GGGGTTCGTCAGCAATCTGAAACGCCAGCCCGAAGGCTGGCGTTTCCATGGAGCTAAACCAGAAGGTCAGGTCTTAAGCAACGTTCGCTTCAGACGCCTTCTTGGTGTAGTTCTCCATCTGGTCGAAGTTGAGATACTTGTAGATCTCTTTCGACATGCTGTTCAGGTCCTTGGCGTACTCCATGTACTCCGCCGGAGACGGGAGTTTGCCCAGTACCGCACCAACCGCTGCCAGTTCCGCAGAGGTCAGGTACACATTGGCACCATCGCCCAGACGGTTCGGGAAGTTACGGGTGGAGGTGGACAGCACCGTGCTCTTGGCTGCCACGCGGGCCTGGTTACCCATGCACAGGGAGCAGCCCGGCATTTCGGTGCGAACACCGGCGGTGCCGTAGGTGTTGAAGTAGCCTTCTTCCATCAGCTGCGCCTGGTCCATCTTGGTAGGCGGAGACATCCACAGGCGGGTCTTCAGCGGCTCCTTGTTCATCTCCAGCAGCTTGCCAGCAGCGCGGAAGTGGCCGATGTTGGTCATGCAGGAACCGATGAACACTTCGTCGACCTTGTCGCCGGCGACTTCGGACAGGAACTTGGCGTCGTCCGGGTCGTTCGGGCAGCACACGATCGGCTCTTTGATGTCAGCCAGATCGATTTCCACAACGTGGGAGTACTCGGCGTCTTTGTCGGCACGCATCAGCTTGGGATCGGCAATCCACTCTTCCATCTGCTGGGCGCGACGCTCCAGGGTGCGCGGGTCGCCATAACCTTCGGCGATCATCCAGCGCAGCATGGTGATGTTCGAACGCAGGTACTCAGCCACGGACTCTTCAGACAGGTTGATCGTACAACCGGCTGCGGAACGCTCAGCGGAAGCGTCAGACAGCTCGAACGCCTGCTCAACGGTCAGATGCTCAAGGCCTTCGATTTCCAGGATGCGACCGGAGAACTCGTTGATCTTGCCTTTCTTCTCAACGGTCAACATGCCTTGCTTGATGCCGTACAGTGGGATCGCATGTACCAGATCGCGCAGCGTGATGCCTGGCTGCATTTCGCCCTTGAAGCGAACCAGGACGGATTCCGGCATATCCAGGGGCATAACGCCCGTCGCTGCAGCAAACGCCACCAGACCGGAACCGGCCGGGAAGGAGATGCCCATTGGGAAGCGGGTGTGAGAGTCGCCGCCGGTACCGACAGTGTCCGGCAACAGCATGCGGTTCAACCAGGAGTGGATGATGCCATCGCCCGGGCGCAGGGAAACACCGCCGCGGGTGCGGATGAAGTCCGGCATGGTGTGCTGCATTTCCACGTCAACCGGCTTCGGATAGGCGGCGGTGTGACAGAATGACTGCATCACCAGGTCGGCCTGGAAGCCCAGACAGGCCAGGTCTTTCAGTTCATCACGGGTCATCGGACCAGTGGTGTCCTGGGAGCCGACCGTAGTCATGTGCGGTTCGCAGTAAGTGCCGGGGCGAACGCCTTTGTCTTCTTCCAGACCGCAGGCCTTGCCGACCATCTTCTGACCCAGGGTAAAGCCTTTGGTGCCTTCTTCCGGATCATTCGGCAGACGGAAGATGTCTGTGGCGCCCATGCCCAGTGCTGCGCGCGCCTTGGCGGTCAGGCCACGGCCGATGATCAGCGGAATACGGCCGCCGGCCTGAACTTCGTCCAGGATAACCTCTGACTTGAAGCCGAACTCCGAGATGGTTTCACCCGCCTCGTTCAGGATCTTGCCTTCGTAGGGACGGATGTCGATAACGTCGCCCATGTTCAGGTCGTCAACCGGTGCTTCGAAAACCAGGGCGCCAGCATCTTCCATGGTGTTGAAGAAGATCGGGGCTACTTTGTTACCAATGCACACGCCACCGGCGCGCTTGTTCGGAACACCCGGAACGTCGTCACCGAAGAACCACAGTACTGAGTTGGTGGCAGACTTACGTGAGGAGCCGGTACCAACAACGTCGCCTACGAAGGCAACGGGCAGGCCCTTGGCTTTGATGTCGTCGATCTGACTCATTGGGCCAGTAACACCGGGCTCTTCCGGCTTCAGGCCATCACGCTCCATTTTATAGGCAGCGCGGGCGTGCAGCGGGATGTCCGGACGGGACCAGGCATCGGGAGCCGGTGACAGGTCGTCGGTGTTGGTTTCGCCGGTAACCTTGAAAACCACCATTTTGGTGCTTTCAGGAACCTTCTTCTTGTTGGTGAACCACTCGGCGTTAGCCCAGGATTCAACCACAGCCTTGGCGACCGCGTTGCCGGCGTCCATCTTTTCCTTCACATCGTTGAAGGCATCGAACATCAGCAGGGTGCGCTTGAGCTTTTCGCCGGCCTGTTCGGCCAGTTCAGAATCGTCCAGCAGGTCGACCAGGGTCGCGATGTTATAACCGCCCTGCATCATGCCCAGCAGATCAACGGCCTTTGGCTTGTCCAGCAGGGGAGACGTTGCTTCACCCTTAACAATGGCGGTCAGGAAAGCAGCTTTTACATAAGCGGCTTCGTCCACACCCGGCGGAACGCGGTTTTCAAGCAGATAGACCAGCGTCTCTTCCTCGCCGGCTGGCGGGTTTTTAAGGAGATCGACCAGTGCGGCGGTCTGCTCAGCGTTTAGAGGCTTCGGGGGAATGCCCAGAGCCTCGCGTTCTGCAACGTGTTCACGATAGGCTTCTAACACGATATGGACCCTCATCAGTTGGAATGTCCCGCGCCTTGGGCGTCGTTGCCTGGCGGGAGTTTTATGGCGAAAAGGCGCTAAGTTGGCGCTGCATTCTATAGGAAACCCCTTATAAAGTTAAGTTGGACTGTGGTCGGATATTGTGGTTTGTTGCGGTATACTGCCGTGCCCGAGAAGCCGACCTGCTGTAAACAATGACCGATTCCCTCGACCAGATTCACGATTTCCTGCCCTGCAAAACGCCACAGCGATGGATTGAAAACGCCCTGGCCAATCAGGACCTGATGCTGATTGATCATGCCCATTGTGAGAAAAAAGCAGCGTCCACGGCGTTGAGTTTGATGTATCGCTATGTGGATAACACCGACCTGCTCAACAGGATGTCGCGTCTTGCGCGGGAAGAGTTGCGTCATTTCGAGCAGGTGCTGGCTATCATGAAAAAGCGGGGGGTGAGTTATGGTCACCTGAGCCCGGCTCGATATGCAGCCGGGTTGCGGCAGGAAGTACGCACAGAAGATCCCGGTCGGCTGGTGGATGTGCTGATCGTGGGTGCCATTATCGAGGCCCGTTCCTGCGAGCGGTTCGCGGCGCTGGCACCGCATCTGGATGCGACACTGTCAGATTTCTACACCGGGCTGCTGAAGTCCGAAGCCCGACACTACCGTGACTACCTGACATTAGCCGAGCAGGCCGCGGGAAACTCGGTGGAGGATCGGGTTGCGACCTTCCTCGCGCTGGAGCAACAACTGATTGAGACACCGGACACCGAGTTCCGGTTCCATAGCGGGCCAGTCTGACTTTTAAAGCGGGATCAAGAAGATTTCCTGTCGTACAACAGGCCGCGCTCCTCAGGAAGCGGTGGATCCTGAAGTTGTTCGCACAGGTCAATCCAGCGGTCGATGCCGGCGCTCCGATATTTCTGTTTGTGCAGTATGAAATAGAAGGTTCGGTCGAACTGTCGTTCCTCCGGGACCTTCAACGGTACGAGGCTGCCCCTCCTGAACGCATCGGCAAGGCACACCCATGACAGGCAGCCGATCCCAAGGTTGGCTTCCACCGCGCGTTTAATCGCCTCGGTATGCTCGAGTTCCAGCAGTATGTCCAGGTCTGGGAGCAGGCCGTGCATGCCACGTTCAAAGGTCTGCCGGGTGCCGGACCCCTGCTCACGCATCACCCAGGTTGCCGAGCGAAGGTCCGCATCCGAAAGCCTACCCTTCCGGGCAAAGGGATGGTCCGGGGAACAAAAGACCACCAGCTCGTCGCCTCGCCAGGGTATAACCTCCAGCTCAGAGGATTGCAGTTCACCTTCAATCAGCCCGATGTCGAGTTCAAAATCCTTGACGCGCTGGGCTATGGTGCGGGTGTTGGCCACTTCAAGCGCCACTTTCGGGTGGGTAGGGGTATTCATGTATTGGGCCATGACGCCAACAGCCAGATAGTTACCAATAGTGAGGGTAGCGCCGACTTTCAGGGCGCCGACTTCAGTATGCTTGCTGAACGCCTGTTCCAGTTCCCCGGCCTGGGCCAGCAAAGCCTCGACCTTTGGCCGATAGAGACGGCCGAGCTCATTGAGCTGCAGTCGTTTTCCAACCCGGTCGAAGAGCTGGATGTCGAACTGGCTCTCCAGTTCTTTCAGGGCGCTACTGGCTGCGGACTGAGACATGGCCAGGGAATCCGCCGCACGGGTGATGTTCTGGAAGTGCGCCGCAGCCAGGAAGACCTCGAGTTGGCGGAAGCTAAACTTCATAATCGATAATTCCGAATAAGGTTATGAAAATATCCCATTTTGTCGATAGGTTACCCTTGGGTTACTATTTACACAATGATTTTTACCTATTTGCTAACGGCTAACGAACGGGCGATACCATGAGCAACCTGAATAAAGAGCGTGTAACAAGTGTTCGTCACTGGAACGACACACTCTTCAGCTTCACCACCACCCGTGATCCGGGGTTCCGGTTCAAGAATGGCCACTTCACAATGATTGGCCTGGAAACCGATGGTAAGCCGCTGATGCGTGCCTACAGCATCGCCAGTGCCAACTATGAAGAGGAGTTGGAGTTCTTCTCAATCAAGGTTCAGGACGGCCCGCTGACGTCACGTCTGCAGAAAATTGAGGTTGGTGACGAGATCATGGTCAGCCGCAAGCCCACCGGTACCCTGATAATGGACAACCTGCTGCCGGGCAAGAATCTCTGGCTGATCAGCACGGGCACCGGTCTGGCACCTTTTATCAGCATCATCAAGGACCCGGAAGTCTATGAGGCTTTTGATAAAGTCATCGTGACCCATGGCGTTCGCTACAAGTCCGAGCTGGCGTACCAGTCCGAGATCGAGGAGCTGCCGAATAACGAGTTCTTCGGTGAAATGGTGGATGGCAAGCTGCTTTATTATCCTACGGTCACCCGTGAGGATTTCCGTAACACTGGGCGTCTGACCGACGCTATGGAAAACGGCAAGCTGACGAAGGACCTGGACCTTCCGGAATTTGACCTGGAAAATGACCGGTTCATGGTGTGCGGCAGTCCCAGCATGCTGAAAGACACCTGCTCCATCCTCAATAACATGGGGTTCAAGGAAGCACGCCATGGTAACCTCGGCCACTATGTGATCGAGAGGGCCTTCGTGGAGCAGTAAATCCTCCGCGTCGCCAGGGTTGATCCCAATGTCCGCAAAACCCCGAAGTGAGAGCTTCGGGGTTTTTGCATTTTGCGCCAGTCTGAAAGGTTAATTGTGGAATGATTCAGTGGTTATATTTGTCGGTGGCTATTGTTGCGGAGGTCATCGGAACCTCCTTTCTAAAAAGTTCTGAGGGTTTCACCCGTCTGTGGCCGTCGCTGGTTGTGGTGGTGTCCTACATCCTGGCGTTCTACTTCCTGGCGTTGACCCTGAAAACCTTGCCAGTGGGAGTGGCATATGCGGTGTGGGCCGGTGCCGGCGTGGCCTTGATTGCGCTGGCGGGCTACCTGTTCTTTGGGCAGACGCTGGACCTTCCCGCCATCCTCGGCATCGGCCTCATCGTTGCCGGCGTTATGGTAATCAACGTATTCTCAGGCAGTATAGGGTCAACGCATTGAGGCAGAGGTGGATGTTTGAAGAAGGCCATGGTGATTCTGGGTATCGCGCTGCTGGTTGCCGCAATCGCCAGTCTCGCCTCCGATCCGGTACCCATTGAGCAGAAACTGATTTCGATTCAGGCCCGGGAGGCATTGCCCGGTTTTGACGGTATCGGGGACGAGCCTGTTGACGTCCAGGCCGCCATGCTGGACCTGGGGGACGACCCTCTTCTGCTCCTCAAGGCCCAGGCAGCTTTGATGACACACCCTGACATGGCCCGCGCCGTTTTTCCGCTTTATGCGTCCGAGCCGGAATTCCAGGAGGTGTTGCGCACCTATGGAGAAAACGCCCTGCCGCCGATTCACTACTTCCTTCGCCAGCCCATCAGCTCCATTGAATGGATGAACAAGGCTGCCCGTCAGTATGAACGCGCCCGGGACTATATTGCTGAGCTCCGCGGCAAGGACCAGAGCGAACGGACGCCGGAAGAAACGGAGCCTTTGACGCCCGAACAGCGAGGCTGGTACGCAGTGAACTTCATCCGCAACGAGGGCCACGATTTTCTCGGGCAATTCGTGGTGGACGGGAATGGTCAGACCCAATGGGTACAGACCGAGAGGATTACGGAAGGGGTTGCCCAGTTCTTCACCAGCGGCGTGCGACAGTTGGAGGCGGATTATCGAACTGGAGAAGACATCTCCGCCAGTGACATAGGCTGGGCATCGGTGGATGTGTTGGTGTTTGCCAGTGCCGTAAAGGTACTTCGGGCCGGTCGCACGGCGGCAAAGGCGACCCAGGGCGCCAGGCTTTCAACACGCTCGGCGGCATTGGCTGCTCGTATTGCCGGCAGCGGGCGGCTGATTCTCCGCAGCGCCCGCTATGCGAAGTGGCCCCTGATCATTGGCGCTGGCTACCTGGTGGTCGCCCACCCCAGCATCATCAACGACTTTTTTGCCGGGGTGGCCGATGTACTGGGTGTCTCCCCGATGATGGTCCAGCTCGCGGGCTGGTTGCTGATCCTAGTGCCGCTGTTCTATCTGGCAAGCTGGTTACTTTGGCCGGCCATCGCGCTGTTGAAGGGGCTGCTTGCGCTGCTCTACCGGCTTGCTGGCCGCAGGCCCGGTTATTTTTCCGGCCTTCAGTAGAGGGTTCCCACCAAAAGCCCCCCGACCATCAAAACGGCGCCGGTAATCCGGCTAAACGTTTGCGGCCAGGGCACCAGTTTCTCCGCCAGGAAATAGAGCGCAAGCACTGCCATCCAGGCCAGGTTCATCACTCCGCCGACGAACATTAGCAGCATCAGCGCCCAGCAGCAGCCGGTGCAGAAGGCGCCATGGCGGGCTCCCATTGTAAAGGCACCGATTGCGCCGTCGCGCCATTCCGCCATCAGGAAGGTTATGGGTGACTGGCATCTGCTCAAGCAAGCTTGTTTTAGAGAGCTGAACTGGAAAGCCCCAGCGACAACCAGCAGGCAGCCCCCGAGAAGTGGTTCCAGATGCCCCATTGCCGAGGTCATCAGGGTGTTGGCGTGCAATGCCCATTGAGCCACGGCTGCGACCGCGCCGAAGGCGGCCCAGACGGCAAGGTACCCGGCCATGAAAAGCCAGGTTGGTACCGCGGCCTTCTCGAGCTGGCGCCGGCGCTGGTGAACCCGGATATAGGTCATGATCATCGGGGCCGCACCCGGAAGCATCATGGCGGCCATCATCACCATCCACATGACGGTGCCAAGACCGAGGAATGACAGACCTGAACTGGCCGCCATAGTCATTGGCATGGCCATATAGGCCCATGACAATGCGGTCAGGATTCCCAGGGAGGCGCCAATGGCTGCACGCTCCCACGAATGAATCTTAGCCATTGTCAGTTCCATCGAAATCACCTCAGGTGTCTCTCCGTTGTCAGGGGCCGGCGTATTCGAATGGGGAGTAGAGCGCTGTCCGTGCGCTCATATCCAGATCGATGCCGTGATTCCGATGGCGCAAACTCCGTGACTTCGCAACGACCAGTGAGTGGCCCGGAGCGACGGCCAGTGGGTGGTTGTCGATCGTGACCTTGTGTCCATTCTGGCCTTCGATCGCTTTGACATCGGCTTCGTAGGATGAGCCGATGGTCAGG
>NZ_DELU01000001.1:7918-19608 GCF_002352785.1 Marinobacter sp. UBA2688
CGTAGGATGAGCCGATGGTCAGATGCCGCCCGCCGTCATCAACGGAAAACCCGATGGGCTGTCTCTCGACAGCAAGAACGTCTCCGATCATGGAGGCCAGCAGTTCCGGGTGGCCGCCGGCCTTGCCGCCGAAGATATTGCCAAGCGCTTCCTGCTGGTGCTCATCGGCGCGTTGGTCGAGGTACAACACAACTTTCCAGTTGCCTTCTGCCATGGGCCCCGGGGCGTTGAGCGCAAGCGCAATGTTCAGATCATCAAGCGCCACCTCGCCGTAAGCTCCTTTCTTGATGTGCCAGCCGACCAGGGCCGAGCAGTCGCCTTCTGTCGGTGGCTCCAGGTAAATGCATGGGCAAGCGCCTTTGCATGTGCAACTTTCAAGATAGTCACCCTGAATTTGCCATTGGGTGCTCATCGTCGCCTCCTTACTCAAATTGAGGGTTGGTGTGCGGTTACTGCTATTGTCAGTTATAGCCCTGAATAGGTGTTTTGAGGTGATGAGGGGATGAGAATATCGTGAGAATGTAGCGGAGGGAGACGATCATGCCGCAACGGATGTCCGACATACTGGCGGCCCGGGCTCACCGGACGTTTGTAGGGCGCGATACAGAGCTTGGCGCTCTGGAAACCATGTTGATGCCAAAGGGGCCGAGGGTGTTACACGTTCACGGTATCGCCGGCATTGGCAAGTCCGCGTTGCTGGCGCGTTTCGCAACGATCGCCCGGGCCGGGGGAGCAACGGTTATCCTGCTTGATTGTCGCCATGTGGAGCCTACTGAGCAGGGTGTGCTCGGGGCGCTCGCGGAGGCCATTGGTGACACAGGATCGCGTGCCGGGGACATCGCTGATCGGTTGGGAGAGCTGGGCGGCGCTGTTGTACTGGCCTTCGATACCTTTGAAGTATTCAGGCTTCTGGATACCTGGTTGAGGCAGGTGTTCATTCCGCTATTGCCCGAAAACGTAAGGGTGGTTCTGGTGGGGCGCCAGCCGCCTACCTCAGCCTGGTACGCGAGCCCGGGATGGGGGTGGTTAATGCGGGCTGTCCCGGTTTCCTCGTTGACCGACACAGAGGCGGAGAACTTCCTGCAGGGCCTGGGCTTGGAGCAGGCGGACATATCCCTGATCGCCCGCTGTACTCATGGCCATCCGTTGGCGTTGAAGCTCGCTGCGGCAGCCGTGAGGGAGGCCTCGCCGGAGCAATGGCCCACCGGTGCGCCCTTGATGAACTCACACGGATTTTTCTTGAGGATGTTGGCGATGAAGTTACCCGGCGGGTGCTTGAGGGGGCGGCCGTTGTCCGCCGGGTAACCCTGTCGCTACTGCAAGCGCTGTTTCCGGATGTGCCGCCCCAGGATGCCTGGGAGAGGCTGCGTCGCTTGCCCATTGTGGTTGGCGCCAGCGATGGTCTGTTGATCCACGATGCGGTGCGAGAGGCCATTGCGCGTTCCCTGCATGCGAGTGATCCGGCGCGCTATCTCGAATACCGCCGTACAGCCTGGCGGCAATTGGCGACAGAGGCGGGCGTTGCCGGTGGCGGTGATCTCTGGCGATACACCGCCGACATGCTGTTCATGATTGAAAACCCAGTGGTGCGGGAAGCGTTCTTCCCGAGTGGTTCCCCCACGTTCGCCGTAGAGCCAGCCCAGGCGGACGATGGACCTGCGCTGGAGGATATTACCCATACCTGGGAGGGAAGTGAGGCCGCCGGAGCTTTGATGGCGTGGTGGCGCCGTTTGCCCCAGGCATTCTCATCGGTCCGGGACGGTGAGGGCCGCATGGTAGGTTTCTACGGCAAGCTCCGTTCGGACGAGCTCCAGCCGGCCTGGCTGCTGGACGATCCGATAGCTGGCCAGTGGTATTCCCATCTCAAACAACATCCCATGCCCCGGGATGCCATTGCCCTGTTTTGCCGCCGCTGGTTGAGCATTGATGACGGAGACTCTCCGGGTGACGTACAGGCAGCGGTTTGGCTGGACCTGAAACGTGCCTACATGGAGCTCAGGCCCAGACTTCGCCGTGTTTACCTGACAGTCCGGGATATGGGCGCCTACGCTGCTGTCGCCAGACGGTTGGGTTTTGAAGTGCTGGAAGATCACACCGTTGTGTTGGATGGCCGACGCTACCATTCTGCCGTGCTCGATTTTGGCCCCGCCTCGGTGGACGGCTGGCTGGCGGACCTTGCCGCTGCGGAGCTTGGCGTTCGGCGTGCGAACGAACTGTTGGACCCGGACGCCCGGGAACTGGTACTCGAAACGGGCAGGGTAGCTCTGACGCCACTGGAATTCGGTGTCATGCGTTACCTGAATGCTCGTGAGGGCAAGGCCGTGTCGCGCAGTGAACTGTTGCGGGATGTATGGGGGACGCGATACGAGGGTGGCAGCAACGTGGTTGACGCGGTGGTTCGCACTTTGCGCAAGAAACTGGGGGATCAGGCTGCCCGGGTCGAAACCGTGTCTGGCGTAGGGTATCGGCTGCGGCCAGGTGGGCAGACTAGCGCAGCCAGTTCCGGAGCTTGATCACCAGAAGTTCTGCGTCGGTCAGTGCCTGCCGGCGTTGCAGCAGTTGCGCCAACACAGCCGGTCGGTCGGTAATGATATTGTCCACCCCCATGTCGATGAAGCGTGACATCGCCTGTGGCGTATTGACCGTCCAGACATGCAGTTCGTTGCCAGCACGGTGGGTGCGAGCCACCGTGGCGGGAGTGACACGGTTCTGTCGCAGGCCCAGTATGTCAAAGTGTTGCTCCCACAGCGGACCAACGATGAATTGTGCCAGCAGGCTGGTTTTCAGCGAAGGCTCCAGTTGTCGCGCTTCGGCCAGGACCCGCCATTCGGCGGCCGCAATCACCGTGTTCTCCACGGCATCCATGCGCTGCAGCATATGGACCACCTCCCTGGTCAGGTCGGGCGTCTCCGGAGCGGGCTTCAGATCGAGGTATAGATGGGCTTGTCCTCTGGTGGTTTCGATGACCTGTTCCAGCGTGGCGATTCGCTCATCGCTGAACGCAGGGCCGAACCACGAACCAGCGTCCCGGGCACGGGCCTCTTCCAGGGTGATATCGGAGATCCTGGCGTTCAGGCCGAAGACACGTCGCATGTCGGTATCGTGCCAAAGCACCGGCACGCCGTCCGCGGTCATGCGGATATCCACTTCAATGTAGTCAGCGCCATCCTCAATGGCTTGTCTTATGGCGCTCATGGTGTTTTCCGGCGCCTTGAAAGCACTGCCACGATGGGCAGTAATGGAAACATCGTCCCGGTGGTCGAAGGATTGCAGGACAAACCAGGCCTGGGTGGCGGCCAGGATGATGATTAAAAGCTCGGCCGACCACGCCAGTGGTGAGGCCCGCCGGGGCAGGGTTTGGGCAGTGCTGTGACGGTGGTGACCCGTTGCCTGTCTATACACGCTGTATATCAGCATGCTGTAGGCCGCCATGCCGGCAAAGGCGGCGGTGAGGGTGAACAGGATATAGAGCGCGATCAGGCCCAGGGTGACGGGCATCAGCACGCCCATTCGCTCCGGCAGGCTCGTTATGATCTCGCCTCCCATTGCCTGGAACAGCCATGTAACCACGATGGGGATCAGCGCCAGGCCGACCAGGCCTGCGATGATTGCGCCCATCACAGGCAGGCGCTGGCCGTGGATATAGCGGCTACTTTGTCTGAGAGCATCGCGCGCACCTCTGCGCTCCAGCAGGAGCAGGGGAACCGATAGTACCCAGCGCAGATAAAGCCAGCCGTTACATACGGCGATTCCCAGCGCTGCGACACCAGATATGCCCAGGAACCACCAGACTTCGGGTGGCCGTTCCAGCTTCAGATAGTAGATGTCGTGGGGTGAGATCAGCCACTGGTAACTCACCACTATGGCCAGCAGGAAAGGCACAGCGATCAGCGCATGGCCGCCCAATTGCAGCAGGGTGAGGGTGAGTAGTTGTTTGAAACGTCGCGCAAGAGCCCACAGCGTCGCAATGGCGATCCGGTATTCGCGGCCTCCGCCGGAGGCGGCAATCCAGGTCATGCCCGCCTGTTGCAGGATTACCAGGAGAGCGGTCAGGGTCGCCGTTGCGCTGATCCATAGTAAGCCGCCAGGGGACACCACAAACTGCACCAGCCCACCAGTGCTGATGGCGGCGTGACCGGTTATCGGCCGAAGCGCTGCCAGGGCGCTGGAAAAGAGCGGCGCAATGGCGGCCAGAACGAGGCCGGTGAAAAACAGATAAAAGACCAACAGCGCCCGGCGATGAACGTGCAGGAATGCCAGAGTGTGCAGTGCAAGAATCTTCATTCAGGTAGCCGTTCCCATATCGAAGTTTCAAGCTCAGGGGTCCTCTGCGGGCTTCATGAGGGCTGCCCTGTTGAACAATGCAGTGCGCTCATCGAACGTCAGGAATGGTTCGGCATTCGTCGCCTCAAGCGTGCCAAACAGTCGCTCCGGATTAAAGCGCCAAGTGGTGCAGTCGGTCATCAGTTCGCTGCAGCTCAGAAGCTGCCCCGATTCCCTCAGGAAATACTTGAGCCCGGTATAGGTGTCCGCCAACAACAGGTCGCGTTGCTGTTTCGGTTGCTTGACCATCAGGCTCCGGCCAATCATGTCGCCGGCCTCTGTCCCGAGCCCCGTTGCATCCAGGATGGTGGGTGGAATATCGATTTGCGCCACAATCTGGTCACGATTGGCGTAATCTTCGAGTGAATCGCTGTCCGGAGGACGTATCGCCAGCACACCAACGTTGCTGTTCAGAGGCACGGATTCATGATCCTTGCGGATGAATCCGCCGGACTCATCCGATGTGATAATGACTAAAGTGTCGTCAAGAATGCCGTCGGACGCCAGGTCGTCAAGAAACCGATTCAAGGCATCTTCCATGGTTCTCATGGCCTTCTTGCGCGCCTCCTGAGGCTCTGGTGTGATGTCCTCGGTGCTCAATTCGTCATCCGGTGGTTGTTGCTCCGGCTCTTTTCCGATTTTAAACGGGTGATGGGTCCCCACGTTCAGCAGGGTGACCATCCACGGGCCGGGCTTCTCATCAAGCTGTCGCAGACGCTTTGCAACGTTGCTGAAATAGATCGGATCAGGTGGCCCCCAACCTTCCACTTCTTCTTCGGGGCTGTTGAAGATCTTTGCGCCGGTGACATCGATAAATCCGGCCTGCGGCATGAACTCACCCTTTTGCATGTAATCCAACGGCGCGGCCTGCCAGTAGGCCGTGTGGTAGCCATGTTCCTTCAGGTGTTTGGGCATGCAGTCCACCACAACCCGGCCTTCAGCTACATCAACCATTTTCCGCGATTGCCGGCGGAAGTCCGGGTATTCGCCACACAGGATGGCAAAGGTGCCGCGATCTGTCTGGCGCTCCATGCTCAGCGAATTCCGGTAGATACGAAATCCATGACGGAGCAGGTTTTCTTCAAGGCTGGCCAGGGTAACGGTTGGGTCGAGATCGTGATAGCGGCTCAGGCTTGGGAAATAACCGCCGGACATGCCCTCAATCATGACCAGCAGCACGTTGGGGTGGTCCCTCACAATGGGGGCGGCAACCTGGTGACGAAAAAAGCTCGCCGTCTGCAGGGTTTTCAGGGCTTTTTCAGACCCGTTGAGGTCCTCGTCTTCCGTGGATAGTGCTGGGGCGAGTGGCCCTATGATCGCCCCTGGTATCTGGGCGAAAAAGCTGGCGACAACGTTGTTTGCGGGCGTTGTAAGGCTCTGGAAAGACACGCCATAGACCGCGGCTACGAGCACCGCAACCACCACCTGCCCGGTCCTGCCTGCCGGCAATGTTTCGGTGTCGAGACGACGGTGCTGCCAATGAAGAATCCAGGCAAGGGAAAGGTAGACGGGAAGCCAGAGCGCGTGAATGTTGATCAGGCTGCCAGTCACAAAGGTTGGATCAACGCCCTTGCCAATCAGTGACAGCTGGAACAGGGTTCCGTGAACGGTAAGGTGCATGCCGGCAACAAACGTTGCGCATCCCAGAACCACGACCAGAATAACCCTCGAAATGCCTCTTGTGATGCACAGCAAAACAGCGAGAACAAACGCACCGGCCAGGTCGCCGGCAATCATTGCCAGCGGATCGGGAACGACACCGCTTTGCAGCACATAGCTCGCCCTGACAACAACCAGCCAGCAGAAAGCCAAAACCAGTGTCTGGCGGAAATGTCTGGCCATGAGCCCAGAGAAAAATGTCATAGTGTGGTCCGGTATCGAGCGGCGATTAAGGTCGTCAGCATAGGCGTGAAAGACCGGGTGCCAAACAAACAGGTTATCGCTACCGGCTGGAGGCTGGCAATGTCGCGGAACGTTTATGAATCACTGGTAATCGGATGGCTGATCATTTTTACCCTGTCAGGGTGCTCCGATGAAATGGATCCCGCGCAGGCAGAAGCGGAATCGACAGGCGTGCAGGACCTAAGCGCACCTACGATTACGCTAAGTGAGGCTGAGCTCGATTGGGTGGGGCAGCAGATTTTTCGTAATGAATGTTCTGCGAAGAAAGCCTGCCTTGTGCACTGGAACGAAGGTGAAGCCTTTCCGTCGCTCGGTATCGGGCATTTTATCTGGTATCCGTCGGCAGTGGAGGGGCGGTTCGTAGAAAGCTTTCCCGCACTGATCCGGTACATGGCCGAGCGTGACGCACCATTGCCCCGCTGGCTCGCACGGCTGGACCCATTTGACGCACCATGGCCTGACAGGGCCGCTTTTCTCGAGGTGGCAGATTCTGCCCGTGTTGCCGAACTGAGGGAGTTTCTGCTGGCGACCCGGGATCTCCAGGCCGGCTTTATTGTCCAGCGGGCCAGTAGCTCCCTGTTACGTGTCATGCAGGCAGCTCCTGACGCCCAACGAGCACGTGTAAAGCGGCATCTTGAGGAACTGGTCAGTACGTCCGGCGGGGTTTATGCCGTCATTGACTATGTAAACTTCAAGGGGGAGGGGCTGGCCGCCACGGAGCAATACAACGGTGAAGGATGGGGGTTGTTACAGGTCCTTCTTGCCATGAAAGGCGATGACCGGCCGACTCTTGAGCGATTCAGAAGCGCAGCCGCTGAAGTATTGACCCGTCGGGCCGGGAACGCCGACGCTCCGATCGAACGAGAACGCTGGCTGACGGGCTGGCTCAGTCGTTTGGAAAGCTATCGGGAGCCGGATCATACTTTGGTCTCACCAAAATAATTCGTGAAAACTGGTCCAATTCGCGAACGCCTTCTACTTTATAGGGAAGCGGTTGAGAAATTGCCTGCCCTATGGTCTGTCAGCGCGTGCTGATGTGAGGCATTCGCTGCACAAAGTTGTGGCCTGTAGAGGTTGAAGACAGTATTCGAGGCTGCTTGTTTGATAAAACAAATACTATAAATCAACACGTTGGTATATCTGGCTCGTAAATTGCTCATATTCTGTGCACCTCTAACCAACGGAATTTTGGAGATAAAATAATGAAGAACGCCAAGTCGATTGCCGTCGGCGCAGCCATGCTGTGTGGAGTTTTTACCGCTTCGGTTGCCAGTGCGGCTACGACGCTTGAAAGCGTCAAGGAAAAAGGGCATTTGCAGTGTGGTGTAACCAGTGGTCTTCCCGGGTTTTCACAGCCGGACGACAAAGGTAACTGGACCGGTATAGACGTCGACACCTGTCGTGCCGTAGCCGCTGCGATTTTTGGGGACGCCAAGGCGGTCGAGTTCACGCCTTTGACCGCGAAAGAGCGTTTTACCGCACTCCAGTCGGGTGAAATAGACATGCTGTCACGTAATACCACGTGGACACTTACCCGGGATGCATCGCTGGGTCTCAACTTCGCCGGTGTTAACTACTACGACGGTCAGGGCTTCCTGGTGAACAAAGGCATCGGCGTGGACGATGCCACACAACTGGACGGTGCGACTGTCTGTATCCAGGCCGGTACAACCACCGAGCTCAACCTGTCGGACTACTTCCGCGCCAAGGGCATGGAATACAAACCCATTGTATTTGATACATCTGAACAGACGGTCCAGGGCTTTGCGTCCGGTCGTTGTGACGTGCTGACCTCAGACCGTTCACAGCTTGCGGCACTTCGCTCCAAACTGTCCGACCCCGATTCGGCCAAGATCCTTCCCAACACCATCTCCAAGGAGCCCCTTGGGCCGGTCGTGCGCCAGGGTGACGACCAGTGGTTCAATATCGTGAAGTGGGTGCTGGCTGTGCAGATCAACGCAGAAGAACTGGGTGTCACCAGCGCTAACGTTGACGACATGCTGAAGTCAGATAACCCGAACATCCAGCGCCTGCTGGGCACTGATGGCGACATGGGAGCCAAGCTTGGTCTGCCGGGTGATTTTGGCGCCAAGATCGTCAAACAGGTCGGCAACTACGGCGAGATGTACGATCGCAACGTAGGCCCGGACACTCCGCTTGGTCTGGAGCGGGGCATCAACGCCCTGTGGACCGAAGGCGGTGTTATGTACGCACCTCCGGTACGTTAATACCTGAAAGCACCCAGTGGGCGTGCTCCCGTTGGAGCCGCCCACTGACATCTGTGATTCGTTTCGTCGCGGGCTAGCTTTCCGGGAACATGCATGAAAAAACAAACCTTTGATTCCAAACCTGCGGGGCCAAAGCCCTGGTACGACCCGCGGGTTCGCGCTATTTTTTTCCAGGTAGTAGCCATTGCCCTCGTCTTCTGGGGTGGCTGGGTTCTTATCGACAATACGCTCTCCAACATGGAAAGCCGTGGCATAAGCACCGGTTTCGGGTTCCTTGATGAATCAGCCGGGTTCGGCATCATCATGAGCCTGGTCCCCTACGACGCCACCATGTCGTACGGTCGAACCTTTTGGGTCGGCCTGACCAATACCCTTCTGGTATCGGCAATGGGTGTGGTGACCGCCACTATCCTCGGTTTCATCATCGGTGTTGCCAGGCTTTCTAGTAACTGGCTGGTTGCCAAAGTCTCTCTGGCTTATATCGAAGTGATCCGCAACATCCCCCTGCTGCTGCAGATTTTCTTCTGGTACTTTGCTGTGCTCAGCAGCCTGCCTTCACCGCGCCAGAGCGTGGACGTCGGTGGAGCTTTTTTCCTCAACAATCGTGGCCTGTATGTGCCGGAGCCGGTGACTCAGGATGGCTTTGGCCTGGTGTGGGGAGGCGTTCTCGCGGCCATTGCAGCCGTCATTGGCATTCGTATATGGGCCAAGAAGCGCCAACTGGCGACCGGAGCGATTTTCCCGACGTTCAAGGTTGGCGTGGGCATTCTGGTTCTGGTTCCGATAGTGTCGTACCTCCTAGCCGGTCAGCCCCTGGAATGGGATTTGCCAGCACTGAAGGGCTTCAATTTCGGTGGTGGCATTTCCATCATTCCGGAACTGGCGGCGCTATGGATTGCCTTGTCCCTGTACACCGCCAGCTTCATCGCGGAAATCGTTCGGTCCGGCATCCTCTCGGTCAGCAAGGGGCAGACTGAGGCATCGAAGGCACTAGGCCTTCCGAATGGTCTTACGCTCAGGTTGGTGGTGATTCCCCAGGCGATGCGGGTGATTATCCCGCCGTTGACGAGCCAATATCTTAACCTGGTGAAGAACTCCTCACTCGCCACGGCCATCGGTTACCCCGATCTGGTCGCGGTGTTCATGGGAACCACGCTGAACCAGACCGGCCAGGCCGTGGAAGTTGTGGCCATTACCATGGCTGTTTATCTCACCATCAGCCTGTTGATCTCCCTGTTTATGAATATCTATAACCGGGCTGTAGCGATTAAGGAGCGATGATGGCTGAGTCAACCATGAAGGCGCCGAAAAAACGCATTGATCCTGTCCGGTGGGCGCGGGAGAACCTGTTTTCAAGCTGGCACAACACGATTCTGACCCTGTTGGTGGGCTACCTGATCGTGACCAGCGTGGGTCCCTTGCTCAATTGGGTATTGCTGGATGCGAACTTCCAGGGCAGCGACCCGAGTGACTGTACCGGAGCGGGAGCCTGCTGGCTGTTTATCAACCAGCGGCTTAATTTCTTTATCTACGGGTTTTACCCCGAGGAATTCCAGTGGCGCGTGGACATCATGTTCGGCCTGCTGGCACTGTCTTTCGCGCCTCAGTTCATTGAACGCTTTCCTGGCCGTAAATGGCTGGGATTGTTCGGACTGACCGGGCTGCCGATTGTCGGCTACTTCCTGATTCCGGGTGGCGTGTTTGGCCTGGAGGAGGTTCAGAGTTCGAAGTGGGGTGGGCTGATGCTGACGCTGATTCTGGCGTATATCGGCATCATTGCCTCGCTGCCAATCGGCACCTTGCTGGCGCTGGGGCGTCGCTCCGAGATGCCGATCATCCGTGGGCTCTGTGTGGTTTTCATCGAAGTGTGGCGAGCAGTCCCGTTGATTACGGTTCTGTTTATGGCCTCGGTGATGCTGCCGTTGTTCCTTCCGGAGGGCATGAACTTCGAGAAACTGGCGCGGGCACTCATCGGTATCACGCTCTGGCAATCGGCTTATATGGCGGAGGTCATTCGCGGCGGCCTGCAGGCGATTCCCCGTGGGCAGTACGAAGCCGCCAGTGCGTTGGGCCTTGGATACTGGAAGAAAATGGGACTGATTATCCTACCCCAGGCGCTCAAGCTTGTTATTCCCGGCATCGTTAATACGTTTATCTCGTTGTTCAAGGACACAACGCTGGTGCTGATTATCGGGCTATTCGATATTCTCGGCACCGTTCAATCGACGGTTACGGACCCCGCCTGGCAGAACGTGGCCGTGGAGGGGTATGTCTTTGTGGCGTTCTGTTTCTGGGTGTTTTGCTTCGGCATCTCCCGATACAGCCAGAACCTTGAGCGCAAACTAGATACCGGTCACAGAACCTGATGGGTAAACCAATGACAGAACAAACGCAAACTCCTGATACGCAATCGTCACCGTCCTCGGACGTTGGCAAGTCCGATATTATTCGGGTGGAGGGCATGCACAAGTGGTACGGCGATTTCCACGTGCTGAAGGACCTCAACCTGGCGGTTCGCCATGGCGAGCGCATCGTGATATGTGGCCCCTCCGGTTCGGGTAAATCCACGTTCATTCGCTGTATCAACCGGTTAGAGGAACACCAGCAAGGCAAAATCATTGTCGACGACGTGGAACTGACCGACGATGTACGTCAGATCGACAGCGTCCGGCGCGAGGTTGGCATGGTGTTTCAGCATTTCAACCTGTTCCCGCATTTGACGGTGCTCGAGAACTGCTGCCTGTCGCCGATCTGGGTGCGGAAAACGCCGCGCAAGGAAGCTGAGGCTACGGCGATGGAGTATCTGGAACGGGTGAAAATTCCGGACCAGGCCAACAAATTCCCAGGTCAGCTTTCCGGCGGTCAGCAACAGCGGGTGGCTATCGCCAGGGCGCTGTGTATGAAGCCGAAAATCATGCTGTTTGACGAGCCGACGTCCGCGCTGGACCCTGAGATGATCAAGGAGGTGCTGGACGTCATGATTGAGCTGGCGGGCAGTGGCATGACCATGTTGTGCGTTACCCATGAGATGGGCTTCGCCAAGACGGTGGCTGACCGGGTGATTTTCATGGACGGTGGTGAAATCGTTGAAGAGGCGCCGCCCCACGATTTCTTCACCAACCCGCAGGAGCCCAGGACCCAGAAGTTCCTGAAGCAGATCCTGCAGCATTGAACGGCCTGCAACACCTAACGGAAAGAGCCGGGCGTCGCCCGGCTCAGATTGCTGACGAACCCCGG
>NZ_DELU01000007.1:0-6731 GCF_002352785.1 Marinobacter sp. UBA2688
CGCCATGCCTGGCGCACAACGAATAAGGGCCGGTCAAAGACCGGCCCTTATTGATATGGTAGCGGGGGCAGGATTCGAACCTACGACCTTCGGGTTATGAGCCCGACGAGCTACCAGACTGCTCCACCCCGCATCAAACTGGTGGTTAACCGGGTAAGGCCCCGATCAACGAGGTGCGCATAGTACGGGGCGTTGATGCGTCTGTCAAAGGGAAAAATGAATTTTTTCGCCAACTTACCGCTCAAGTATGGCCGTCACCCCCTGCCCCCCTGCGGCGCAGATGGAGATCAGGCCACGGCCACTGCCTTTCTCTTCCAGCAGCTTCGCCAGAGTGGCCACGATACGCCCACCGGTCGCCGCGAAGGGATGGCCGGTGGCCAGACTGCTGCCCTTGACGTTCAGTTTGTTTCGATCAATGCTCCCCAGCGGCTTTTCCAGACCCAACCGGTCCTTGCAGAACGCAGGGTCTTCCCAGGCCTTCAGGGTGGAGAGCACCTGGGCGGCGAACGCTTCATGGATTTCGTAGAAGTCGAAATCCTGCAGCGTCAGCCCGGCTTTTTCCAGCATGCGTGGCACGGCGTAAGCAGGTGCCATCAGCAGGCCCTCCTTCTTGTCGACGAAGTCCACTGCAGCCACCTCGGAGAACGTCAGGTACGCCTTGATCTCCATGTTGTTGGCTTTTGCCCACTCTTCGCTGGCCAGCAGCACACAGGAGGCACCATCCGTCAGCGCAGTGCTGTTGGCGGCGGTCATGGTGCCGTTCTCACGATCAAATACGGGCTTGAGCGTCGCCAGCTTTTCAAGGGTCGTGTCCGGGCGCAGAATGTTGTCTTTCTCCAGGCCTGCCAGTGGAGTCATCAGGTCCTTGAAAAAACCTTCATCATATGCGGATGCCAGTTTCTGATGGCTCTCATAGGCCAGCTTGTCCTGCTCGTCGCGGGGGATGGACCACTCGCGGGCGGTAATCTGACAGTGCCCCCCCATGGACAACCCCGTTCTGGGTTCGCCGTTTTGCGGAATTTCCGGTTTCAGATGGCTCGGACGAAAACGACTGAGCACTTTCAGGCGTTCTCCGGCTGTCTTGGCCCGATTCAGATCCAGAAGAATTTCACGCAGACCCTCGCCTACCCCAATCGGCGCATCCGAGGTGGTATCAGTGCCGCCAGCGATGCCGCACTCGATCTGCCCTAACGCAATCTTGTTGGCCACCAGAATGGCCGCTTCGAGGCCCGTACCGCAGGCCTGCTGGATATCGTAGGCGGGTGTTTCCGGCGCTAGGCCGCTACTCAGCGCGGATTCCCGGGTCAGGTTAAAATCCCTGGAGTGTTTGATAACCGCGCCAGCAACGACCTCTCCAAGGCGCTGCCCCTCCAGCCCGAAGCGATCAACCAGTCCTCGCAGCGCACTGGTCAGCAACTCCTGGTTGCTGACCTTGCTATACGCGGTATTGGAGCGGGCAAAAGGAACCCGGTTGCCACCAATAATGGCAACCCGGCGGATATCGCTTTTAGCGGCCGTGGTCTTCTTTGCCGTCGACGTTTTCTTTTGGGTGCTTTTCGGTGCCTGTGCCATGATGATGTCCTGTTTAAACGAGTGTATCCGTTGCGTTGCAGTCTAGCGCCAACCGGGCCCGGCTCATTGGCATCCCTGACAACCGTAACAGGGCATTGAGTCAATTCAAAAGCGGCCGGATTCTTTAACCTGTACGCCGATATTCGTTTCGCAAAAGGAAAATGCCATGTCTGATCGCTATCTCAAGTTCGTCAATACTCCGTTTGGCAAGACCGCCGCCCAGTCCCTGGGGCTGCCCGCCCCGGTTCCCCTGAAACGCTGGAAGCGCGCGGACCAGCCGTTTATTGAGGGCGACGTGCTGATCGGCGCTGCCAACAGCAGCAAAGCTATCTCGATGATTGGAAAGGTGCTGGGCGCCAGCGCCGCAAAACTCTTTCATGCCAGCGCCATGGATACTCTGAACGATTCTGCCAAAAGCGGCAACAAGGCCGAAGCCTTGCCCCTGAACGCGGACATTGATCGCAAATTCTCCGCCCTTGTGTTTGATGCCACAGGCATGAAAGACACCACCGATCTGAAAGCGGTTTACGAGTTCTTTCACCCCACCATCCGCAAGCTGGCGGGCAACGGCAGAGTACTGGTGATAGGCCAGGACCCTGGCACCTGCCGCCAACCCGCCAAGGCCGCCGCTCACCAGGCTCTGGAAGGCTTCGTACGCAGTGTCGGCAAGGAAGTCGGCAAGAAAGGAGCTACCGCGAACCTGCTTTGGATGGCCCCCGGGGCCGAACAGCAGCTGGAATCCAGCATCCGGTTCTTTTTATCGCCCCGATCGGCCTATGTCTCTGGCCAGGTAACCCGCATCAGTAAGGGAGCGACCGCTCACGCCACCAACCCAGTCGCGCCGCTGGCCGGAAAAGTCGCGCTGGTAACCGGTGCCTCCCGCGGCATTGGCGCCTCTATTGCCGAAACCCTGTCGCGGGACGGCGCCACGGTCATTGGCCTGGATATCCCACCAGCCATGGAAGACCTGCAAAAGGTTATGACCCCCATCAAGGGCAAGGCGATGGCGTGCGACATTACAGACGAAAAGGCACCAAAGCAGATTGCAGACTTTGTGAAGGAGCACTTCGAAGGCATTGACCTGGTTATCCACAACGCCGGCATCACCCGTGACAAAACCCTGGGCAACATGCCCGAGCACTTCTGGGATATGACCATTGCCGTGAACCTGACGGCCGAGGAACTGATCGACGAAGAGCTGATGCACCAGGAGCTGCTGTGTGAAAACGGACGCATTGTCTGCATTTCCTCCATCAGCGGCATTGCTGGCAACTTTGGCCAGACCAATTACTCCACCGCCAAGTGCGGCGTGATCGGCTATGTAGAGGCGATGGCAAAACAGGTGAAAAACGGCGTGACCATCAACGCAATAGCGCCCGGGTTCATCGAAACCCAGATGACAGCCGCTATGCCTATTACCATTCGCGAAGCCGGCCGGCGCATGAACAGCTTGTCTCAGGGCGGTTTGCCAGTCGACGTGGCCGAGGCTATTGCGTGGTACTGCAATCCTGCATCAAACGGCGTGAACGGGAACGTTGTTCGGGTTTGCGGGCAATCGTTGATTGGAAAATAACGAGGGGGAAAATGGTGGGTGGTACTGGGATCGAACCAGTGACCCTCGCCTTGTAAGGGCGATGCTCTCCCAGCTGAGCTAACCACCCGGGATCTGGAAACAAAAAAATGGCGGAGCGGACGGGACTCGAACCCGCGACCCCCGGCGTGACAGGCCGGTATTCTAACCAGCTGAACTACCGCTCCGCATCAATCCCGGCCTGATCGGCCTTAGGGACCTGAAACCGGGCGGGGTGGCCCGGTGATGCTGAAAAGTGGTGGGCGGTACTGGGATCGAACCAGTGACCCTCGCCTTGTAAGGGCGATGCTCTCCCAGCTGAGCTAACCGCCCACTTTTACAGCACACTGGTGAGTCAGCGTTGCTGTCTCAACCAAGTGAGACGCGCATTTTAAGCATTTGTCTGGCGGTGTCAAATTTTTTCCGGAGTTTTTCTCAAAAAACCTGCAACTCGTTAAAAAATGTACAATTTTCAATCAAGCCTGTTTATCACTCCCGGTTTTCTTTGCCGCCTTCACAGACTTCAACCGAGTGGCTTTCTGTCCTGCCTTCCTCGCCTTGTGATCAAGTGACAGCTCGTTCACACGCGACTTTCGATCCGCAGGCAATGCCCGCTCCGCCAGCGAGCAATTGAGATGATCAAGACGTTTTCTGAGGCTAGCTATCCGGTGGCCTGCGTTTTCCAGTGCCTCGGGAAGCAATTCTCCGGAAAGCCGGCGAAACGTTAGTTGTAATGAATCTCTCAGCGACATGATCCGGCAACCCTCTGAATACGGACACCTCACAGTCTAGTAACCGAAACCGGAAACAACAATTCGCAGTACACCAGATCGGCGACGTTAGAATATCCACCAACCGCCACCGGATTCTGCCTCTTCCCGACGCTCCCGCTCCTGTTCCAACGCCGCATACTCCCGCTCCAGTTCCCGCAATCGACGATCGCTTTCAAGAGGCACCGTAGGGCCACCGCCAAAGGGCCAGTACCAAGGCGTTTCGTCATACTTCCCCTGTTCTCTCAGGCGCTCGATTTCAGCCGCTCGCTCCTCTTCCAGAAGAACCAGATTGCGCTCGTAGTCTGCGTCCTCATTCACCTCAACAATGGAGGTCGCAGCGTGATTAGGGGCAAGCAAATCACTATTCAGAAAACGCGTGGAGACAATTTCTTTGGCCTGCATGGCGTAGTCACGGGTCACGAGCTGCAAGTCGCCAGACCTCAGGGGGTGGTCCTCGGCGAGTTCCGGATGGTTACTCTCCGGCTCTTGCAACTCGTTATAGCGCAGGTAATACACCCTTCCGGGTTCGACCTTGAGCGTGGCGTCTGCAATCAGGCTCAGGCTGAACGAATTGAGCCCCTCAAGCCCCAGCAGTGGCCGGCGGATGGCGATATGCCGCTCGCCAGGGGCAACTTCAAGCCAGGTAAAACTGTCGTTTCGAATATTGAAATAGTGGTGGTCGTCTATGTAAACGCTTGGCGCCTCGATCTCGTCCGCAGCCCACTGGGAATGGGTGCGGTAGAAATAGAGAACCGCATTGCTGCGATCCCACTCATCATTGCCGATATGAACGAAATCGTGCCCGGATACCGGGTGCAAAAACGAGCCAACGCTTTTACCGATGGACTGGTACACCGTGCAGCCGGCACCAGAAACCAACAGCAAAGCCACAAATACGGCCGCCAGTGGCCGGGGAAAACCGGGAAAAAGAAATCGGGTTGTCATTGTTGTGCACTCTTCATCCTTTCGCGAGTTGTCCCGATCATAACAACTGCAATCTCGCGGAACTGAGAGCTACCGCAAGGGATGAATACAAACTGTTACAAAGCACAGCAGGCCCTGCTTGCCCTGCTGTGCCTGCGTACCCGTTCGCAGCCGCCTTCTATTGGCCGGACATCCGCGAGCGCAGATCATTGACCTCTTCCGACAGGCGAACCAGCCTTGAGGTTAATTGCGCCCGCGAAGAGTCAATCGAAGACACGGTTTCCCTCAGCCCCGCCAGATCTTTGCGAACGGCATCCAGCTGGCTGCCGCTGGACAGGTTATTGGTGGCCTTTTCCAGCGCTGCAATACGGCTTTCCAGGCCATCAATGGTGAGGTTTTGCTCTCGCTCGAAACGCAACAGCTGGCGCTCTACCAGCTTGTCCACTCCGGCCAGGGATTCATCCAGCTTCGTCAATTGTGAGGTATTCTCCTGGCCAGTTTCGCGAACGGCGGTAAGCTGCCGCTCAAAGTCCGATTGAACCTTGTCCAGCCTGGAGGACACCGTTGCCTCCAGCTCCTTGACCGAGGCAGACAATGCTTCCCGCTGGCTGTTGCCGCTATCCACATCTGACCTCAAAGATTCCAACCTGGCCTGGTGGTCGTCGAGCCGCTTGCGGTTGCGGTCATTAGCAACCCCCCACAGCTTGGCGATCTCGCTGTCAGCCGTATTGAGGCGTTCCTTGTGGGACGCCAGCGTGTCTTCAATGGATTGCCCTTTCTCCTGCAGGTTCTCGCCGGTCTCGGAAAGCTCCCCCTCAAACCGGGCCAGCGCCAGTTTGCTTTGGCGCGCCCAGTAATCCGCTTCTTCCAGCTGACCTTCCAGTGCCTGTATACGCTGCTCTTGCTGATACCAGCCAGCGCCCGCCGCTCCGGCAACAATCAACAGCGCGATCAACAACACTGCACTGCGGCCCGAACCACCACCGCCAGATGTTTTCCGGCGTTTTCCAGCAGGTTTGCCCGGGCCGCCATTACCGGCCGACTCTGGCACGGGTGCTTGGCGTTTTTTGCGCTCTTCCACTTTATTGCCGGGCACGCCGGTACGTACTTCATCATCATCTGGACGGATTGGTTCCATAACAGCTCCGGTATATGGACGGTAACGTTAATAAAGCACGATAATACCCGTACCTTGCGACTCAGCAAAATGACGGCCAGGAGAGCTGACAGTATGCGCTCCTTGGCCATCGACTGTTTGCATGGCCACGGGGCCTTACATACAATGTCCGGCTTTCTCACATATCAGGACTGTTGCATATGCAGCCGCTTGTAGGACTCATCATGGGCTCGAAGTCTGACTGGCCCACCATGGAACACGCCGCCGAGATGCTGGACAAGCTGGGCGTGCCTTACGAGACGAAGGTTGTCTCTGCCCACCGTACGCCGGATTTGCTGTTTGATTATGCCAAGACTGCCTCTGATCGGGGCCTGAAGGTGATCATTGCAGGCGCGGGCGGTGCTGCTCACCTGCCTGGCATGGTCGCGTCACAAACGTCACTGCCGGTCCTTGGTGTTCCCGTCCAGTCCAAAGCACTCAACGGTCTTGATTCGCTGCTGTCCATCGTACAAATGCCCGGCGGCATTGCGGTTGGCACCCTGGCAATTGGTAAAGCCGGTGCCACTAACGCTGGCCTGCTGGCGGCTCAGATTATCGGTACATTCAAGGACGATGTCCGTATAGCGGTCGATGAGTTTCGCGCTACACAGACACAGACAATCCTGGATAATCCTGATCCCAGCGATCAATAATCAGGCATCGGACTTTGGTGTACGAGCGGGTGGGGGATGCTTTCCAAAACACGCTCCTTGCGGCACATCCATGTGGCGCTTGG
>NZ_DELU01000007.1:6809-250010 GCF_002352785.1 Marinobacter sp. UBA2688
GCTCCGCCATCCATGGCTCCACACAGTTTTGGAAAGCATCCCCCACCCACTCCCCGAACTAATGCAGATGCCTACTAATTAAAGGCAGGAGACAACGAATGAGAATTGGTGTTTTAGGGGCCGGTCAGCTTGGCCGGATGTTGGCTCTGGCTGGCTACCCGTTGGCCAAGACGTTTGTTTTCTATGATATGTCCGGTAATCCCAGTGCCGGGCTGGGTGAAGTGATTATTGATCGAGACGGTCAATACCTGGACGACCTCATTTCCCGGGTAGATCGGGTCACCTATGAGTTCGAACACTTGCCGGTGGACGTAGCAGAGCGAATTGCCAAAGAAAAGCCGGTTCACCCCTGCCCCCGAGCGCTGCAGGTTTGCCAGAATCGAGAAGCTGAAAAGACGCTCTTTGGCGAGCTTGGCATTCCCACACCAGAATGGAGAATTGCAGACAGCGCAGAGTCATTGCAGGCCGCTGCCGAAGAACTCGGTTGCCCGGTGGTTGCCAAATCCAACACCGAAGGTTATGACGGCAAGGGACAGGCAGTTCTTCGTTCACCGGAAGACGCAGCAGAGGCCTGGAAATCCATTGGTCATCCGCGTCTGATCGTCGAGAAATTCGTCGAGTTTCGCCGCGAAGTCTCCATTATTGCCGTGCGTGCCGAGGTTGGCGAACTGGCCTTCTATCCGATGGCGGAAAACGCTCATCACGAAGGCATCCTGCGTTATTCCATTGCTCCGGCACCAAAGCTGGAAAAACATGTCCGGGAAGACGCAGAACGTTACATCAAGGCGCTGCTGAACGAACTGAATTACGTCGGCGTACTAACGCTTGAACTCTTTGAAACCGCCGAAGGTCTGGTCGCCAACGAAATGGCACCGCGGGTCCACAACTCTGGGCACTGGACCATCGAGGGTGCCATGACCAGCCAGTTCGAGAACCACATCCGCGCCGTGAGCGGCCACCCCTTGGGAAGCACCGACGCTCGAGGTGTCAGCTGCATGATCAACATTATTGCCGAGCATGGCGACATTGAACGAATCCTTGAACTGCCTTACGCTCATGTACACCTCTACAATAAAGGCGAGCGCCCGGGCCGGAAACTTGGCCATGTGACCGTTCTGGCGGACAGCTACGAAGAATTGGTCTGGCGGGTAAAGAACTGCGCCCAGTTTTTACCCGGTTGTCCAGAGTTTAAGAGCACCCTGTCTGAGCAGTAGGCAGGGTGCACACAAGGGGTTGATATAACTCAAAGCGCCCCTATATTTAATAATGGCTTACATACACATAAACAGAGAGAATCAGGGAGAACGACCTCATGGCATTTGAACTTCCCGCACTGCCCTATGAAAAGAACGCACTGGAACCACACATCTCTCAGGAGACTCTTGAGTACCATTACGGCAAGCACCACAACACTTACGTAACCAAGCTCAACGGTCTGGTCGAAGGCACCGACAACGCCAACAAATCGCTCGAAGACATTATCAAGAGCGCCAGCGGCCCACTGTTCAACAACGCTGCCCAGGTCTGGAACCACACCTTTTACTGGCACTGCCTGAGCCCGAACGGTGGTGGTGAGCCTACGGGAGCGGCCAAGGACGCGATCGAAAAAGCCTTTGGTTCTTTCGAAGACTTCAAGAAAGAATTTAACGACAAGGCCGCCAACAACTTTGGTTCAGGCTGGACCTGGCTGGTGAAGAAGGCCGACGGCAGCGTTGCCATTGTTAATACCAGCAATGCCGAAACGCCGCTGACAACCGCCGACAAGCCGGTACTGACGGTCGACGTCTGGGAACACGCGTACTACATCGACTATCGCAATTCCCGTCCGAATTATCTGGAAGCGTTCTGGAAACTGGTTAACTGGGATTTCGTCAACGAAAACCTGGCATAACAGCGCTTCGGATACCTTGCAGGCCACAACCTGCACGCAAAAACGCCCGCACTTCGCGGGCGTTTTCGTATCTGTGATACAAACGATCTTACAAATTGATACACCCGTAGCCTGAATTATCTGGAAGAATTGCCGATACTGGGTACAGTAGGTAAAAACTGAACCATACTTGAAAAAGAATATGTCAGCCGAGAGCCCCTTTGCCCCAGGTGAGCGATACCGGGTCTCATTCAGTTGGAACGAATCAAACAGGCCTCCATGCAAAATTCTTATGAGGTAGAACATCGCCTGGGGTACCGGGTGCTGCGATGGGTACTCGCCGTGGCGTTAATTAGTGGGGTCATCGTCAGCACCGTGCAGGTCATCCTTGATGCCGGACGGGTATCGCAGTCTCTCGATGATCAGGCGCGGCAAACCATGGCACTGGTCAAGGACGCATCAACCCAGGCCGTTTTCAGTATCGATGCTGACCTTGCCCAACAGGTGGTCGACGGCCTGTTTGCTCAGGAAGCCATGCGTGTCGCACGCATTACCCACCCCGACGGCGAACCTCTCGGCAGCCGTGACCGCCCTTTGAAAGAAAGCGCCTCCCGCCGGATTACGGACCCGATTTTTGAATCTGAACGTTACTATCGCAAAGAGCTTTCCCGGGACACTGGCACCGGCAATGTTTACGGTTACCTTGAACTAAAGTACGACACCGGTCCGGCTGCCCGAACCTGGCTTGAGCGCGCTTCCATCACCTTCGCCTCCGGCATCGCTATTGCCGTCATTCTCGGAATGGTGCTGTTTGTGGTTTTCCATCTACTGCTGACGCGCCCACTGCTACGAATTGTACGCTCAGTTAAACAGGTCAACCCGGATCACCCCGATGACAATCTGATCCACCTGCCTCACGGCCATCAGAAAGATGAATTGGGCCTTTGGGTCAACGCCACCAACAACCTCCTGGTTGCGATTGGCGACAGCCAGACCCGCCACCGGGAAGCAGAAGATCGTGTTACCCGGCTCTCAAGGTACGATCAGCTAACCGGCCTGCCCAGCCGAGACACCTTCATGGAGTTGCTCCAGGCCGATATTGCAGACGCCAGTGATGACAACTTGGTCCTGTCACTGATCTGTTGTGGCATCGATGACTTCAAGTCCATCAACGAGCAGTGCGGTTTCCGCACCGGCGACATGATCCTGCAAACCGTGGCCGATCGCCTTACGCAGAAGCTCGGCGGTACGCGCTTTACCATCGCCCGACTGGGCAGCGACCAGTTTGTTGTGGTGGAGAAGGGATTGAGAGACGGATTTCAGGCCGCCGACACTGCCGACCGTATACTGGCCACCCTAAGCAGCCCGATGATCTTCGATGAGCAGACCATCACCATGACCGCCACCCTCGGCATCGCCCTATTTCCAGGAGACGCGAGTCAAGCCGACAGGTTGCTGCAAAACGCCGAACAAACCATGGCCCTGGCCAAGGAAGGCGGACACAATTATTTCCAGTTCTACGTTGCCAGCGTTGACCAGGAAATTCGTGAACGTAAACAGCTTGAGAAAGATCTCTCCATCGCGCTCCACAACCAGCAGTTCCACTTGGTTTACCAACCACAGATCAACCTGGAAACCCACCGGATTATCGGGGCGGAAGCTCTGATTCGCTGGGAACATCCAGAGAAGGGCCTTGTGCCACCGGATCACTTCATACCGGTGGCCGAGATGAACGGCAGTATCGTGGAAATCGGCCAGTGGGTTCTGGATCAGGCCTGCTGGCAGGCGGCGCGCTGGGCCAGAGACGGCATGCCCCTGCGCATTGCGATCAACCTTTCAGCGGTACAATTACGTCAGAACCACATCGTGGACGAGATTCTGGATACCCTGAAACGCCACAACATCCCCGCCGGACGTCTTGAACTGGAAGTGACCGAAACCAGTTTCATGACCAATCTGGAAGACGCCGTGAAGAAGCTGAAACGCCTGCATAAAGCGGGCATCAGCATAGCGGTGGATGATTTCGGTACCGGTTACTCTTCCCTGACCTACCTCAAGCGCATGCCGGTCCAGCATCTGAAAATCGACAAGCAGTTCATTCATGACCTGCTTGTCAACGAGGAAGACACCCGCATTGCCAACACCATCATCGACCTTGGCAAGAGCCTGAATCTGACGGTGGTGGCTGAAGGCGTTGAGACAGCTGAACAGGAATACTACCTCGCGCAGCGTGGCTGCAAACTGGCCCAGGGCTACTACTTCAGCAAGCCGCTCAAACCCCACGATTTCGAGGTATTTGTTGCTGGCTTTCACAACAAAATTGTCGAGAATAATGTCTGACCACTGAGTCACCCCACCAGGAACGCAAGGAGCCGCCCATGGGAACCACACTGATCGGCCTGATTGTTATTGCAGTCGTTGTTGTCTACATCGTGTTTATCTACAACCGCCTGGTATCCCTGAGAAACCAGTTCAAGAACGGATTTGCCCAGATTGATGTTCAACTCCAGCGCCGCCACGACCTGATTCCCAACCTGGTGGAATCGGCCAAGGCCTACCTTTCCCACGAGCGCAACACCCTTACCGAAGTGATGGAAGCCCGGAATAATGCGGTCAGCGCTCAGAAGGACGCTGCGGGCGACCCAGCAGATGGAGGCAAAATCCAGCGCCTGGGAAGCGCCGAGAACATGCTCTCTAAGGCGCTCGCCAACTTTTACGCCGTGGCGGAAAACTACCCAGAGCTTAAAGCCAACGAAACCATCCAGCAGTTGATGGAAGAGCTTTCCAGCACAGAGAACCGGGTTTCCTTTGCCCGCCAGGCCTACAACGATGGCGTCATGGGCTACAACATCTTCCGTGAACAGTTCCCCAACAACATCGTGGCCGGACTGTTCGCTTTCAAACCTTCCTCCCAGCTGGAGCTGGAATCTCCTGAGGCCCGTCAGGCGCCGAAAGTCGCCTTCTGAGGCCCGTTGCCATGGCACATCCCGGTTTTTTCCAGCGCCAGGCCAGCGCCCGTCGCAACACGGGCTTGCTGGTGGCTCTGTTTCTGGCCGCGGTCGTGATCATCACGCTCCTGGTTTGTCTGGTGGGTTATCTGGTAACCCGCAGCGAATACACCGGGCTGGCGTTTGCCGACTGGCTACTGAGCCGCCATGGGCTGTATACAGCGATAGCGGTCGTTGCCCTGATCGGTATTGGCTCTCTGATCCGCTGGGCGGACCTGTCGGGCGGTGGCGAGCGTGTTGCAAAAATGGTCGGCGCCCGTGCGATTGACCCCGCCACCAGGGACACCGACGAGCGTAGGCTTCGCAATATCGTGGAAGAAATGTCCATCGCCAGCGGCATCAGTGTGCCCGAGCTTTACGTGATGGACCACGAGACCGGCATCAACGCCTTTGTGGCCGGCTATACGCCCGGCGAGGCGGTCATGGTGGTGACCCATGGGGCCCTGACACAACTCACCCGTGATGAGCTCCAGGGCGTCGTTGGTCACGAGTTCAGCCATGTTCTCAACGGCGATATGCGTCTGAATGTCCGTTTGATCGCCATCCTGGCCGGCATCCTGATGATCGGACAGATCGGTGCCTTCCTGCTCAGGGCATCCTTCCACCGCTCCCATGTATCCAGCCACTCATCCCGTGACCGTCGGGGCCAGGCTGTTTTCGGGCTGGTAGGTTTGGCGCTGCTGGTAATCGGCTATGTGGGCGTATTCTTCGGAAGACTGATTCAGTCCGCGGTATCACGGCAACGGGAAATGCTGGCGGATGCCTCCTCGGTACAATTCACCCGTAACCCCGAAGGCATTGCCGGCGCGCTGTTCAAGATTGGCCTCAAAGGGGGCTATCTGGACACCACCAGCCATGCCAGTGACATGAACCACATGTGTTTTGGCGAAAGCGCACGCATGAAATTTGCAGCATTGCTGGCGTCCCACCCTCCGGTTCAGGAGCGTATCGAAGCCATCCAGCCGGGTATGTTTGCCCGCCTTCGCAGCAGGCTTAGAGACAGCGAACCGGGAAGTGCCCTTCGATCCATGGGCTCGCACCAAACCTCCGAAACCAGTGCAGATACGGCCCATGGAGCGGTTTCCGGCTTCAGCGCAGCCAGCCCTCGCGCCTCCACATCGCCCCTGAACACCCGGCCATCGGCAGATATCTCAACAACGGTAGGCACCGTCAACAAACGCAGCGAAGACTACGCCGTGGACCTTCTCAACCGACTGCCATCAACATTTCGCAACCTGCTTTACACCCGGGCCGGCGCCATTCAGCTGTGCTATGCGCTACTGATCTACCAGCTTCCTGAGTCATCGCAACAGAAACGGCTGGCGCTGGTCACCGCCAACGCCCTCTTTGCGCCCAACGCCGACCTGTTGAACAAACTGCTGCCCGCCCTTACCTCACTGGGCGAGGCAGTACGATTCCCGGCGCTGGAACTGGCCATGCCGGCCCTGAGAAAGCTCGATCCGGATGAGCGCAACCAGTTAATGTCGTGTACGGAGGTGTTGATCAGGGCAGACAACCGTCTGAGCCTCTACGAACTGGCCATGCATACCTTTCTTCGACGCCACCTGGCGGGAGACTCGGCCCGCCCGGTTCCGGTACGCCACCGCAGCTACCGGACAGTAACCGACGAGTTGCAAGTGCTGTTCAGCCTGATGGCCCGGGCGGGTGCTCGTCAGGGCATCGACAGCCAGGGACTGTTCACTGAGGCGATGGCAGGTTTTACCGACGGACGTAAGGAGCCGGAACTTCTGGAGACGGTGTCGATCAAGCATCTGCGGGATGCGCTTTTGGTGCTAAACACCCTGTCGCCGCTGCTAAAACCGGCAATTCTCGACGCTTGCGGCCATTGCGTGCTTGCGGATGGAGAGATCAAGACCACGGAATATGAGTTGATCCGCCTGGTGGCGGATCAACTGGACTGCCCGATGCCGCCACTGGCAGCCTGAGATCAGCCCCTTGGCCAATCAGTCAGGCTGAGGCCGGAACAGCGAGTCTTTCGTTGGCGGTCCTTCCGGGTCTGGCAGGCCCAGCTTCTTGCGCACACCGAGATTGATCTCCCACAAGCTCTGGAATTTCTCATCCGTGGCGGCTACAGCATCGGCCTTGCCAAGCATGATCGTCGGGCGCAGGAACACCAGCAGGTTACGTTTCACCCGGCGCTCGGATTCGGAGGAAAACAGACGCCCCAACACCGGGATGTCGCCCAGCAGGGGAACCTTACTCTTATTCACCTGCAAATCATCGGTCGTCAAACCACCCAGAACGATGGTTTCACCATCATCTGCCAGGACCGTAGTCTTGATTTCACGCTTGTTGGTAATGATATCGGAGGCGGACTCCACGCTGTCACCAATATTCTCGGTGGTCTGCTCCACCACCAACCGTACAAGACCATCGGCGCTGATAGTGGGTGTCACCTTCAGGGTGAGACCGATATCGCGACGCTCAATCGTGGTAAATGGGTTGGTTGTACCGTCACCTGTGACAGTGGACTGACCGGTACGGAAAGGTACGTTCTGGCCAACGATGATTTCGGATTCCTGGTTATCCAGGGTAATGATACTGGGAGTAGACAGCAGATTTGCCGCCGCCGAGGTCGACAGAGCCTGCAGCAGCACGCCCCAGGAAACGCCGTTTTCATTCCGCTGGCCTGCGCCAATGGTAATACCGCCGGTGGCCGGTGCAATCACCGAATCAGAAAGGATCGCACCCAATACGTCGCCCAGGCTTCGGCCGACGTTGTTGAAGTTGGTGCCGGCTATTGGCGTAGACTCGCCGGATTCATCACCCAGTGCCAACTGGACGCCCAGATCCTGCCCCAGCTCGTCGCTGATTTCGACGATGGCCGCCTCAATCATTACCTGGGCACGGCGAACATCCAGGGCCTTAACGATCATTTCAGCTTCCTGCATCATCGACGGTTCACCGCGTACCACAAGCGCGTTCAGCCCCTCGTCGGCGAAAACGGAAAAGTTGGTGTTACGTCCGCTTCCGGCACTGCCGCCAGCACCACCAGCCCCCCCGGAAGATTCCTTGGCCACCTCACCCATCACGCCCTTGAGAATCTCAGTAAGATTCTCCGCGTCCGCGTGGCTCAGGCGAATGACCTTGGTCGTACCGCCGGTGGCTGAGGGCTGGTCCAGCTTCCTGATCAGCTCCCTCATCTTGTCACGGAAGGTTTCATCACCCCTGAGAATAAGCCGGTTGCTGCGCTCATCGGCCGTTACGCTGTACTTGCGGGCAGCGTTATCGCCACCACCCTGGCCCAATTCCGCCGGAGCCAGTTCCTGCAGCAACTCGACCATATCGCCCACCCAGGCCTCTTCGAGCTGGATCACCTCCACCTCGTATTTGGACGGACTGTCGAGCTCTCTCACAATCTGTTCGATGCGCTGGATATTGGAAGAGTGGTCGCTGACGATCAGGGCGTTGGCGGCCGCCACCCCCGCCAGGTGGCCATACTTGGCCACGAGCGGGCGCAGGATGGGCACCAGTTCGAGGGCATTGGCGTTATCGATCTGAATAACACGGGTAATCAGCTGCTCTGAGGGCACCTCCGTAAACCGCTCCAGCGACTCAGCGGATTGTTTGGCGTCCACCTGCTGAACCACCTTGATCACTTCCTCGCCGGGAATGGCGGTGAAGCCATGCACCTGCAACACGGCCAGGAACAGGTCGTAAATCTCGTCCTTGTTCATGGGGGCGCTGGACAGGACGGTCACCTTTCCCTTTACCCGTGGATCCACAACAAAGCTGTAGCCGGTGATATCGGCCACCTGGGTCACAAAGGCGCGAATGTCGGCGTCCTTGAGGTTCAGTCGCCAGGTCTCCGTTTCCTGCCCGTAAGCAACAGACATCAGGGGCATCAGCAGGGCCAGAACAAAGGCCCGGAATAATTTGGATCTGTGGTTAAGCATCTGGCGTTATTGTCCTGTATCGTTAAATCCGTTCATCGCCACTGTTCAGGTATGGCATAGCTCACGGTCAGAATGGATCCGTCCCGTTCAATTTCTATTTCCAATTGCGGCTCAGACCGCCAATTCTCAAAAAGCATCATATCCTGCTCAAGATCCCCCAGCCGCTGGCCATTGACGGCAGTGATGACGTCACCGGCCCTGAGGTTGACAGCATTGAGCATGGCATTGGAACCATCGTACACATAACCGGACGTACCTCCCTCCCCGGTCGGGCTAAGCCCGTATGGTGCAAGCGCCGCAACTCCCTGGGAATCAAGCTGTTCCCGTGCCTCACTCAGGAACTGCTCCGGCGAAGACGCCGGTTCCGCCAAATCTTCTTCCACGCCCTCAACCAGGCCAGTGGAAAGCTGTTCTTCAAACGTCAGGGTTTCGTATTGCCCATTCCTGCGAATCAGCACCCGGCCTGGTTCCACTTCCGCCAGTTCGGCGTTACCGGGCAAGACCTCACCCACACGATAGTGCTCAGTTACTCCATTGCTTCCCGCAACTATAGCACCGGAGTCCTCCGGGCGCTCTGCCACCAGCACACCTTCAAGCCTGAGGTTGAGCCTGGTTTCCGGTGCCGACCGGCGTACCACTTCTGCGACACGGGTTTGCTCTTCCGCCCTGCCAAACACCTGATGGGCCGCCAGTGGCTGTAATCGGCCGCCACCTGAAGCGCTCGCGCGGCTGTCAGAGGCGGGTGCCATGGCCACCGGGCGGTCATCCCAGGCGATGAGCCAGGTTGTCTGCGCCAGTACCAGGGCAACATAAACCACGAGGCCCGCCAGTAACAAATTGGCCAGCAACCGGGGCAGTCGCCGGCTACCGATAACAGCCGCCATTGCTGTCACAGAGCACCTCCTGGAATCAAGGGCTGCTTGACCCTGAAGACGACATCACTGGGGTTAGCAGAATCTGGCCAGGGTTGGTCGGCCAGGTCGATCATGCGTTTATAGACTCGCAACTCCATCATACCGTTCCAGCGAATCTCGGCATCCGCCGCGGGGCCATCGCCGCCCTGCTCCGAGATGACCAGCGCAACGCCATCGGCCGTACTGTCCATCGTCGCCAGCATGGGCGGGAAATCTGCCTGGCCAATATTATTCCCCATGGGCCAGGTAACCTGGCCTCCTGCCCAGCGGCCAACGCCGTCGGCCTGGGTCACGCGGTTGTCCTGCCACGACAACACCAATCGATCAATGGTGACGTCACCTTCGATGACTGCTCCACCGCTGCGTCGGATCAGGTCCTCAAATTCAGCGACTGCCAGATGGCCACTGGCGTTGAGGGTGCCTGCCCCCTGCCACCCGAGACTAACATTGCCATCCACGGAAGACTGTGACGACGACACTGAAAAATCGACGGGTAACGATAATCCAGAAACGGACGGCATGCCCAGCCGCCACTCAAGCCTCACAGGATAACCGGCGACCACCACGCCGGCAGCGCCTGACCAGACCCTGCCAGACACCTGACTGACCTGGACTTCCGGCGGAAGCGCAACATAGGCAGACGCCTGATGCCAAAGCCATCCGGCCGGTACGAGAACCACCAGCGCCACCAGATAAACCAGCACACCGGCCAAGGTCAGCAGGAACACTTTGCCGGGTCTGAGAAAGGCTTTTGCTGGGGTTTCGCTCATACAGTGTCACAAAGATAAATGGCCGGTTGCCGAGTCTAGCAAAGCCATTTCGCAAGTTCATGACAAAAAAACAAAAAACCCCGCATCGGTGTGAACCAATGCGGGGTTTTCCGGGTTTATGGGGCCATTCCTCAGAAATTGAGAATTGGTCCGGGTCCGGTCGGCATTACTACATCATGCCGCCCATGCCTCCCATTCCGCCCATGCCACCCATGTCCGGCATACCGCCGCCGGCGCCTTCTTCTTCCGGCTCGTCCGCAATCATCGCCTCAGTGGTGATGATCAGGGAAGCCACGGAAGCGGCTGCCTGCAGCGCGGAACGGGTCACTTTGGCCGGGTCAAGGATACCCATTTCCAGCATGTCACCGAACGCTTCGGTAGAGGCGTTATAGCCATAGGCACCTTCGCCTTCCATGATCTTGTTCACAACAACGGAGGCTTCACCACCGGCGTTGGTCACGATCTGGCGCAGCGGAGCTTCCATGGCACGGCGCAGGATGTTAACGCCCGCCTTTTGCTCTTCGTTGATGGCGTCAACCTTGTCCAGAGCCGCAATGGCGCGAATCAGGGTGACACCGCCGCCCGGCACAATGCCCTCTTCAACCGCAGCGCGGGTGGAGTGCAGAGCGTCTTCAACGCGGGCCTTCTTCTCTTTCATTTCCACTTCAGAACCGGCGCCAACCTTGATGACGGCTACACCGCCAGCCAGCTTGGCCACGCGCTCCTGGAGCTTTTCCTTGTCGTAGTCGGAAGAGCTGTCCTCAATCTGCTTACGGATCTGCTCAACGCGGGCTTCGATATCACCCTGAGCACCAGCACCGCCAATAATGGTGGTGTTTTCCTTGGTGACGTTGACACGCTTGGCAGTACCCAGGTCATCAATGGTGGTGTTTTCCAGAGACAGGCCGACTTCTTCGGAAATAACAGTGCCGCCAGTCAGAATAGCGATGTCCTGCAGCATTTCCTTGCGGCGGTCACCGAAGCCGGGTGCTTTTACAGCATTTACTTTCACAATGCCGCGCATGTTGTTCACGACCAGGGTCGCCAACGCTTCACCTTCGATGTCTTCAGCAATAATCTGCAAAGGCTTACCAGCCTTGGCCACAGATTCCAGAACGGGCAGAAGCTCACGGATGTTGGAGATCTTCTTGTCAACCAGCAGGATGTACGGGTCATCCAGTTCGGTGGACATGTTTTCCTGGTTGTTGATGAAGTACGGAGACAGGAAGCCACGGTCAAACTGCATGCCTTCCACTACGTCCAGCTCGTCTTCCAGGCCACGGCCTTCCTCAACGGTGATAACGCCTTCCTTACCCACTTTCTCCATCGCGTCTGCGATAAGCTGGCCGATGGTCTCGTCGCCGTTGGCGGAGATCGTGCCTACCTGGGCAATGTTGCGGCTGTCGTCACAGGGCTTGGACAGGTCACGGATGGCCTGTACTGCTGCGATTGTCGCCTTGTCGATGCCACGTTTGAGGTCCATCGGGTTCATGCCGGCAGTAACGGCCTTGATGCCCTCACGAACAATGGCCTGTGCCAGAACGGTCGCCGTGGTGGTGCCGTCACCGGCGGTATCATTGGCCTGGGAAGCAACTTCCTTGACCATCTGGGCACCCATGTTCTCGAACTTGTCTTTCAGCTCGATTTCCTTGGCGACGGATACGCCGTCCTTGGTGACGGTTGGTGCGCCGAAGGACTTGTCCAGAACAACGTTGCGGCCTTTCGGGCCCAAGGTTACCTTAACTGCGTCCGCCAGGATGTTAACACCCTGAACCATGCGTTTACGGGCGCTGTCACCGAATCTAACGTCTTTTGCTGCCATGTCATCTATTCCTGTTCGTTAAACCCAATTCAATCGTTCAATCGGATTGCTGCGTAACCGAGCGTTTACTCGAGAACGCCGAAAATGTCGTTTTCGCTCATGATGAGCAGGTCTTCGCCGTCAACCTTTACGGTGTTACCGGCGTACTGGCCAAAGACCACGGTGTCACCCACCTTTACCGCCAGCGCACGGGTTTCGCCATTGTCGAGAATACGGCCATTTCCTACGGCGATAACTTCACCCTGGGACGGCTTCTCTTTGGCATTACCCGGCAGTACGATGCCACCAGCTGTTTTCTCTTCTTCTTCCTTACGGCGCACGACAACACGATCGTGTAGCGGACGAATTTTCATTGCTCGATATCTCCAATGTCAGGTTAGGTTTGGCAATGATGGTTGCGTTAAAAGCCGGGGCTTTTAACCAACTGTTTTACAGCGGTTATTAGCCCGCAGCGAACTTGTGAAACCTATGTGGGGGTGGCCGATGCGTTTTCAACACTTCCCCTGAAAAATTTTTCAGTTTTTTTTCGGACCGCCATCGCCGTGATCACTATCCTCTCGGCCTTCGGTATTCCGGTTCAGGCGATCGTAGTCGCGCTCGGTTTCGTCGCGGTATTCCCCTTCAATAATGTCATCGTTCCTGTCGAAAGGATTTTGACGCCCGAACGGCCCTTCGCGGCCACCAAAGGGCCCCTGCCCCTGGAAAGGCCCCTGCTGGCCTGCGGTAAATGTGAAACCGCCGGACTGGCCGGCCACCACCATTCGCTTCAGGGCCTGGGCGGCGAACCAGTGGCGGGTGCCCGGAATCAGGCAAAGGAAGCCAATGGTGTCGGTGACGAATCCCGGCGTCAGCAGCAGGGCGCCGCCCACGGCCAGAATCAGGCCTTCCGCCACTTCCTTCGCTGGCAACTCACCACTATTGAGCCTCTGATTGGCTTTCAACAAGGTGGCGAGCCCTTGCTGCCTCAGCAGCGCGGCACCAATGATGGCCGTCAAGAGGACAAGGCCAATGGTATTCAGGGCGCCAATCATGGTGCCAACTTTGATCAATATCGTCATTTCGACGATGGGCATGACAATGAATAAAAACAGAAAAATGCCCAAGGGAGCCTCCGTGGATGAGCGTTGGTCTGGTTGCTGCGACCGTAAAAACCTCTGATATACTCGCCGCTTCCGCTAATGCTTAACCTTAGGGCAAAACATGAAACTTCAAGATTCCGTGATCGCAATTACTGGCGGCGGCCAGGGTTTGGGCCGAGCCATGGCTGAGTATCTGGCAGCCAAAGGGGCTCGTCTGGCGCTGATTGATCTGATGCCGGAGAAGCTGGAAGAGGCTGCAGCCGCCTGTAAGAAAGCCGGTGGCGATGCCAGAACCTATATCTGCAATGTTGCCAAGGAAGACGATGTCGAGCAGACATTTGAGGCTATCGTAGCGGATTTTGGTCAGCTTAATGGGTTGATTAACAACGCTGGCATCCTTCGGGATGGGCTGATGGTGAAGGTTAAGGACGGCCAGGTTGAGAAGCGCATGGAGCTGTCGCAGTGGCAGTCGGTGATTGATGTGAATCTGACGGGGGTTTTCCTGTGCGGCCGTGAGGCGTCTACGCAGATGATCAAGAATGGCGATCAGGGTGCGATTATCAACATTGCGTCGATTTCCCGTGCGGGGAATATGGGCCAGAGCAATTATTCTGCCGCCAAGGCGGGGGTTTCGGCATTGGTGCCGGTGTGGGCCAAAGAGCTTGCCCGTTATGGCATTCGGTGCATGGGCATTGCGCCTGGCTTTATCGAGACTGAGATGACGGCTTCGATGAAACCGGAAGCCCTTGAGAAGATGACCGCTGGCATTCCCCTGAAGCGTATGGGTAAGCCGGAGGAAATTGCGTCTGCGGCGGCGTTTATTTTTGAGAATGACTATATGTCGGGGCGGATGATTGAGGTTGACGGGGCTTTGCGGCTCTAGGGTTTGAGCTTTGCTCCCTGTTCCCTAGCCTTAAGGGTTTGGGGCTGGCTAGGGGGTGGTGCCAGATTTTTCTTGGAAAAAGAACTCGCTTTGCTCGGACATCTTTTTCTGGCAGAAAAATTTGGCACCGCCCCCTGCCCGACTTAACTTCTGGTGGGATCGCTACGTGACTCCAAGCTACACCACACTAGAAGTCACGGGCGCCACTGAAATTGCTTCATCGAAATCCTGCCATCAACCACCAGAACGCCTTCTTCCCGCAGGCTTTGGGCCTGTTTCTCATACGCCTCGCTGCCGATGGGGAATGCGATCTGGCCATTGCTTCTGATCACGCGATACCAGGGAATGGCGTGCCCTTCTGGGAGTTTTCCCAAAGCTTTACCGATGTACCGGGCCTGCCGGCCCAGGCCGGCCATATCTGCGATCTGGCCGTAGCTGGCTACGCAGCCAGGGGGGATAGCGGCAACAACCTGCCAGATTTTCTGGTCTTTGGTGGGTTCGGTCATGATGACTCGGCCGTCTCGTTGCGAGGCGCCAAGGCGTCCAGGCGTTCGCCTTTTTGCATCATGTAGATGGCGAGCAGTATGGCGGGGACGCCCATCAGCCCGGCCAGCAGGAAGAATTCCGCGTACCCATAACCGGCCACGACAATGCCGGAAAAGCCACCGAGGAATTTTCCGGGCAACGTCATCAAGGAACTGAACAGAGCGTACTGCGTGGCAGTGAACGAAGCACTGGTCATGCTGGATAGCCAAGCTATCAGGGCCACGTTGGCGATGCCGCCGCTGAGGTTGTCAGCACTGACCACGAGCGCCAGGGTGCCCAGGTCCGGGGGGTACTGAGCGAGTACCACGAACAGCAAGTTGGTCGCGGCGGTCATGACGGCGCCGGTCAGCAGCATGCGGCGAACGCCATAACGCACAACGAGCACGCCACCCAGAAGCGACCCGGCGATTGTCATGAAGAAGCCGAAGACTTTGGTAACGTCCGCCACTTCGGTCTTGGAGAACCCCATGAAATCGAGGTAGAACGGATTGGCCATCACGCCCATGGCGATGTCCGATATTCGGTAGACCGCCACGGTGATCAGGATCAGGATGGCCAGTTCCCGGTAGCGCCGGAAAAAATCCAGGAACGGCCCGGCGACCGCCGCGTAAAACCACCCGACAAACCTCGCCAGGCGTGGGTTCAGGTGGGTGCGCTTCGCCGCTTCCTGCTCAATTTTTCCGGCAATGTCCTGCGCAGCGGCAAAGTGATTGACCTCAGGCTCCCTTACGATCAGCACGGTGGCCATGCCCACACCAACCAGCAAAGCCATCACCTCGTAAGACACCTGCCAGGACCAGAACTCTGCCAAGTACAAGGCTCCCGCACCAGCCACCAACAATGCCAACCGGTAGCCGAAGATATAGGTAGCTGCCAATGCCGCCTGGAGCCGCTCTTCGGCAATTTCAATCCGATAGGCATCAATGGCCACATCTTGCGTAGCGGAGGAAAAGGCCACCAGCAGTCCGCACCAGGCCATCATCTCAGGCGCTGCCGTGGCGTCCACGTGAGCCATCAGATAAAGGCCGCTGGCAATGCCCGTCTGGGCGAGCAAAATCCAGCTTCGGCGTTTTCCCAACAGTCTGTCGAGAATCGGCAACTTCAGCCGGTCGACAATTGGCGCCCAGAACACTTTGATGGAGTAGGTAATCCCAAGCCAGCTGAAGAACCCAATGGTGGCGGTCTCCACACCGACATCCGCAAGCCTTGCGTTCAGGGTGGAGAACACCAGCAGGAATGGCAGCCCCGCCGAGAAGCCCAGAAACAGAAGCGCAATAACCTGCCACCGGGTGTAGGTGTCGAGTGTTTCTTTCAGCAGGGTCCGGTTCAAGCCGTATAAAATGGTGCTGCTCCCCGATCAGTCGCGGAAGTTGTTGAACTGGAGAGGAATATCGAGCTCTGCTTCCTTCAAAAGGGCAATGGCTGTCTGCAGGTCATCACGTTTTTTCCCTTTCACCCGCACTTTGTCACCTTCGATGCTGGCCTGGACCTTGAGCTTGCCGTCCTTGATCATCTTGACGATCTTCTTGGCCATGTCGGTTTCGATTCCCTGCTTCAATTGCAGATGCTGCTTGACCAGTTTGCCGGCTTTGCTTTCTCCGTCTTCGGACAGCGCCCGGGAATCGATATTGCGCTTGGCGAAGGCCATGCGCAGCATGTCCATCAACTGCTCCAACTGGAATTCCTGCTCGGCGCTGATGGTGATGCCTTTGTCGTCCAGTTCGATGTCCGCTTCCACGTTCTTGAAGTCCCAGCGATTGCCCAGCTCGCGCTTGGCCTGGTCCACGGCGTTGGTCACTTCGTGCATGTCGATTTCAGAAACGATGTCAAAAGAAGGCATGATGTGTTCTCACTTTTTACAATTATCCACGTCAGGGCACGTACAAAACGCTATACTGGTGCCCTTCTGGTTGCGCAAGGTGCCAAAGCATACCAAGACCGGGCCGGCACCGCATCTGACAATGGACTGGTGAGTAGTAGTTAACAATGCCAAATCTTGATCTTCCCATCCTCGTGGTAGACGACGCCAAATTCAGCAGTATGGTGGTGGGCCGAACCCTCCGCAATGCAGGGTACCGCGACGTGCGAATCGCCAACAATGCCCCTGCCGCGCTTGAGTTTATTGACCAACGCCCAGTCAGTGTGTTGATTGCCGACTGGTTGATGCCGGAGATGGACGGGCTGGAGCTGACCGATCAGGTCCGCCAGCAGGATGAGCAGAACAACCACTACACCTACGTGATCCTGCTCACCGCCCGGGAGAGTGTGGAGGCCCTGTCAGAAGCATTCGACCGGGGCGTCGACGATTTCATCTATAAATCGGACATGACCAAGCAGCTGATCCCAAGGATTTTCGCGGCCGACCGCATGGCGGACCGCCAGAACACCCTGCTGCGCGCCAATTCCCTGTTGATCGAGAACAACCGCGAACTGGAAAGCAGCAACATCATTGATCTTGAAACGGGCCTCTGCAACAACCGTTATGCCCGGAATAAGCTGGGCAAATGCCTGCGGCAGGCGGAATCCCGAGGCGGTGCTTCTGCCTATGTGCTCTGCGGCATTCGCAACTGGCAGGAACTCAAGCGTAAGCACGCTCCCTCGGTGATGAGTGAGCTGGCCGTTGGCATCGCCCGCCGCCTGAGCCACCTGATCCGGCCCATGGACTCCCTGTGCCGCGTGGGCGACAACCAGTACGCGATTATCGCTCACTTCCCAAACAGCGATCATTGCTCCACAACAGCTTTTCGCCGCGTATTCGACGGCATTAACCACAAAGCTCTGAAGACCACGGCGGGTTACATCTCGGTTGAGGCAGGCATGGTGCTTTGCAGGGCGGATGCCCAAAACGGCACCCCCTCGGTTCAGGAGATGGAGCGTGCAGCAGTTCAAGGCTTGGTTGATGCCTATGAGACCCGGCGGTTTACCGAGACCAGGCCAGAGCTTGAGAAAGCCTGAAGGAAGAGTGTCGGATTACGCTACGTAACACTGCGACACACATCACAAACAGACTTCCATGAGCGAAAACCCTATTCTGAAATTGTGGATTTAAGCAGTATCCCCCATGGCGGAGGAGCCGAGTAGTACCTCCGCCGCCAAATGGGGAAAGTCCGCAGAATTAACGAATTTTTCAGGCACTTTCGTTCTTTCCTTGTTTTTAAGCCAGCTTCTTAGCTGGCTTTTTTCTTTTCTGCTTCCGTTATACTGATGGCAACAATAACCCCAAGACGTTGCCGTAATCATGAAGACCCTCGGAACCGCCTCCGTAGCAGCCCTAAGACAATATGTCCGCGCCGCCAATGCCCAAGGCCTGGATACCTCAGCACTGTTCAGCAACGCCGGGCTTGATGCGTCGATTCTCCAGACCGACGACGAGCGTATAAACGGCGAGCAGTTCCAGGCATTCATACGGCTGCTTTGTGAACAAAGCAATAACCCCATCCTCGGCCTTGAAACCGGTGACTTCGTGCAACCGGGGTCCTACAGTGTTCTCGGGTATATCACCATGAGCTCCGCCACGCTGGGAGAAGCAGTAGCTCGTATAGCCCCGTTCGAGAAACTGGTCGGCGACATGGGAACGACGCAAATTGCGGGTAGCGGCGATCACATCAAACTGATCTGGGCCTGCAACTACACCGACCCGGTCGTTCGCCCCCAGATGGTGGACAACGTCTTCGCCTCCTGGATCAACTACGCCCGCTGGCTGGCCGACAACAACGCCGCCTCGCCAGTGGAAGTACACCTCGAACACCCTTCCCCCGGGCCGGAGTTGGAGAGCGCCTACACGGAACGCTGGGGCTGCCCGGTACGTTTTCGTTCCAACGAAGATGCCATTGTTCTGCACAAAGACCTGCTGGGCACTCCCCTACGCCAGCCTGACCCACTGCTGCGAAAAACCCTTGAAGCCCACGCCCTCAGCCAACTGGCCACGCTGGAAACCGACACAGCCCTCACCAACCGGGTTAAACACAGCATTCGCAAACAGTTGATGCACGGCATCACCCGCCAGGACATGGTCGCAGACCATCTGGGCATGACCAGCCGAACGCTGCAGAGAAAACTTAGCCAGGAAGGTGTTTCGTATCAGCAGTTGCTGGACGAGGTAAGACAGGCAATGGCGGAAGATTTTCTGACGAACAGCGAACTGGGCATTCCGGAGATAGCGTTGAGGCTGGGGTACAGCGAAACAACGTCGTTTCACCGAAAGTTCAAAGCAGAGACGGGGAAGACGCCCGGAGAGTTCCGGGCGTCACGGGAGGCCACTTAAAGCTTGCGACCCTTGCCAGCCGCAATCCTCAACCGAAGCGCATTCAGCTTGATAAAGCCTTCAGCATCCTTCTGATCGTAGGCGCCCTGGTCTTCCTCGAAGGTCGCAATCTTCTCATCGAACAGCGAATCGTCAGACTTACGCCCAACCACATCCACGTTGCCCTTGTAGAGCTTCAGGCGCACGGTACCGTTTACATAAGTCTGGGTCTGATCGATCAGCGCCTGCAGCGCTTCCCGCTCAGGGGACCACCAGTAACCGTTGTAAATCACCTCCGCATAACGCGGCATGATGCTGTCCTTCAGGTGCGCCACTTCGCGGTCCAGGGTGATGGACTCAATCGCACGGTGGGCGCGCAGCATGATGGTGCCGCCCGGAGTTTCGTAACAACCGCGGGATTTCATACCCACATAACGGTTCTCAACAATGTCCAGACGACCAATCCCGTTCTCGCCGGCGACCTTGTTCAGGTGTTCAAGCACCTCGTGAGGCTTCATGGCCTGGCCATCAATCGCCACGATATCGCCTTTCTCATAGGTCACTTCGATATAGGAAGGCGTGTCGGGCGCTGCTTCCGGAGACACACTCCAGCGCCACATATCTTCCTCGGCTTCCGCCCAGGGATCCTCCAGGTTGATGCCTTCATAAGAGATATGCAGCAAGTTGGCATCCATGGAGTATGGGCTCTTGCCCTTCTTCTTCTCCACCGGAATGTTGCGCTCGTCGCAATAAGCCAGCAGCTTCTCACGGGAATTCAGATCCCACTCACGCCAGGGTGCAATCACCTTCACACCTGGCTTCAGCGCGTAGGCACCTAACTCGAAACGAACCTGATCATTGCCCTTGCCGGTAGCGCCGTGGGAAATCGCGTCCGCACCGGTTTCGTTGGCAATCTCAATCAAACGACGGGAGATCAGCGGGCGTGCGATGGAGGTACCCAGCAGGTACTCCCCTTCGTAGATGGTGTTGGCGCGGAACATCGGGAACACGTAGTCACGAACGAATTCCTCGCGCAGGTCCTCAATGTAGATTTCCTTCACGCCGAGCGCTTTCGCTTTCTCACGCGCCGGCTCAACTTCCTCGCCCTGGCCGATGTCGGCGGTGAACGTCACCACCTCACACTCATAGGTATCCTGCAACCAGCGAACGATTACCGAGGTATCCAGGCCACCGGAATACGCCAGAACCACCTTTTTAATATCAGACATGCCCTTGCTCCAGACTGAACAGAATGGATGTATTAAAAATAAGGGGCGTATTGTACGGGACAGCGGGGGGAATGGCTATTGGGGCAAGAGGGCGACCTCGTTACTGGCCGCGGATGCCCCCGGCAGGGCACCAGGTGGCATCTTGGATAGAATGCACGGTATTCACACCAGAACGTCGTATTCAGACAGCCTGCTGTTGCTTGGAGGTAGCCTCTTCGCGGATGCCATCCCAGCCGTCTTTGATTGAGCGCAGAAGGTCCGCGACTTCATCAAGCTTAGCGACGTCATTCTTGGCATTCGCTTCAAAAAGGGTCCGCTCCATGTAGTCATAAAGCGATTCCAGGCGCACGGCCAGATCGCCACCCTTCTCGAAATCCAGAAAGCCACGGAGGCCACCGATGATTTCAATCGCTTTGGAAATCAATCGGCCTTTGCCCTCAAAATCCTTCGCCTGCATCCTGGCTTTGGCCATGTTAATGCGTTCCAACGCTCCGTTGTAAAGAAGCTGGATCAGCTTGTGAGGATCGGCATCCGTAATGCTGGTTTGGGCGTTTACGCGCTGGTAAGCCTGTAAACCGTTCATAAGTGACCTCTTTATTCGCTTTTCGTGCAATAAACATCAATTGTTATTGCGATTATTCTGTGGTGCCAGCGCAGCAAGCTGCTGGCTCACAAAGTCCTGTGTACTGTTCAGTTGCGAGATCAATGAATCCGCAGCTGTGAATTGACTCACCAAGCGCTCTCGATAGGCTGTAATTCTCTCTTCCAGCCGAATCTGATTTTCCTGAATTCGCTCCAGATCGCGGTTCAGGCTCTCGGTTCTGGTATCAATTGCACCATCGGCACCGACAAAGTTGGTGATCAGATCAACCGTACGTTCGCCAACACCTTCAATAAATTGTATCGAGCCTCGACTTCCAGTCTGATCGCCCAATATTTGTACCTGGAGCCCAGACGCAGCACCGCTGTTTTCGCCCAGAAACAGTGTTTGCCCTTCGCCTTCAGCTGTTCTTCCGTCAATGGTACCCGCAACATCGAGGCCATCCGTGCTTGTGGCGGCATCCAATCCAAACGTAGCCGCGCTTTCAGCGGACGACAAGGTGACCGAAGACTCGCTGCCGTAGGTGGAGGAAGAGAAAACCAGCTCACCCCCAGCCCCCAGGCTCACCTGAACGGACCCATCTGACGCGTTCAGCGCGTTGTTGCTATTAAGCTGAGCCTGAATCTCGTCAACCAGATCCTGTGCACTGTTGTAAGTCTGCTGTGTAAGCTGAAGGTTAACGGAGGTATCACCATTAACCAGCAGTGAAAACTCATCATTTGTTCCGTCAATAGTAACGGGAAAAGTGGCTGCGGCATTCCCGGCAAGCGTGCCTTGGGTCGCAGCCTGGGTCACGTTGATATCATAGGTTCCAGGTTCGGTGTTTACACCACTGCGAACAAACTCTACCTGGCTGTCGGTAGCCCTGCCCTGTTCGGCAAACAAGGCCGTGACATCGTCCGGATTAGCCTTTAACTGCGCCATGAACTCTTCGCGGTCAAATTCCAGAGAGCCAGTCTCGAAATTTGTGGTAATACCCACATCCGCCAGACTTCGGACACTTGCGTCTTCAAGCCCGGGAACAACGCGGGTCAGCACTTGGCGGAGTTGGTTCTGAATACCCCGAATAACGCTATCGCCAGTCAGAAGGCTTCCGCTACCGCTCTCTGCATTGAATCCTGCCAGCGCATCAATGGTTTCCTGCAGGCCATTAAATTTCTCGACAAAGCCCTGGACACGGTCTGCTACCGCTCCGAGATCCTGTTCAACCTTAACCGTGGACGTACCAGTGGCAGTCAGATCAAATGTCAAACCATCAATGACGTTCTCAAAACTATTGGTAGAACGGGTAACCTCTACGCCATTGATACTCATCACGGCGTCCGACGCGGCGATTGTCTCATTGAGACCGGCGCCCGCATCCATTGATGTGTTAAACGCAAAACGGGAAAGCCCCTGGGCATCGGTATCCGTGCCGGCGCTGTCGCCCGATACGGAAATACTAACGGCGTTTGCCGTACCGGTTTCGTCTGCCGATAGCACGAGCTGGAAACCACTACCGGTATCGATTACGCCCGCTGAAACCCCTGCATCAGAATCGTTGATTGCGTTTGCCAGGCCCTGCAACGTGTCGTTACTGCTGTCTATAACAATATTGGTGGTGTTGTCACCAACAGAAAGCGTCATTGTTCCCTGGCCAACACTGGTCTTGTCGCGATCCGCGAATACATCACGCGACGCGAGCGCCTGAGCGCTGGCGAGACTTGTCACATCGACACTGTAAGTACCGCGGTTAGCCTTGGAGCTGTCCACAGACACAGCAACGTCTTCGTTGGACGACGTTGCAGAAAAGGCTTTGAGATTATCTGGAGCACTCAATTGCCGCATTGGAAGGCGCAGCTCTGTTACTGCACTGCGAAGCGTGCCATAGGCAGAAATCAGCGCCTGGGTGCGCTCGGTTTTCTGAGCCAAACGATTTTCCGTCGGTGCCCGTTCCGCTTGCACCAACTGATCGACCAACTCGGAGGTCAGAACACCAGACCCGATACCCAACGATGATATATTTGCCATAGTATGTGCCTCCTCAGGAGGGCAATTTCCAATGCTATTCCATATATCGGCCTGAAGCGGCAAAACTTTGCCTTTTCTACCGACCAATTTTGTAACCACATGTAAGCAAAACACCGCCGGCCCCTTTCGGGTGCGGCGGTGCTGAACAACCGTTTTCAACGTCAGGCCAAGAGCGGCAAACTCTAGACCTTCGTGTTGAATAACGTCAGCGGTTCATCCTGCTGCAAGTTTTCTGCCAACCTCAACGCAACTTCATCCGGAATTTGCCGAATAACCTCTTGGGTGGACTGATCGACGACCTTGACGATCGTCTGTCCCCGCTCGTTATCCACTTCAAACTGCAAATCCCTCTGGACCGTCTGAACGAAATCGTTCAGTTGAGACACGGCATCATCCAATTTCTCTTTCTGTGCCTCACTGCGCCTTTCGAGCCTCTCAGCTTTCGAAAGTTCCTGAGCCCCGGACAACAACTCCGAACGCTCAGCAAGACCAGGTGATGAAGGTGCAGTCAGGGCGGAGGCATTCCTGCCTTCGGCCTGAGATGACGAAATTGCCCGAGCCGGAGCTTGCTCGCTGGAACGAATCAGCTTCAAATCCGGGCCATTCAGGTTAACGCCATTCATAGCTCACCTCGCTATCCTCATACAGCAGTAAACCGGGGCCCAAAGACCCCGGCCTTGCCGTTATGCCCCTGTTACTGCAGGAGGGACAGAACCTGCTGCGGGCGGGCATTCGCCTGCGCCAGTACAGAGATACCAGCCTGCTGGAGAACCTGCGCCTTGGACAGCTTAGCAGTTTCAGATGCGAAGTCTGCATCCAGAATCCGGCTGTTAGCGGCCGACAGGTTTTCGGCAGTTGTGCTCAGGTTGGCGATTGTGGATTCAAACCGGTTCTGGGCAGCACCCAGGTCGGCGCGGATACCACTGATCTGCTCAAGAGCCGCATCTGCAATCTCGATTGCGCTGTTAGCGCCTGCAACAGTACCGATGTCGATAGAAGACACTGACTGGAGGTTAGAACCAACCACGGTGTCTGCTGCAACGTTCAGAATGCTACCAGCGGTTTCCGCAACCGAGGAACTGACTGAGAACGCGCCGGATGAAGCGAACTCAACAGAACCAGAAGCAATCGTGCTGTCAGTGCTGCCAGCGGTCAAAGTAACCGCACTTGGATCACCACTGCCCTGCAGCGTGGCGGTACCGGTAGCGTTACCTGAGTTGGCAAAGTCCTGCAGACGGATGTCTTTACCATCAGCCTGGGTCAGTGTGATTTCGCCACCGTTTGCTTCAGCCGTAACACCAGTGGTGCCTGAGGTATCGTTGATCGCTTTGGCCAGCGCACCCAGGTCAGTGGTAGTTACCGCTGCGGAGATGGTCGCTGTATCGCCACCACTACCAAGCGTGAAGGAAACCGTACCATCGTCAGACAGACCAGCGAGGGTTGCCGTGGTCGATGCGGTGGCCGTTACACCAGTCGTGCCGGTTTCAGCGTTAACAGCAGCTGCAATCGCTTCTGCAGTATCGCCTTGGGTAATACCAATGACCTCAGAGCCTTCAGTTCCAGAAACGGTGATGTTCTGTGTAGCAATGGTGTTGTTGGCAACCGTTGCCACATCAGCCGCAGCTACCGCAACAGAACCTGTGCCCTGGCTGACAGTGGTATCACTTTCACCGGATACGGTGTTGTTACCAAGGTCGGCACCACGAGCACCGGTCACGGATACTGAGATGGTCTGGTTAGCGTTGGCACCAACCTGGAATGACTGAGCAGTGAAGCTGCCATCCAGAAGGTTGAGGCCGTTGAACTGGGTAGTACCGGCAATACGGTCAAGCTCTTGCTTCAGCTGGTTTACTTCGCCCTGAAGTGCAGAGCGGTCAGAAGAAGAGTTGGTAGAGTTGGCCGACTGAACAGACAGCTCACGGATACGCTGCAGGATGTTGGTGGTTTCTTCCAGAGCACCTTCAGCAGTCTGAGCCAGAGAAATACCGTCGTTGGCGTTACGCTGCGCAACGTTCAGACCAGAGATCTGGGACTGAAAACGGGTCGAAATTGCAAGGCCAGCAGCATCGTCCTTGGCGGAGTTGATACGCAGGCCGGAAGACAGACGCTCCAGAGCTTGGTTAGAAAGCTCCTGGGATTTGTTCAGCTGGTTCTGAGCTGACAGTGACGCAACGTTAGTGTTAATACCGAGAGCCATATTGCTTCTCCTTCGACATATGTCGTTATTTCATGGAAAAGGAATGGCGCCCATTTTCAGTTTGGGAGCGCCTCCCTGTTATTGCGCTTAACGGCGCCCCCGTCCGTACCTTTAGAAAAAATTAACGGTATTTTGTAAGGGAATGTAAAAGCGGCAATAGTCTTCCTTATACCGCTATATGCTGACGATTGGATTCATGCCCCAAACATCAAAACGACCAATAAAACCAATACTAATCAATATCTTAAAAACAAAACTCCGAAACTGGCACAACCTTCGCTTACCTCCCTGCAAAACGGCAATTAAATGAACTTCCGCCGGCAAGGCGTCCATTTTGATCGGGCACCGGGTTACCGGCATCTCTGAGCAGGGAGAAATGTTATGCCTCAGATCATCAACACCAATATCGCGTCGCTGAATGCTCAGCGAAACCTGAACACTTCACAGGAAGACTCCAACGTTGCCCTGCAGCGGCTGTCATCCGGCCTGCGCATCAACTCCGCCAAGGACGACGCTGCCGGGCTTGCCATCTCTGAGCGATTCACATCGCAGATCAAAGGCCTCAACCAGGCCATTCGAAACGCCAACGACGGTATTTCTCTGGCTCAGACTGCTGAAGGCGCGCTGGGCGAATCCGGGAACATCCTGCAGCGCATTCGGGAACTGGCGGTACAATCCGCCAACGCAACGAACTCCGCATCTGACAGGAAGGCCCTGCAGTCCGAAGTAAACCAGCTAAAAGGCGAGCTGGAGCGCATTGCCACTACCACCGAGTTCAACGGGCTGAAACTCCTGGACGGCACCTTCCAGGCCCAAAAATTCCAGGCTGGCGCCAATGAAAACCAGAGCATCGCCGTTTCCATCGAAGGCGCCCGAACCGCCGACCTGGCCAACAACACGCTCGACGCGGCCAACGCAACCCTGAACCAGGGCACCGGTTCAACAACCGCAGCGAATGCGACGTTACCCGCACAAAACACGATCGCCACGCAGAATCTCACCATTTCCAGCTCGTTGGACAGCCAGGTGGTGCCCATTACAGCAGGTGACACGGCAGAAGACATCGCCGCAGCCATCAACGACATCGGTGCCACGACGGGTGTGAACGCGACGGCAAGAACATCGGCGACCCTGAGCAACACCGCTACCACGCCAATCGCCGTGCCTCAAACCGTGTCGCTCACCCTTTCCAATGGGAGCAGCTCAGCGACCATTTCCGCGCAGATCACCGATGCAAACGACCTCTCAGCGATTGCACGTGAGGTGAACGCCGCGTCTGGTAAGACCGGCATTACCGCGGAAGTTGCTAACGACGGCAGTATCACGCTGATTCAGGAACAGGGTAAAGACATCACTATCGAAGACTTTACCGCTGCCGGCTCTCAACAGTTGGCGGTACAGGGTAGCGGCGACCCGAGCGCCATCGAACTGACAAGTGGTGGCGCTAATGCCACACGGATTGCCGGTGAGTTGACGCTGGACTCGTCCGTTAGCTTCGCCGCGACGTCTGACGCCACCCTGGCCGCAGGCAGCGTCCTGAACAGTGCACAGAATACCGCCGCCGGCTCTACGCCTGAAGAAGTGGCAGGTATCGATATAAGCACCGTTGACGGCGCAACCAGCGCACTCGCAGTTGTGGATGCGGCATTGGAAACCATCAGTGGCATTCGTGCCGACCTGGGCGCTGCCCAGAATCGACTCGAGTCGACCATTGCCAACCTGAGCACGACCTCTGAGAACCTGTCGGCCGCGCGTTCACGGATTCGTGATGCAGACTTTGCCGCCGAATCCGCAGAACTCGCCCGCACCCAGGTGCTGCAGCAGGCCGGCTTGTCGGTATTGGCCCAGGCCAACGCAAGGCCACAGCAGGTTCTGCAGTTGCTGCAGGGTTAATCGGGTTTCGTCACAGAGTCAAAGGGGTAGCCCCATGCAAGCACAGCACAACATCCATGCCACAGACGCACAAAAAGCCCACATTGCACGGCTACTGCTGCAGGCAAACCTGGCTTATGCCGAGTCAAACAGCCCGACATCGCTGGTTCAGCGTCTCAAGGCGCGGCAGGAATGCCGTGACTACCTGAATGAGGTTCTGGCGCAGGAACCCGGTAACGCAGGCGCGCTGGGCTTGATGGGGCGTGTGGAAATGGACGAAGGGGCACTTGATAAGGCACACACCCTGTTCACGGACAGCTTGAGCCATGACCCGGCACAGCCCCAGCAGTTCACCAACCTGGGCTACTGGGCAATCAAGTCCGAGCGCCCGGCCCTGGCGGAGCAGTATTTCATCCAGGCCCTGGAAATGGACCGGCAATCCGCCGCCGCTTTCGGCGGAGTCGCCCATGCCAAGCGCCTTCAGGGCCAGTTCGACGTAGCCTACCTGCACTACCGCAAACTGCTGGAAATGGGCCTGGAATGGCCGTCTATCTATAGTGGCATGCTGACCTGTGCGGAGCATCTGGATGTGAAAAGGGCTGACACCAAACTGGCCCGCGACGCTATCCTTTTGCTGCGACATGACGGCCTGCCCCACCAGGAAATCGGCCGTTTCGTAGGCGCCATCATCCGCCAGCAATACGATCTGGAAAACCCGAATGCTCAAGTCGCTCTGGACGCCGCCAGCGAGGACGAACTGCTGATCCTGGCACTGGAAAAAACCCTGATGCCAGACCCAGCCGTGGAAGAGCTGGCCACCCTGCTGCGCCGGGCGATTATCGCGGAAGTCGCACAGACTGTTGAACTGCGGGACGAACTTCAACCGCTGGCACTGGCCCTGGCGGTCTACGCCGATCGCACCGGTTACGCCCTGACCGCGGAGGACGACGAAGAACGGCTGGCCTCAGCCATCAACGACAGCATTTGCGCCCAACTTGCCATGGGCGAGCAACAGGATGGCATGATCGGTTCGCTGATCATCAGTGCCATGTACGGCGCTCTGTTCCATCAGAAGTATGCTGTACACCTTGGCCGCTGGAACCTGGTGGACTGGCCGGTTGCCATGCAGGGGATGATGGCCGCGAGCTACTATAACCGCGCGTCGGAAGAGGCCATCAAACAGAATTTCGACGAGAAATCAGCCGAGCTTTGTCTGGAGAAAACCGATGTGCCCCAGGCCTGGCCCAACTGGTCGAAACTTGCCTATCGCTCCGAAACCAGCCTGAAAGCCATAATGGCGACCGAGCTGGGCATGAGTACCGAGCAATTGCCGGAAACGATCCGAATCATGGTGTGTGGCGCCCAGTCCGGCCAGCGCGCCATGGAACTGGCGCACTACCTGAAAGACGTGGAAGTAATCGCCGTGGATGAATCCCTGGCCAACGTTGCCAAGGCAACGCGACTCGCGGGCGAGATGGGCATCAGCAACATCGTGTTCTGGCCCTGGTCCATCGCCCAGCAATTCGTCGCCGATGACCACAAGGTGCACTGGATCGAAATCGGGCGCCTGCCGTCAACAAGCATGACCGAGGTGTCCCTCGCAGCCCTGGTGAGTTCAGCGACCGGCAACGGTGCTGTTGTCCATATGCACACCGCCGTCAACGAACAGACCGATGGCGACAAACAGATCCGCCGCCTGATCTCCCAACACGACCTCAAACCGACACGTACGGCCCTGCGTCAACTCCGACGGATGGTACTGACCAATCGGCAGGATCCGATGTGGCAATCCTTGGTTGCCGAAACCGACTTCTACGGCCTGGGTGGCTGCCGCGACCGTTGGTTCAGTGAGCAGGATTCCAGGCAGCTAAAAGAGCTGATGGCGCTGCTCAGCAACGAAGTGGACTGGAAACTGGCAAAAGCCCGGGACACCGACGGCCACAGCCTCGCCACCAAGCCTGTACAGAAACAGATCCAGGCTGAGGCTCTGGGAAGCGAGGTGCAAAGCTTGATGGGTCAAGGCCTGTCCGTGTACTTCCAGCGCCGGCGCTAGACGTAAGGAATCAGGGATTCACCATAGAGGTGAAGCTCTTCCAGAACATGCCGCTTTTCCGGCGTAAGCTCCGGATCAGCGGCAAGATTCTGCAAAATCTTGAAGAACTCCTCCAGAGACCGCCACCCTTTCTTGGGCTGCATCAGCCGCTGCTGACGAAAGACTTCCCACTTCTCCTGCTCTTCGGATATCAGCGTATTGGGGTAATTCCTGGCGCGATAGCGAAACACCATTTCTTCCAGACGACCATCCTCAAACCGTACTTCCTGCTCTCCCAGGGTTTCTACCGGCTGTTGCAATAGCCAGTTGAGCTTCTCGCGGTCGGTTTTGCTGATAAAACCGCCAGCGTAAAGCTGTTCGTCCGGATCCGTCAGGTCACCTTCATGGGGGTGATCGAAGGCCTGAGCGATTCGGGCTGGCAGATCCGGCGCCTTGCGCAAAATGGCCAGGTGCTCACGCAGCTTGTCGCCGTCCAGTTCCAGCTCGGCAAGCCGCTCCTCAGAGAGGGATTTCAGCATGGTGGCGGGGGCCAGTACCGGGCACTTGTTCAGTTGCACGCCTTTGAGTGGAAAACGGCTGGTGCCCTCCCCTAACTCCGCCTGGGAAGTAAATACCCGCTCACGGATCTGCTCAGGCGTAGCGTAAATCAACTCGCTTGGGTCTTCGCGCAGGTCGTACACGATCACCAGGTTCTTGTTGGTGGGGTGATCAGCCAATGGCGCCACCATTGCGCAGCAACCACGGGTGGCCGGGTACTTTGCGGAAATGTGGAACACTGGCTTCATACTGGCAGTATCCAGCATGGCGCGGGCGGAGTGCTTGTCCTTGTTTTGCAGCACAAACTCAAACAGCTTTGGCTGCTTTTCCTTGATCAGCTTTGCCACCGCGATGGTAGCCTCTACATCCGACAGAGCATCGTGAGCGGCTTCATGGGCAATGCCGTTGGCGACCGTGAGTTCTTCCAACTTGAAACTGGGGCTGCCGTCTTCCTTCTTTGGCCATTGAATACCCTCTGGTCGCAACGCGTAGGTCAGGCGCACCATGTCGATGATATCCCAGCGGGAATTGCCGTTCTGCCATTCTCTGGCATAAGGGTCACGAAGGTTACGGTACAGGGTATGGCGGGACACTTCGTCATCGAAGCGCAGGCTATTGTAACCCACGGCGCAAGTGCCGGGCTGGCTGAAGGCCTCGTTGACCTGTGCGATAAACTCCGCCTCGGGAAAACCGTCTTCCAATGCCTTTTGTGGGGTAATGCCGGTAATCAGGCAGGCTTCTGGCGAGGGCACGTAGTCGTCAGCCGGTGCGCAGTAGATAATCAGCGGGTCTTCGATGATGTTCAGATCTGCATCGGTGCGCACCCCGGCAAACTGGGAGGGACGATCGTGTACGGGGTCGACACCAAAGGTTTCGTAGTCGTGCCAGTAGAAAGAACGGATCACCGAGAGAACTCCTGCATTGCGTGAATCGGTCGAATGCAGGGTAGTGTAATCAAAACATCCCGGTACCGCGATCCACGTAATGCGTGCGCTCCCGCTGAACACCGTTCTGCAGTGTCTGCATGTCCAGCGTCATGCTGGTGGGCAGATTCAGGAACACGCCTTCAGGCCCCTGAATGGCGCCAGGGCCTCCCAGGTCCTGCCAGTCCACAGACTCACGCTGGAACGCCAGGAACAGGTCTTCCGTAAAGCCAACCGTGCCATCGCCATTGTCCACACCAATATCCATGGACAGCAGATTGGTCAGCGGCACACATTGACTGCAGGTTCCGTCTTCACCCGCCAGACCGATCTGGGTTGCTCGGTGATTGGTGGCCACTCCTGCATCATCGAACAGCATGGCGTCCACCGGGTTGCCGTCTGCATCGTTGATTTTCAGGTTCAGGTTGCCACTGAAGCTGGCGATCTCGCCAGAAAGCGTGCCCCGAGCCTGGTTCAGACCAAAGCGGAAACCGGAGAGCTGACCATCCCGTTCAGCCAGTTCAAGATAGGGTTCAACACCCTCAAACGGAACCACCTCGTCCACGTTGTAGGTGTTGCCGTCGATCTGGACACGAGTGTCGTCGCGCACGTAGTGGCCGAGCGCGAAATTCTTGATATCGAGATCGGCGCCAGAATCATCCCCGCCCATCACCACACCATCGGCGTTCAGCCGGGTTTCTGCGTCCACGCCCAGTGTCACGCGGGTAAACCGGTGGTTTACTCCATCCACATGATCCACCGTCATCATTGCCTGCCCTTGCACCTGGCTCATTTCCTGTTCGGAAATAGGCTCCAACTCTGCCAGGGCAACAGGCGACATACCCAGACAGATGGTGAGAGGGACAGCATACCAACAAGCATCCTGTCTCATAGTGTTGTGTCTCTGAATCAATTCTTATTATGACTGCAGGAGCACTATATCCCAGGCTGCCGAGCCAATAGAGTGAGATAGTTCACAGGGCATAGAATTCACTTCAGGCACTGCTATACTGGGGTTAAATAATAAACGGAGCCCCCATGACCACCCGCGTTCTTATCTGCGACGATTCCTCTCTCGCCCGAAAACAAATGGCGCGCGCTTTACCCAAAAACTGGAACGCTGAAGTTACCTTCGCATTTGATGGCCGCAATGCTCTGGAAAAGCTCCGCGCCGGTGCCGGCGAATTGCTGTTTCTGGACCTCAATATGCCGGAAATGGATGGCTACGAGGTTCTGGACGCCATCAGGAAAGAGGATCTCCCCGTGTTGACGATCGTCGTTTCCGGCGACATCCAACCAGAAGCGCGGGCTCGAGTCCGCAAGCTCGGCGCCATCGAATTCATAAAAAAGCCTACGGACACCGACCTGGTTTTAAAGCTGCTGCAGGACTACGGTTTTCTGCGCCCTGAGGATCTGGTTGAAGAACACGAGCAGAGCGCTGCGTCCGATACGACCAACACCACTTCAACCAGCGCACCGATTAGCCTGAACGACTATCTCCAGGAGATCGCCAACGTTGCCATGGGCCGTTCGTCCGACTTGCTGGCAAGACTGCTGCGGGTATTCGTCAAACAGCCCATCCCCCGGGTGGAAATGATTGCTCGCTCGGAGCTCAGCATGGCGATTTCGGCCGCCCAGGCCGACAGCAGCTACTCCGCTGTCTGCCAGGGATTCACCGGCGCAGGCGTTGCAGGTGAAGCACTTCTGTTGTTTGCTGACGCCAGCTTCAATGACATGGCCGAACTGCTCCATTACGAGGACATGGACACCGAAAGCATTCAGGTAGAGGTGCTCATGGACATGTCCAGCATCCTGTTTGGCGCCTTCCTCAAAGGCATTGGCGACCAGCTGGATCTTAAACTCGGTCTTGGTCACCCAACCGTCCTGGGCCAGCATCGACAGATCGGAGACCTGCTGGAACACCACAGTACTCGCCACGAAAAGCTGCTGTGTATTGAAATCAGCTATGAACTGGAAGACCGGGAGATCAGTTGCGACATGCTGGTACTGCTGACAGAAGATTCAGTGCCCTTCCTTGAACAACGACTACAGTACCTGGTGGATTAACCATGGCCATTAAAGAGATCGGAGCAAGCACCTTCCACTGGCTGGTGGACATGCTGGAATCGGTGGAAGTCGGCCTGGTGGTTCTGGACCTGGACTTCCGCGTGCAGGCCTGGAATGGTTTCATGGAACACCATAGCGGCATCACCGCCAGCAAGATTCGCGAGCAGGTTCTGTTTGACGTGTTCCCGGACATCCCCAAAGCATGGCTGACCCGCAAGGTCGACTCAGTCGCCATGCTAAACACCCGGGCATTCACCTCCTGGGAACAGCGCCCTTACCTGTTCCGCTTTCGCAACACACGCCCGATAACCGGCACCGAAGACTTCATGTACCAGAATCTGACCATCAGCCCCCTCTCCGGGCCAGACGGCCAGGTCGAGAAAATCTGCCTGATGGTCTACGACGTCACCGACATCGCCACCAGCAAACGGGCACTGGAAACCGCCAACGAACAACTGGCCAAGCTGAGCATGACCGACCGCCTGACCGGTCTGCTCAACCGTGGTACCTGGGAAAACCTGATCGACGCCGAATACGAACGCTACCGTCGTTATGGTCACAACACCTGCCTGATCATGTTCGACATAGACCACTTCAAAGCGGTGAACGATACCTACGGCCACCTGGCGGGTGACGAAGTCATCAAGTACACCGCCAAGGTTATGAAAGACAACCTGCGCCAGTCAGACAGCCCCGGCCGCTATGGTGGCGAGGAATTCGGCATCATCCTGCCGGAAACCGATGCCGAAGGCGCCAGGGTGATTTGCGAGCGCATAAGGGAAGCCATACAGAACAGCACGGTTCAAACCACGGCAGCGCCGATCCAGTACACCGTCAGCATTGGCATCGCCCCCTTAACGGATAGGCCGGAGAATCATATGCAGTGGTTACAGCAGGCGGATGAAGCGTTGTACGCCGCCAAGGAAGGAGGAAGAAACCGTGTGGTGGTATTCGGGGAGCAATCGTAGGTCGGATTACGCAAAGCCGTAATCCGACACCACGTTAAAAACGACTCAATCAGTCCTGCTGCCAGCTCTGCACAGTTTCTTTTCCATGCTTCTGGCGCCACTCGTTCAATACCTTGTGGTTCCCACCACGCGTCTTGACCACTTCACCGGTGTTCGGGTTCTTGTAGGTCTTCATGGGGCGTTTGGGGCGGCTGCCGCTGGCTGTGTCGGCCTTGGCGCCTGAAATGGACGGATCAATGGCGCCCAGAATCTGCAGAACGTCTTTTGGCGACTTGTCATACTTCTTCATCAGGTCGCGAACCTTGTTTTCAAACTCAAGCTCGCTTTTCAGCGCCTGGTCCTGCTCCAGTTTCGCCAGTTCTTCAGAGAGCTTTTCCATAAGCTGTTTTTTCTGGTAGTAATCGTTAATCTTTGCCATGGATACAAACCCTTATTTAAATAACTGCTATTGATTTGCCGATATTCGAAGGCCGCAATTAGTTCAGACAACCAAGCACGGAACCTGCGAATGGATAATTTTTGAATATGACGGTTATGACTGAAAGTCACAAGAAATAGTAATCCATAAAACAGACCATGGCAAAGTAATTCATTTACGGAAAAGTAACCAAAAAAAACCAGCCCGCAGGCTGGTTTTTTTATTTAAATAGCCGAAGCGTTTATAAACGCAAATCAGCTTCACCCAGTGGCAATACACCTTTCAGATCAAACAGAACCCCATTGTCTTTCATATACTCGCGTAGATTATGGGACGAACGCGCCACATACTCCCTATGTGGCACTGCCAGAAGCACCGCATCATACTGGGCTTTCTCCGGATTCTGGTTCAATGTAATTCCGTATTCGTGCTCAGCCTCTTCATTGTCGGCCCAGCAATCCGTTACATCCACCTTGCAACCAAATTCAGACAACTCCTTAACCACATCAATAACGCGAGTATTACGTAAATCGGGGCAGTTCTCCTTAAACGTAAAGCCCATGATCAACACTCGAGCGTTGGCAACCGTATGTCCGGCCTTGATCATGGCCTTCACCAATTCAGACGCGGCATACGGGCCCATGTTGTCGTTCACTCGGCGGCCCGACAGGATAATTTCCGGATGATAGCCAATGGCCTGGGCCTTGTGAGTCAGGTAGTAAGGGTCCACGCCAATACAGTGCCCGCCAACCAATCCCGGTTTGAACGGGAGGAAATTCCACTTGGTCGATGCGGCAGCAATCACTTCGTGAGTATCAATTTTAAGCTTGGAAAAAATCATTGATAACTCATTCATTAGCGCAATATTCAAATCACGCTGGGTATTCTCAATCACCTTGGCGGCCTCGGCCACCTTAATGGAACTGGCCTTGTGAGTACCAGCGGTAATAATACCGGCATAAAGCGCGTCCACTTCATCGGCGATGGCCGGCGTGGAGCCAGAAGTTACCTTCTTAATCGTGGCAATACGATGTTCTTTATCACCCGGGTTAATCCGCTCGGGGCTGTAACCGGCGTGGAAGTCCTGATTGAAAGCAAGGCCGGATACTTTTTCCAGAATAGGGACACAGACTTCTTCCGTGGCACCGGGGTAAACCGTGGACTCATAAATAACAATATCGCCGCGTTTGAGGACGCTACCCACGCTCTCACTGGCCTTGACCAGCGGTGTTAAATCCGGGGATTTGAATTCATCAATTGGTGTGGGAACCGTCACAATATAGATCTGACAATCGCGAATGCCGTCCAGGGAGTCGGCAAACGACAACCCTTTTGAAGCAGCCAGCTCTTCGCGGGAAACCTCACGGGTAAAATCCACGCCATCTTTTAGTTCGGCTATTCGCTTTACGTTGATATCAAAACCAACAACGTCCCGCTTTTCCCCAAATGCGGCGGCCAAAGGCAAACCGACATATCCCAGGCCGACGACGGCGATCTTTTTCATGATTCCAACAATCCTTTTTTTACAAATAACTGGTTTACGCCAAACCAGGGATCATTATCCCCGTTAGTCCGGCGGAATGAAATTGGCTTTTCAACGATTCTTTGGCTTTCGCATCACCATGCACAATCCTGATCTCCGTTGGTGGCGACTCAATTCCGCTTACGAACCGCAGCAAATCGGATTGCCCCGCATGGGCGGAGTAACCACCCACTTGATGAACCCGGGCGCGAATCTCGTAACGCTGGTCGTCAAACTCCACCCAGCCACCACGAGGCCCACAGGCGAGAATATCCCTGCCCGGCGTGCCCTTGGCCTGATAGCCCACGAACAACACATCGTTGCGTTCATCCGCCAGCATAGCCTTCAGGTAGTTCACCACCCTGCCCCCTGCACACATGCCAGAGCCAGCAAGCACCACGCAGGGGCGGTGTGACTTTGCCAGATAATCCACGGCATTGAGGTGGTCTTCATGGCTGTTGATCAGCGTAAGTTGTTCGAACGAGAGCGGGTGCCTGCCCTGACTGACCAATTCGGTGGCTTCAGCGTCCCAGAAAGGCTTGAGGTCCCGGTAGATACGGGTAAAATTGGCGGCCAGAGGCGAGTCCACAACGATCTCGAGATCCCGCCAAGGCAAGTCCGGCCCGACTTCATCGCTGCCGAACTCATGAATCAGACTTTCAATTTCATACAGCAGATCCTGAGTACGCCCAATACTGAACGCCGGCACCAGAACCGTCCCGCCGTCCTCAAGGGCGTGCTCCAGCACCGCCTTGAGACGATAACGACGCTCTTCCCGGCTCTCGTGGTCCTTATCGCCGTAGGTGCTTTCAATCACCAACCTGTCAGCACGCTCCGGCGGCTGTGGCTCAGGCAACAGTGGCGCATGGGAAGCCCCAAGATCACCACTGAACACGACACGCTCGAACTCACCATCGCTCTCCGCTTCGCACTCCACATAAGCCGAACCAAGAATATGCCCGGCCCTCTGCAACCGAACGGAAAGCGACTCATCCTTGCCATCGAACACCGAATGCCATTGCTCGTAGGGCACCGGCACAAGACGGGATCGAATCAACCCAAGCACCTTCTCAATCAGGGACCGGTCCCGGGTGAAGCCAATCTTCAGGGCATCCTCAAGAATCTCCGGCAACATAATGGCCGATGGCTCCGAACAGATAATCGGCCCGTCAAACCCGGCAGCCAGAAGATAGGGAATGCGACCGACGTGGTCGATGTGCACATGGGTAACCACCAGCGCACGGATATGGCTAATGGAGAAATCAATGGCGAGATTCGACGCACTCGCGCCGTTACCGGCTTCCGCACCCTGGAACAGGCCGCAATCAATCAGAATACCGGAACTGCCAACGACCAACTCGTGGCAAGAACCGGTTACACCTGACACCGCTCCGTGGTGTTTTATATCGATCATTCAACACATCCTTGTTATTCACAATTCGCTTTCTGCCAGTATATTCCCAAACAGCTCAAAATCCCCAGACAAACGGGATCAAACCGATAGCGGTTGAGCCTACGAGCAGGCTCAACGGAAAGCCCAAACGCACGTAATCCATAAACTGGTAGCGGCCGGGGCCATAAACCATGAGATTGGTCTGATAACCCAGAGGCGTAATAAACGACGCCGAAGCAGCGAACATTACGGCCACGGCAAACGGCAGGAAATGAACGCCTAATTGTTCAGACACCGCCAACGCAATCGGAAACATAAGCACCGCTGCCGCGTTGTTGGTGATAGCTTCGGTAAAGGCAGCGGTGAGGATATACACCAACGCCAGAGCGAGCCAGGGCGTGAGCGGGCCGAACAGGCCCAGCAGGCTGGAGGCTACCCACTCGGCCCCACCGGTTTCCGTCATGGCATTGCCTAGCGCAAAAGAGGCCGAAATCACCACCAGTACTGGCAAATCCACACTACGGCGGGCACGGCTGGCCGTAATGCACCCAGTGACAATCATTGCGCCCGCGGCCAGGAAGGCCGCCTCTATAATCTGTAATAGCCCGGTAGCACTGGCCACAACCATCAACAACAAAATTCCCAGCGCCCGGGGCGCCCGGTGAAAATCCGGTGGCGTGGAATCGTTCAGGGCGCTGACCAACAAAAAGTCCCGGCGGAAGCGGTACTGTTCTACAAATTGGTGACTGGCCTCCAATAAAAGGGTATCGCCCATCCGGAAGGTGATATCCCCCAGTTTACCAGGCACCCTACTCCCCTCACGCGAAACTGAGAGAATCGCGGCGTTAAAGCGAGTACGGAAACGGCTTTCCCGCACGGTCTTCCCCAGAGCCGTGAATTCCTGTCCCAGCACCACTTCCACCAGGCAGCGCTGATGGTTCGCCAGATCCAGCTTCTGGATACTGGCATGGGCTGGTTTCAGGCCTTGAATCCGACGCAACTCACTGGCGCATTCCGGCGCGCCCACAAAATACAACCTATCCCCCGGTTGCAGCATCCGATCCGGCTCCACCGCCGTAATCAGCCGGCCACCCCGGTCGATCTCCGTCAGGTAACCGTAATTCAGTGCGCGCAAACCAGCCTGAGCCACGGTTTTGCCCACCAACGGGCCAGCGGCGTCCACTTCCACCTCTACGCCGTATTCCCGAACCTGCTCCAGTTCCTCCCGCATGCCTCCCCGGTCCGGCAATATGCGAGATGCCACCAGCACCAAATAGCATCCACCCACCAACAACAGCGGCACGCCCACCCAGGCCAACTCAAACAACCCCAGATTAATACCCAAGCGCGCCTGCAGCATGCCATCCACCACCAGGTTGGTGCTGGTACCAATCAACGTGCAGGTGCCGCCCAGAATGGCGGCGTAGCTCAAGGGTAAGAGAAGGCGTGAGGATGGAATACCCAGGCGCTGGGCCCAGTCCTGAATGGCGGGGATGAACATCGCCACAACGGCCGTATTGTTCATGAAGCCGCTGAGGATACCAGTCGGCGCGAGCATCCGAAGCTGCGCGCCTTTCTCGGTTTTCGGATGCCCGAGTAGCAAACGGGCAATCCACTGAACGGCCCCGGTTTCTTTCAGGCCGGCGGCTACCACATAGAGCGTTGCAATGGTAATCACGCCTGGGTTTGCAAACCCTGCCAACGCGTCAGCCGGCCCCAGGATGCCGGTAATCAACAGGAACGCCAGGGCCGCCATCAGCACCAGATCGGCCGACACCCGTGTAATCACCAATGCTGCCAGAACCGAGAACAAGGTAAGCAGGGTAACAATGGCTTCCCACGCCATAGGCGCTTACGCTCCGGTGGCTTGTGGCGACGTAAAGATCAATTGCCGGTCCAGCAGGTAACTGATCAAGCGATTCACACAATCATCCACCGACATCTGCGACGTATCCAGGCGCACTTCCGGGCGTTCAGGCGCCTCATAGGGGGAATCGATACCCGTAAAGTGTTTGATCTTTCCCGCCCTGGCCTTTTCATAAAGACCCTTTGGATCCCGCTCTTCACACGTCTGAAGCGGGGTATCCATGAACACCTCAATGAACTCACCCGCGGGGAACAGGTTACGCACCAAGCGCCTATCACTGGTGAAGGGTGAGATAAACGCACTGAGAACAATCACGCCGGAATCGGTGAACAACTTACTCACCTCGCCAATACGGCGAATGTTCTCCACACGGTCTTCATCAGAAAACCCCAGATCCCTGTTCAGGCCGTGGCGCACGTTATCGCCATCCAGCAGGAACGTGTGGTAACCACGCTCAAACAAGGCAACATCCAGAGCATTGGCAATGGTGGACTTGCCGGAACCACTCAGGCCCGTAAACCACAACAGGCACGGGCTCTGGTTCTTGATGGAAGCGCGGTCCGCCCGGGTGACTTTCTGGTGATGCCAGACGATATTTTCAGACATGAAACAGCAACCTTGCTCTTGAAACGTATTTTCTTACACCGACAACCGGTGCACTTTATCGCCCTGGCGATCCGCAGCCACAACATCGGACTGCCCGTTACACCACACCAGGTCCTCCAGGTTGCCGTTGGGCGCGTAACCCGTTTTGGCACTCTTAAGAACTTCGATAATCGCGCTGCAATCGAATGCCTGGCTCGCCCGCTGCAACTGACTGAGGAAGTCTTCTACCTGCTCCCAGGGAAGATAAACTTCCCGTGCCATCATGATTCGTGGGTGCGAAGTACCTTGCGGATCGTCACCAATCAACAGTTCTTCATACAGCTTTTCCCCAGGGCGAAGGCCGCTAAAGGTCACCTCAATATCACCTGCGGGATTGCTTTCCGTTTTCTCTTCCAGCCCCATGAGGTGAATCATCTTGCGGGCCAGGTCCGCAATCTTCACCGGCTCGCCCATATCCAACACAAACACCTCGCCACCCAGGCCAATACTACCGGCCTGCAGAACCAGCTGGCTGGCTTCAGGAATGGTCATGAAGTACCTGATAATGTCTGGATGGGTAACAGTAACCGGGCCGCCGTCGCGAATCTGATCCCGGAAAAGTGGAACGACGGAGCCAGAAGAACCAAGCACGTTGCCGAAACGCACCATGGAGAACACCGTCTTTTTCTGCCGCTGAGCCAGCGCCTGTAGCACCAGCTCCGCCAGCCGCTTGCTGGCGCCCATCACATTCGTGGGGCGAACCGCCTTGTCTGTCGAGATCAACACAAAACGCTCAACACCGGCAGCAATGGCCGCTTCCGCCGTGTGCCAGGTGCCAAACACGTTATTCTGCACGCCTTCTATCACGTTGTGTTCAACCAAGGGTACGTGCTTATAGGCGGCTGCGTGGTAGACCGTCTGCACACCAAACGCCCTCATGGCAGACTCGCAGCGGCGGCGATGGCCCACATTACCAAGCAACGGATGCAGTTCTACACCCAGCCCCTCAACACGGTTAATCGAGCTGAGCTCCCGCTCGATGGCGTACAGGGAAAACTCGGACTGCTCGAACAGAACCAAAACACGAGGGCGATGGCGGATAATCTGGCGGCATAGCTCTGAGCCAATCGAACCGCCCGCGCCAGTGACCATCACGGACTTTTGATACAGGCTCTTGGCAACAACGGCGGAATCCGGCCGAACCGGGTCCCGCCCTAACAGGTCTTCAATTTCCAGATCCCGAATGTCATTAATTCGCGCCTGGCCCGCCACCAGTTCCGACATGGAAGGAACGGTCTGGACCGGGATCGACAAAGGCTCCAATTGCTTCAGCAGCTTCTTGCGGTCGATCTGCGAATGCTCATCCAGTGCCAGCAATATCCGCTGCACACGGTACTTAGGCATATGCTTGGCGATGTGACTAATGCTCACCACTGGCAAGCCATTGATCATGGACTTGTGGTTGGCCCGGTCAAAAGTCACGAACACCACTGGCCGGTATTCCGTGCCCTGCTCCAAGGCTGACGCCAGTTGCATGCCGGTTTCGCCAGCACCAACGATGGCAACCGCCTCCTTCGCCATCTGCTTGGGGTGGTTCACAATCATACGCACACCCAGGCGGGTGCCGCTTACAAACAGAAAAGCCAGGGCGCCATAAATGATGGGCACGGAACGTGGCACAAACACCTGCAACAGGTAGCCCAGAATGATCAGGGATACACTAGAGGCAATGACCCCATAAATAATGGTGATAAATGCTCTGTCACCCAAATAACGAATGACTGCCCGGTACAGCCCAAGGCGGATAAACACGGCAATGGTAAACACCACCGTAATGGCAGCAACCGTTAATTGCTCTTGGGTAGGCAGCCAGAGGTGCTGCTCCAGGCGCAGGGCAAACGCAGCCCAGATGGCAAAGAACAGGAAGAACGCATCCGACAGAACGGAAACAACCCGTTTATGAAACCTGGGAAGGTTCAGAAATGACCTGATCATAAGATTGCCATCTCTACGCTTTGCCAACTTGTCCCTGTTCAAGCGGTTGCCTCCTTCATTACCCGTGCGAGCACCTCACACGTGAGTTTGATTTCATCGGCCGTCAACGTAGGGTGAACCAAAAACATCAGACTGGTATCACCCAGCTCCCTGGCCACCGGCAAGCGCTCTGCCGGAGCCATTCCTGCGTCCTGTATCGCCTTCTCAAAATACACTTCCGAGCAGGAGCCGGAGAAACAGGGCACGCCGGAACTGACAATCTCTGACATCACCCGATCTCTGTCCCACTCTGGTTTAAGAGTAGTAGGCTCTACAAAAACATAACACTTATAACCAGCATGGCCGATGTGTTCCGGAACATCCGGCACACGCAGCCCCTTGCACTCCCGTGCTACCTGCCAGATAACCTCGCAGTTGGCCCGACGTCGCTCAGTCCATTCCGGCATGCGCCGCAACTGAATCCGGCCAATCGCGGCCTGCATCTCCGTCATCCGCCAGTTGGTCCCAAAACTCTCATGCAGCCAGCGAAAGCCCGGCGGGTGCTCGCGCTCGTAGACGGCTTCCCAGCTTTTACCATGGTCCTTGTAGGACCACATGCGCGACCATAGCCCCCGATCATTGGTGGTCACCATCCCACCCTCACCACCGGTGGTCATGATCTTGTCCTGGCAGAAGGACCAGGCTGCCACGTGCCCCAGGGACCCAACCGGTTTGCCCTTGTAGGTCGCCCCATGAGCCTGAGCGCAATCCTCAATCACCGATAGGCCATGGCGGCAAGCCAGTTCATTCAGGCCATCCATGTCACAGGGCCAGCCCGCAAGGTGCACTGCAATAATCGCCTTGGTGTTGTCGTTAATCAGCGGCGCAACCGTCTCAGCCGACCCCCCCTGGGAATCCGCATCCACATCCGCAAACACAGGCCAAGCGCCCGCGTTAACAATACACGTTACCGAGGCCAGGAAGGTTCGGGAAGTGACAATAACTTCATCACCAGCACCAATACCCAGCGCCTTTAGGGCAAGATCCAGAGCCACCGTGCCGTTAGCCACAGCCACGGCATAGTCAGTGCCGGCAAATTCCGCGAACTCCCGCTCGAATTCACGACATTCCTGGCCTGTCCAGTAGTTGACACGGTTAGAGAGCAATACGCGGGAAACCGCATCGGCCTCTTCCTGAGTGTAGGAAGGCCAAGGAGGAAACGGAGTATTAAGCATTAAGACGCCTTTTAATCTACAAGAACTACTAATAACTAGAGAGGCTTGGCGGGGTTACCAGCAACAACCATGCCGGAAACGACATTCTGGAGAACAACGCTTCCCATCCCTACGACTACTTCATCACCGATGGAAATAAGCTGTTTAACGCAGGCATTCGCCCCAATCCATACTTGCTGGCCCAGTATCACACCGCCAGCCAACGTGGCGTTGGGGCTTATGTGTGAACACTCCCCCACATGGCAGTCGTGTTCAATAACAGACCCGGTGTTAATAATAGCTCCGGGCCCGACGACGACATCTGCATTGATTACAGCATTGGCAAAGACCACAACTCCCCGACCAAGCTTCACATAGGGACTAACCTTTGCGGCAGGATGGATAACAGAAACAACGCTAGCTCCAGCGGCATCAAGATCTCGAAGCTTCTGTCGGCGGATCTGATTGTCCCCGATACCCACCACAACGCCATCATACTCTTCCAGGCTGTCCAGAAGCTCGGCACTACTTCCAACAACAGGCCAATGGCCGTTCGTGGTCAGCCCAGGCCAAGCATCGTCAAAAAAACAAATGCCTTGCCATCCAGCCAACTCTGCTGCATCTGCGACCACTTTACCGTGGCCACTCGCACCCAGAACAGCGAGGCGCATCAATCCTTGGTCCCGGTAAACTTCGACATCGTCACCTCTCCCTCACCTCTGATCCCTTCGCGAGCTAAAACCTTTTTTACAGTGAGGAACAAAATCTTCAGGTCAAGCCAAAATGAACAATTGTCTACATACCATACATCCAGCTTGAACTTGTCCTCCCAGGAAATCGCATTGCGCCCATTCACCTGCGCCCAACCGGTTATTCCGGGTCGCACTTCATGGCGGCGATACTGCTCAGTGGAGTATCGCGGCAGATACTCCATGAGTAGCGGACGGGGCCCAACCAAGCTCATATCGCCTTTAAGCACATTCCAAAGTTCAGGCAGTTCGTCAAGACTGCTCGAACGCAGAAAGTTGCCAAGCGGTGTCATTCGCTGATCATCTGGCAGCATGTTTCCAAACCCGTCCCTCGCATCCAACATGGTTCTAAATTTCACCATGTAAAACGGTTTCGCCATTTTCCCGGGGCGGATTTGGCGAAAGAATACAGGGCCTCCCAACTTGAGGCGAACCAGACAGGCGACCAAAGCAATAACAGGCGCAAATAACAGAAGCGCTGTTGCAGACAAGGAAAAATCAACGATTCGTTTAAACATCAAATCCCATGGCCTTCAACATAACTTCATTTACCTTGCGAACGTCGTACCTTTCTTCTACTAACTGCCGCGCCCTGGCTCCTGCCGTGGCAATCAGCTCAGGTTTCTCAATAAAACGCAGCATAGCGTTAACCAGAGCATCCACTGACTTCACGGGCACTAAATATCCATTCTCACCATTAACCACGGTTTCCCGGCACCCAGGCGCATCAGTAGTAATTACGGGGCGACCCATGGCCATCGCTTCAAGCACGGTACGCGGAGTGCCCTCGCGGTAACTCGGTAAAACATAAACATGAGAGTCAGTAATACTTGGTCTGACATCCAAAAGTGCTCCTTCCCAGACAATGTCCCCAGCATCATGCCACTTACGAACCTCAGTTTCAGAAACGCCATCAGGATTTGGGTCCAGACCACCAACCAGATGAAACTCAACGTCCGGGTGCCGGGTTCTTATCTCTGCCGCTGCAGCGGCATATTCCCGTATGCCCTTATCTCCTAACAGGCGTGCAATCAAAAGAAACCGAAGCGGCTTTTTCGGCAGAGGTGTCGGTGAGAATGCTTCAACATCAACACCGGAGCCATTAACCACCACCACCGGAACGTTGTTGGGCAAGAGTCCCAACCGCTGAAAGTCGGCACGGTCATCTGGATTCTGGAAAAATATCAGTGTGGCTCGCCGTAATGCAAAGCGATAGAGCGCCCTGGCGACGCCCTGAACCAGCGCCCGCTTTCCCTTGGCTTCACCCGTGAAGGCATAACCAAGCCCAGTAACCAACGCGGCACGATTCGGGACGCGGGCAATCCAAGCGGCTATAAGTCCCCATATAACAGGCTTAATGGTATAGCCAAGAAAATATTCGGGCTGAACCCTCTGCATAAGGCGAACTAATTGACGCAAAGTTGTCAAATCACCTAAAGGGCTCAATCCAGCGCGAGATAGTGAAACGCTATAACTTTCGATTCCTCGCTCAGATAGCCACCCAATAGTTTCAGTATCTTCATGCAGGCCGGGGGCCGCCGTATATACTGAGTGGCCATGCTCCCGAACAGCAGATATCAACGACCCTCGAAAATTCCGCAACGAGGATGCCAGCGAGCCTAAAAACAGAACTTTAGCAGTCATGTATCTTCAGTATATTGGGAGTGGAAAAGTGTCGCCGAACTTTACGGCGACTGGCGGAAGGCAGCCCTGATGAGTGATAACAGCCTCGGCGCCTGCGCCTGAAGCGAATACCACTCTTCCACTCGTTTTCGGCCATTCGCACCCATATTATCTCGAACCGAACAATCAACGCTTAGCAAACTTCGCAATGCTCTATCCCACTCTTCTACCGAATCTGCCAGCAAGCCATTTTTTTCCGGTTCCACAATTTCACAATTTACCCCAACCGGCGAAGCCACCACAGGTATCCCACACGCCATGTACTGAATCAGCTTATAGCCACACTTCCCGCGTTCCCAGGGTGAGTCCTGAAGCGGCATTATACCTATATCAAACTGTTGAATAGACTCAACTTCTGTTTCTTCAGACCAAGGCCAGGTTTCAACAGAGGTACCTGCGAAATCTTCCTCGCGAGCTCCAACGGCGATAAAACGAACCGGCATTTCCTCCTGGATTGATTTGAAAATCGGTAAAAGCTGCTTCAGGTAACGACTGGTTTGGGGTGTGCCAATCCAACCAACAATAGAAGCCTCAGTGCTTGATTTCTTTTTTGGTTGGTAGCGTTCTAAATTTACAACAGTAGGAATGATTTCGACCTTGCTTACACCTGCGCGGCGGGCCCGTTCAGCAAGGTAGTCATTCCCGGCAATAACCGTCGAGGAGTGACGCATCACGGTGTCGATTTTCTCCCGCAATAGCTGCCTGACCCAAGTGTTGGAATGGCAGTCATATCGGTGGAAAAGAGCATCGTCGTAGTCGACTACATAGGGCACGCCAATCAGCCGGAGGAAGCGTTCGGCGATAGCGGGCATGAAGGGAAACAGCTCTTTTTCGATGATAACAACATCAAACCTGCGGGCCCCCAATAGAGCCAGAATTCTTCCACAATATCCTTTAACCACCTCGCCCCAGCGAGAGCCGCTATCATAAAGTGCTCGCAAATAGACATCAGACAGCAAGGGTTCTACTGTCACTTCAACACTTTGTGAGTGGAAGTAGGGCAAATATTGCAGAAACCGCACACGAGAACTGGCGCCAAGAGGCCCGTACCGTGAAAGAAGTAGAACCTTCATGGATTATAACGCCCCTCACCTTGGAGAATATGCCCCATGGATCGCCAGAGCATGCGATAGGCGGCCCAAGTGTGCTTGATACCAACAAAATCACCGCGTAGCAGACACCATATGGATCTTGTGAAGGGTTCCAAAAGGTTGGTTACCGCAACCAATGTCCAGGCTTGCCAGCGCGGGAAGTGTTTGAAGGCATATAATATTCGGCCGCGAAGCGAGTAGAACAGCCGGTGAGCCTTTACTTGGCGAGACGTACCGCCACCGGCATGGAAGGCTCGGGCTTCGGCGAGGTACCAACTATCAAACCCAGCTGATTTGCTGCGATTCGCAACGTCCACTTCTTCAAAATACACGAAAAATCTCTCATCAAAGCCACCACAAGCCTCGAAAGCTTCTCGCCTAACAAAAAAGAAAGCGCCCATTACCTGATCGACCTTGCGGGTATCCTTATGATCCCAATTACACATACGCATTCCAGACCCATATAAACCTGGCACCTTATCCATACCCAAAGCCGATGAAACCAAACGTCGCAGGGTGGGAAATCTCGCACAGGTTCGGCTTACCTTGTCATGTTCATCAATTAGTTGAATACCACAAATTCCGACCTTTGCATTTTCCGGCTGCTCCATAAAAGCCAAAGGTACTGAGAGCGCCCCCTCCTCCAGGCGTGTATCCGGATTCAAGAACAAGATATAGGGGGCACTTCCAGCCTGTGCACCTATATTGCAAGCCGCCGCGAAACCCAGGTTTTCGCCAGTGTGAATGACCTCCACACAGGAAAGGCCTTCTACTGCGGCTACAGAATCATCAGTGGAACCATTATCTACAACGATAATGCGGCTTAGCTCACCTTTGTTATGGCTAAGGGCAGAATTTATACACTCTTTTAACTGGAGGCCAGCGTTCCAGTTTACTGTAACTATATCAATCATACTTAGGCCGTCGGGTTAGATAGGCATTAATCAGAGCCACTGGGAGAAAGATCACCCAAAGGTAATCAAACTTCCCTAAATAGGGATTAGTGGCGTTCATAATGAGAAATGCGCTTAGCGCGGTAATTAAGGGAACAAAAAGCTTCGCAAATTCGGCGTTCTTTCGAGACAGCTGAATCCCTTTGAACGCTACCCAAAGAACAGCAGTTGAATAGACCAAAAATCCGATAAACCCGACATTCATCAACAATGCCAGATAAGACAATTCAAAAGCCCAAGGCATTTCATGCGAACGGACAACATCGACAGTACTACCGAGTCCATGACCAATTAGCGGGGAATTGGTGAACGCCCCCCAGAGAGAAGCAGCTTGCACATAACGTGCCCCACTGGACGCCTCCTGTCCTTGGAACGCGGATACAAATATTTCTACCAACGCAACCGGGTCAAGCCCGATAGCCACGATAACGCCAGCTATTGTCAGAACGGCAAGGACAGAAGATCTAAAAGTTAGCGAAAGAAGTGGCACAGACTTTAGACGACATGAGGAAAATTGTAGGAACGGTAGTATGATAAACGGAGTTAGCAACATCACCAGCCAGAATACCCTGCGCCCGGAACCCAAAGCAGCTAGGACAATAGCAAATAAAAGCAGGTAAATACCGAGTTTTCGCAAGCTACGAAGCTCACCACGTCGTACTAAAATATAAGATAGAACAAATGGAAAGCCATACATCACCGTAGTGAGTCCATAGATACGAAACTCAATGAAGCCGCCATAGTTACCAAAAGCGGCCCCCTGAAACTCAAGTAGCGGGTATATGACACCGCCATAGCCCCATAGGCCCGCCAGCATGACTGTGATCGCCATTAGGGTAGCCAAAGCTATACCCAACAGTAATGCGGACTCAATCGCTTTAATTACTCGCGCATCATGGGCTAGGCCAATAAAAAGAACATAAAGTACCGGCCACACAAGATAAACTGACGTAACCCTCAAAGCTCCAGGAGCAGAGTTAATCACACCCCAGAACACGCCAAATAGGCCCACCAGTAATGTAACCAACCAAAGTAGAATAATATCGCGGTGAACCCGCCATGTACGCAGCGAAAGCACTATGGCAATAGTTGTGATCAATACGAGAAATATGGCGCGTGGCGTTTGAAGACTTGTGGGAACAACGAGCATTAGCACAAAGAAGGCTTGAATTAGGAACAGCCATATTTTTTCGACTGCCCTGAACATTCTTTGTTCAAAACCAAAGATAGTAGACTTATAAATAGCTGACATTTTTAAAAACAATAGGTTTTGGAAAAAGCCGTTGATTCACGACTTGAAAGGCTTGGTAAGGTTATTGTAGACGGTTGCTCGCCCTAGCATAGAAAACAAAAACTTTACTAAATAGCGAATATTAAAAGGTTCACATCTGAGAGCATTAAACAATAGCCTACGACCACTCAGAACACCAGTACTCATTTGCGCATCACCAATCCGATGCAGCCAAGCGGCCTTGAGCGCTTTATTTTCATTTATGGCATTACGGTGCACCTCATAAATTCTTTCAAGTGCTATTCTATGCGCCTCACTATTTCCTGTAATACTGCCTCTAGTTACATATGCCAGAAGTGTGGGCTCCTTCAGATACTTAAAACTGGCTATTTTTGACAACCTGAGTGATAAATCCCAGTCTTGATAACGTGGCATCGAAGCGTCAAAACCTTTTACTTCATTCAGATACTTTTTCTTTACGACGAGCGAAGGCGTGCCAACATAATTCTGCCAAAGTAAAGATTCATAAGCATTGCTATGCTGAAATCTATTTTTCCCGACAGGCATCAGCCGACAATTGTCTCCCGAAATCTGGATATAAGATGTAAATATTGCACCTATTTTTTTATCTGCTTCAAGCTCATCTAATGACTGCGCTAGTTTAGCACATGTCCACTCATCATCACTGTCTTGGAAAGCGACAAGATCAGCACGCGCCATCCGAATTCCGACATTTCGCGCTTCCGCACCACCAACGTTCTTTGGAAGTTTTTTGTAATGGATTCGATCGTCCTTAAATCTGGATATCACTTCCTCTGTGTTATCTGAAGAAGCATCGTCCACAATAATTAGCTCTAGATCCTTAACTGTTTGCGAAAGAACGGAGCGAACTGCTCGTGGGAGCTCCTTGGCTCGGTTGAAAGTGGGCATAACTACACTAACTTGAGGGATTTTTGACATTTAAAGAATCCAGAACCACCTGTCATTATCGGTTATTTTAAAGCCGAATTTCAGCGTTGATTTAATTTAAAAATACTCCAGATCATAGAGAAGGTAGGAAATTCCTTACGAAGCCGGGGCTTTTTTATACACCAGGCTCAACACCTCCCGAATACCCTCTCTGTTAAAGACAAGGCTAGCCACAAGATAAACGACACCACCAGAAAAGATGGAAAGTACGACACTGAACTCGGCCCCCAACAACACCATAAAAGGCATCGAAAAGTGTAGCACTAAGCCCATGACACAGCCACACAGCGCTGGCCTAAGGGCCGACATTGCATACCCAATTGCACACGGTCCTATCAATCTCCGGGTCCAGAAGAAATACATAAAAAAGGTCAGTGTGGCCTGGATGCTAATTTGAGCTAATAGGACATATTCCAGAATCCCTTTTTGCGCGGATAGCCAAATCACCGGAGGGATAAACAGGAGAAGAGCCAGGTTCCAGTAAAAAGCCCAGTCCGCCTTACCCAGCCCCATGGAGAGTGGTCCATTGAGGTTGCCAAGGGATCGCAAGAGTACGTAAATGCACATGAGTCTGAGTGCTGGCACGAGTGCCCCCCAATCTGGCCCAAGCACCAGATGAACTACGGGGTCTGCAATGATCGCCAGCCCGATAAATAGTGCAGCATTGACCGTAGTAACTCGGTTGACGAGGCGGAAGTAAGCATGTCGAACACGAGGTTTGTCCGATTGAAACTGGGCAATGGCAGGAAAAGCAACCTTTGTTGCGATTGAATTGATCTGCTGCATGATCATGAGCGTCCAAGTCATAGCCATCGAATAGAGCCCCAGCGCCGCACCACCAAGAAAGGCACCCACTATGACTTGATCAACCCGCGAATTCAGCAGTGTGAGGCCGGTTGCCCCGGTTCTGTACAAACCGAATCGGAGCAAAGACTTGCTATGCGCAAATTCCAGGGCAAATCCATTCAGCAACTTGCGTCGACGTGCGAGTATGACCAAGCCGGTTTGACGGATTGCACTGCCCAGTAGCCCAGCCGCCACAATGGACCAGAGCCCGAACCCATTGTAGACGCCTATGATAGCGACGGAGGCATTTACAAAAGAGCCCGATATGGAGACTCCGGCGAGGACATTAAATTCCATCGACTTTTGCAGCAAAGCGTTAACCTGCTGACCAACCGGCTCCATCAGGAACACGACAGCGACCCAGGGCAGAAGCTCTGCGAGCGCTTTTTGGTCAAACACCTGGGAGAGTGGCTCTGCTAATACCTGAACGGCACAAAAAAAGAAAAAACCAAGCATCCAGTTGACCGAATACAAGGTAGCCAACTGGCGAGACGTCGGATTGGGGAAGTGGATGATTGCCTGCGATAAACCAAAATCAGAAATAGCCACCGAGAACTCTTTGACAAGCATGATAACCGCAACGACACCCATGCTTTCCGGCCCAAGTATCCTGCCTACCAGGACAAAAGACAGGAAGACCAGCCCCCGCGAAATCAGAACATCCAGCGTCACCCAACGCACAGACTTGAAAGACGACATCAAAAATCTCTCTTCACGAGTATGGTTGCCACGTAGCGTCCTGATGATAGATGCACAAGCTAATGATCCTCATTCTTCAACCGGAGCATGGCTATGCTTTTGAGTAATAGTGCCCGAAACGGCTGCAGTTGCCATTCCGCAAAATGGCTATACTACATCATTGTGCTGCCGCGATAGCCCGGAAGCGCCCCCAGACTACATATTCAGCAAGTACGCAGACTGGTCTAATATCACTTTTTACATACCCACCATTGTTGACACCGGAATAGGATCAGTGCACGTCGATGCTCATCAAGCATTGTCCGAGCCGGTCGCCAGAGCAACCACACGACCCCATAGCTGTTTGGAGCAGCACGGCGATTTGAAGAGACTTTGACCTGGTTTAGCAGACAGCATGTCGCCTTGTCCCATCTTGGCTTACCAAACTTGGTGGCCATAATAAAGGGGGCTAGGCTCACAACCTCGATCAAAAAATCGAAGGCCTGGTGAGAATCGGGGTAACTTTTTAGGGGACGAGACATCAGAACCAATGCCCTGTGCGCATTATTTCTGACCCAATAGCCTTCCTTTAAGCCAGTTGTAACCCCCTAAATGTGATAGTTTTCATAGCTATTTATTTGATGTCCTTGATTACTTGACTCATGAATGAGATTTTTTCCAGTAACCATATTTTTCCATCTGATCTCCACATATTCTCTCGAACATAAGGTTCTGCTCCTCAGTCCATCGCTCCGGCTTATTTTCCGTTCTATATCCTTCATTTTGGTTAATCTTCTTTTTTGTATGAAAAGCCCAAGTCTCCCTATCTACTTTTAAACCAACACGATCGCCGATATTATATTGAAAGTAATCGTAATCATGGATCAACTTTTCAAACTGAACCGTGACATCACATACCTCTGAAAGCCAACGATTCTCCTCTGACCATATAAAACAAATCTTTTCAAACCGAGTCATGTTCAACCATACATTGCTTGGAATTATCGATTCGTGAGGCACCATACTTCCATAAATTGAGTCGCTCTCGGTAAATGTATGCCGATTGAGTATCGAAGAAACCAGATCCCGACCATCTCTTACTATATGGATAACAGGAACATTTGGTAACGAAACTTTTAAGTCTTTAACACATCTTCGGAGCGCCCCGTTTACTTCACCGTATTTCTTTTTATTATTATCCTTCCTTAAAAATATTTCTTTTAGCCGAAAACGATTAATGTAGTTCCTAGAAAATTCCGGATACTCTAAAGCTAAACGGTGAAAGTACTGCTCTGATCTAATTGGCTCATGTACCACTTGAGCTTCACCCGATGCATTGAGAATCTCAGAAAAGAGCGTCGTTCCGGTACGGCCAGTACTAGTAATCAGAAAAAAATGGTGATCAAGCGAAGACACTATTCTTTGATGCCGAATGGGAACTAGCGATATAAACCAATAGTACAATATATGACCTTTTGGAAATCGGTTTAGAGTTTTTCTCAAGCTATCGAATATATTCATTTAAGTCTCACAGTGTAACAATATTCAAATTCTACTATTAAATATTAGAGGGAGTCTCTGAATAAGTCCCCAACATGGCCATCGTCAATTACACAGCATTCGTGGCCAAAATGGATCAGGCGACTTCGCTGAAACTGGGCACCCTAACAAGAAGCGCAAAACCCGCTGCGAAGCCTTTCTGGAAAAAAGGTGGCCCGCTATTACCCAAAGAGCCTGAAACTAGATGCTTGCCGAACGAAACCACCACTCACAACTTTCGTTATTTTTTGAAGCGCTACGGCCTCAGCGAAGTGCTGTTCAGCAACGAAGGACATGCCGGCATGAAGATGAACAATGGCTTCGGTTATGCTGGTTATCTTGGCATTCACAAGCAGGCTAAACACAAGCAAAGTGGAAACGTCTTAAGGTCTATTGCCAGGCGGCCCTGCACCAAGAGGCAACTTGATGTCGACGAACTAAAAGCAGAAAAATCCAAGCCCCATTCCGGTACACCAACAGGTCTTTGGCCATAGCAGGAGGCTTGGCCAAAAACAGCAATCAGCCGCACTTGCTAACTGCGTTCAGCAATCTGCTGATTGACGAAAATCAACAGTTAATCGGACCCTTCCATCGACACCACTTACCTCTTCTCCGAGTCAGGTTTGCGAGCTACAACAATGTACATCCACGTCCACTGCTCTGTTTTATCCACTCTATCGAGTAGATAAAATCCCCCCTGGAGAAACAGGCCAATCGCATCAATAATTCTCAACCAGCGCAAAGGACCTCGATTAAACCTGTATATGTTGTAAACCAGCAGCTGTCCAAACGTTACCCAAAACCCGGAAAGCGCCCTAATTTCTATATCCTCAAATCCAGCTTTCCCAAACAAATACTCCAAACCGTACTTGGAAAATCTATAAAAATCCCTCGGTTCCTCATGCAAATGCCAAATAAAAGGCACGCTGTAAATAGCATAACCCTTGGGCCGGAGAACCCGATAACATTCCCTCAAGGCAGCCTCAGGTTCTTCCAGGTGCTCCAGTACAGCACTGCATAAAGCAGAATCGAAACTAGAGTCCTCGCAAGGTATGTCGTAGGCAGTGCCAAACAAATCAACGTTATTCTTGCTATGAAAGGACGCCTCATGATCCACCCCTACGTGTTCAGTCACGTTTGGCTTCAACATCTTTTCGTACGGTTTGATACCGCACCCAATATCTATAAGACGCCCTTCGAAATATCGCTCAGAGAGTCTCTTTAAGGCATTGTCGTGAATTCGGTTTACGAGAATATTTTTTAATTCCTTGGCCATTCAGAGCTCTTTTGCATCAAATGAATTGTTGAACCAGCAAGGGTGTTTCTAGTTCAGCACGGACCGATCTACTTGAGATCATAGAAACTTTTTACACAGCGCACTATGTAATGAAGATCCTCTTCGGTGATCCCGTAAAACAGGGGCAGGCGCACAACGCGATCACTAGATTTCGATGTATGGATATCCTCACCGTGAAACCGGGAATAACTCAGTCCCGCCGGCGAGTTATGCAAAGGTACATAGTGAAAGACCGCGTAGATACCCGCATTTTTCAGGTATTCCAACAATTCAGTGCGCTCATCAAGAGACGATGCCTTAAGATACAGCATGTGGCCATTATGAATACAATGAGCGGGCACGGTTGGCAGTTCGACCAGACCTCTCGCTGCTATCGGCTTCAATTCCTGAATATACCCGGCCCAGACATCCCGGCGGAAATCGGTGATTTTATCAGATTCCTGTAACTGCCCCCATAGATAAGCAGCTTGGATCTCGCTGGGCAAATAACTACTTCCGATATCTACCCAGGAATATTTATCGACCATCCCCCTAAAAAATTGGCTTCTATTAGTTCCCTTTTCTCTAATTATTTCAGCCCGTTCAGTAAAACTTTTCTCATTTACGATCAAAAGACCACCTTCGCCACCACTGGTGATATTTTTGGTCTCATGAAAGCTGTAAACGCCAAGATGGCCAATCGCGCCGAGGGGACGACCTTTATAGCTGGCCTTGAATCCCTGAGCAGCATCCTCAATGACATAAAGGTCGTGCCGTTTCGCGATGTCCATGATGGCATCCATCTCGCACGCCACCCCGGCATAATGAACGGGTACAATCGCCCGCGTCCTCGGGGTGATTGCTGCTTCAATGAGCTTTTCATCGATATTGAGAGTATCGGGGCGAATGTCAACGAAAACCACCGTTGCGCCTCTCAATGCAAACGCATTCGCCGTGCTCACAAAGGTGTAGCTCGGAACGATTACTTCGTCACCAGGGCGCAGTCCGATAAGTATGGCTGCCATTTCTAACGCATGAGTACAGGAAGGAGTCAACAGAGCCCTCTGGCAGCCAAGCTTCTCCTCAAACCATGTTTGACACTTGACTCCGTAGGGGCCGTCCCCCGAGAGTTTGTCACTGCGCATCGCATCAAGAACATATTGTTCTTCGTTGCCCGTGTGGGGAGGACGATTAAATGGTATATCGTAGGTCACTAGCACCCCTCAAATCGAGACCGAAAAGAAATTTGACTGATCACAGACCCGTCCGCATCAGCAGTAATTAGGCACAATTTCAATAGGCCGGTACCACAAACGACAACTGGACACTGATTTGCGAAGAAAATGATTTTACCTAAGTGCCTGGTTCGGTCTTCAACCACCACATCCCCTACAACCTCAGCATCCAGGATTCTCGCGTGAGCGCCGTTAAGTAATGCAGATGCGCCTTTATAGGGGTACCCGACCGAATCAATAAATCGCTTCACCGCAGCTGAATCAAGTGACCAGTCAATAAGGTAATCATTCTCATCCCGCCACATACTGTAGGTTGCCTCTCGTTCATTCTGTTCGTAGGAGGCCAGCTCACATCCTTTAAGAATTTGGCCCGCAATAGCCTTAACAAGTTTGGCATACAGCGGTAGCAAGTGATCGATTGCGCGCTCAATTCTGATTGGGTAGGAAATGTTCCTCGACTCTTGTGCCAGTATATTTCCTCGGTCATATTCCTCATTGGCCAAAAGCGCCGTGACGCCAATGGCTGGCTCACCATTGATCAGCATATTTACAAGAGGTGCAAAACCTCGGTATTTCGGCAGAAGGGAATCGTGGAAAACGATCAAGTTCCTACCGCCCCTGATCATCCACTTCCAGCCTATTGCAAAGGAATAGTTTGCTTCGGACGCCCTTGCCGGCGGAACCACATTCCTTTCATAAAAGGGAATTCCCTTAATAGAACAGAATTTTTCGACTTCAATAAAATAATCTTGAAGCATACCCTTATCCCTTGCACCAACCACGAAGGCTATGCCCCGAACTCCAAAGGTCTCAACAAAGGATTCTAGGCAGAAAAATCCTTTTTTACCGACGAGATAAAACGCGAACTTAATCATTCATTCAAATATATTTTTGTATTGTTCAATCAGTTTATTTTCAGAAAAAAACCGCCGAATGATCTCCGAATTATTATCAGCAATAGTTTCATCTAGTCTTTCCACATCAATATTATCAACACAAAATGTCTTTACACCTATGCCATCAAAAAAGCCCTTGGAAGTCACACCTTGACGAAGGTAAACTTTTTTTCCCATGCCAAGCAGCTTCACAATATTCCCCATGCCCTGCTGCCGGCTGTGGTTAAAAATTGCAATGTCTATGTTTGACAAATATTCAGCATACTTACTGGCAGACATAAACTTATCAATCGCACAAAATTTTTCGCCGAAAATTTCATTTCCGGCTCTTTTAACTTCTCTGGCATTTACAGGATCACCGTAGGAAAGCGGTACGCATACCTGAATTTCTGATTCCTTGAATCGCTCAAGCTTTCTAAATATTTCATGATGTAGATTGGTTGGATCAGCTGAATTCCCCACCTGAATGCGCAATACCGTTCTGTCTTTCCGGGTCTCACAAATCTCATGAAAGACATTGCTTGGATACATAATGCACTCTTCATAAGTACCTTTCGCTCCATACATCTCTTTGGCAATCAGGTAGTCGCCCGGAACATAAGTCACCAAATAACCCAGACGTTTTATTACAAATCGCCTGAAAAACTCGTTTTTGTGCCAGCGCCAATCTTTTTTTTCCATCCGCCCAACATACAGATCACCGCCCCACATAACCCAGTGGCATTTCCCCAAAACTTGTGAATTTAGGAACAGCAAATAGAGTAGGTGGTTGCTAAAAAGCCCATGAATGATGATTTGGTCGGCGCACCTCATTTCTCTCGAGATAAGAAAGCTGCTACTCAGAAGATTCTGACAAACTAACATATCAGGATCCGGCTCCAACTGAGCCCCATCAAAAACGCCGTGTACGATGAATCGATGTGTCTGATGAGAAAAGTGATTTTTGACAAGGTCACGGAACGGAGGCATGAATTTTGGGTCCCACCCAAAGATGTGCAAAATGTTCCGACTCATAATCTGCCTTCTCTAAACGCAACGTTCAGACTAATAACTTTCATTTAAAGGACACACACTTCTAAGGGGTTTTATATGAATACTTTCAGTCAGTAATACTCTCGGAGTTCAGGCAGAGCATTTTTGAGGCTTTGCCCGGCCTGATCCTTGACTGACATCAATAACCCTTTCGGGCTATCTACATCCCAGTTAATTTTAAGCGTTGGGTCATCCCATTCGATAGTGCGCTCGTACTCTGGCGCATAAAAATCTGTACACTTGTACTGAAAATCCGCAGTTTCGCTTGTGACTAGAAAGCCATGACCGAACCCTGGCGGTACCCACAACATGCGGGAATTATCCTCTGACAGGTATTCGCCGACCCACTGGCCAAAAGTGGGTGAATCGGGTCGTAAATCTACGGCTACATCAAACACTTCACCTCGGGTTACCCGCACCAATTTACCCTGGGGTTGTTTGATTTGATAGTGCAGGCCACGCAGCGTGTTTTTTACCGACCGGCTGTGATTATCCTGCACAAAAGTTGCCACTATACCCGCTTCGCGGAATGTCTGTTCGTTCCAGGTTTCCAAGAAAAAGCCGCGCTCGTCGCCGAACACTTTGGGTTCAATGAGTTTTACGTCTGGAATTCTGGTTTCGGTAATCTTCATAAAATTCGCTTACTTGGCTGATTTGACCAGTTTCTTCAGGTAGGCACCGTAACTATTTTTTCTGAGGTTCTCCGCTTCGGCCAGCAATTGTTCCTCGCCGATAAAGCCCATGCGATAGGCGATTTCTTCCAAACAAGCGATTTTGAGGCCTTGGCGTTTTTCCAGGGTTTCGATGAAGCCGGCGGCGTCGTGTAAGGAGTCGAAAGTACCCGTATCCAGCCAGGCAAAACCACGACCGAGCAGTTCCACCCTCAGGTCGCCCTTTTGCAGGTACGCTTGGTTGATACTGGTAATTTCAAGTTCACCCCGGTCGGAGGGTTTTACCTGTTTTGCGATTTCCACAACGTCGTTGTCATAGAAGTAGAGGCCAGTGACCGCATAGTCGGACTTTGGATTGGCCGGCTTTTCTTCGATGGATATCGCGTGCTGGTTGTCGTCAAATTCTACAACCCCGAAACGCTCTGGATCCGTGACCTGATAACCGAACACGGTGGCGCCTTTGTCACGTCTTGCCGCTGTTTGCAGCATTTTACTCAAGCCCTGGCCGTAGTAGATGTTGTCTCCCAATACCAGACACACGCTGTCTTTTCCGATAAAGTCTTCGCCAATGATGAAGGCTTGCGCAAGGCCGTCTGGACTGGGTTGGGCGGCGTAACTGAGGTTTATACCCCATTGATTCCCATCATTAAGAAGGCGTTTGAAGCCATCCTGGTCTTCAGGCGTGGTGATGACAAGAATGTCCCGAATGCCCGCCAGCATAAGGACAGACAAGGGATAATAGATCATGGGCTTGTCGTACACCGGGAGGAGCTGCTTGGAAATACCTCTTGTGATGGGATATAAACGTGTGCCGGAGCCCCCAGCAAGGATGATGCCTTTCATTGCTTCTCCAGATATTCACCCAAGGTGAGTGCCAACTGACTTTGCCAATCCGGAAGCTGGATGTTTAAAGCCTGTTCAAGCCTTGTTACATCCAACTTTGAGTTCAGGGGCCTTTTTGCCGGTGTCGGGTAGTCGCTGGTTGGGATGGGATGGGCGTTTTCAAGGTTCAGTGCCAGTTCCTCTCCTGCACTGGCAGCCTGCTTAAAAATTTCCTTTGCGAAGCCCTGCCAGCTGGTTTCACCGCGTGGCGCCAGATGATACAAGCCAGTTTCAAGTTTGCCGAGTATGGCCAGAGTGGTGACCTGCGCAATCAGGCGTGCAGGGGTAGGAGCACCGATCTGGTCTGCCACAATATTAAGTTCCGTCTCGCTTTTCGCGAGGCGAAGCATCGTTTTCATGAAATTGTTGCCGCGTGCGCTATAGACCCAACTGGTGCGGAAGATGAGGTGATCAGCACCGTTTTGTTCAATGGCCCGGTCGCCTTCGAGCTTGGTTTTACCATAGTAACTTAGAGGGCCGGTGGTGCTTGTTTCCTGCCAGGGGGAGTCACCTGTGCCGGGATAGACATAATCGCTGCTGTAATGGACCAGGCGGCAGTTTTGCACTTTCGCCCAAGCAGAGAGCTGTTCAGGTAAACCGGCATTTAATCGTTCAGCATCAGCCTGTTGTTCTTCAGCTGCATCGACCGCCGTCCATGCGGCGGCGTTTACGATCAGTTTAGGTCTGGTGTTGGCCAGGTATGCTGTTACTGCCTGCTCGTCCATCAGATCCAGCTCTGCTCTCCCTGGTGCACTGATTGCACCTAGTGGAGAGAGCGCGCGATGGAGCTCAAAGCCGACTTGGCCGGTTTTACCCAGCAATAAAATATTCATGCGCTTGCACCCAGCCGCTCGCGTTGATAGCTGCCATCCTGTACTCGCTGGCACCAATCGAGGTTGTTGAGGTACCACTCGACGGTTTTGCGGATGCCGGTTTCGAAGGTTTCTTCTGGGGACCAGCCAAGTTCCCGCTGAATTTTGCTGGCATCTATGGCGTATCGAAGGTCATGGCCAGGGCGGTCTTTTACGTGGATGATCAGATCCCGGTAGTTATTTTCCTGAGGACGTAGTTCCTGGAGGATATCGCAGATGGTCTGGACTACTTCAATGTTCTGCTTTTCGTTGTGGCCGCCGATATTGTAGGTTTCGCCTGGCTTGCCTTCGGTGACTACCTTATACAGCGCGCGGGCGTGGTCTTCTACGTAAAGCCAGTCGCGGATCTGGTCGCCTTTGCCGTAGACAGGGAGGGGCTTGCTCTCCAAGGCGTTAAGGATAACTAATGGGATGAGCTTTTCCGGGAAGTGATAGGGGCCATAGTTGTTGCTGCAGTTGGTTACCAGTACCGGAAGTCCGTAGGTGCGCTGCCAGGCTCGAGCCAAGTGGTCGGAGCTGGCCTTACTAGCGCTATATGGGCTGCTCGGGGCGTAGGAAGTGGTCTCGGTAAAAAGATCATTTGTGCCTTCGAGATCACCATAAACCTCGTCGGTGGAGATGTGGTGAAAGCGGAAGTTCTCGCGACGCTCCGCATCCAGACCATTCCAGTATTGACGAGCAGCTTCCAGTAGGGTGTAGGTTCCGACTATGTTGGTTTCGATGAAGGCTGCCGGGCCGTCTATGGAGCGGTCTACATGGCTTTCGGCGGCGAGATGCATGATGGCGTCCGGTTTGTGCTCTGCCAGCACACGGTCTACTTCGGCTCGATTGCAGATGTCGACTTGTTCGAAGACGTAGCGGCTGCTTTTGCTGACTGCCCCGAGGCTTTCGAGGTTGCCGGCGTAGGTGAGCTTGTCCAGGTTGACCACTTCATCTTTTGTGTCGCTGATGATGTGACGAATGACGGCGGAGCCTATAAAGCCGGCGCCGCCGGTTATCAGGAGTTTCATAGTTGGGTCGTTACTTGCTGGTGGTTTTTGACGCTTTGAGTGTTTGATTTTGCTTGGGTTGTCGGATTTCGCCTTGCTCTATCCACCTACGTTGTTTCGGGCTCGCCCTTACCACTACGGATAAACGCACGGACGAAGACGATGAATACGCCTAGCATTCCGCCTAACATGGTGGCCACTATAGCGATAAGAGCTCGTTTGGGTTCACTTTTTTCTTGGGGGACGACGGCCGGGTCTACGGTTTTGAAGACGTATTCTTGCTGCGCGTTTGCCAGCATCACCGTTCGTGTTTCACTTTCTATCAGTTGATAAAACACTTGTTGCATGCCGGCTATGTTGGTCTCATCCAACTTGTCTTTAAGGTATCTGATGCTGGCCTCCGCATCTTCAATATCTTGAGCTCGCATATGTTCGTTGATGTCTTTGACCAACCACTCGGTCCACTGCATTGCAGCCACTGGAGAGCGGCTTTTCACACTTACGGTGATCATCCCATTCTCTTTATTTTCAACAACACTCAAGTGGCCTCCCTTGAATTTTTTTACAAGGTCCCAGTTGGTTGGCTTTAAGCTTTTACCATCTTCACCTTTACCCCATTCATCAGTTTCAGGGTTGTAGATTTCGCGATTATAGACCCACTTTGCCTGCTGGGTATTCCATTCCTTCGTCGCCATGAGTGAAGCCACGAGTTGATGGCGATGAATAAAGTCAGTCAGAAACGCTCTCGATTGAAGTACTTCTTTGGCGATGATTGTCTTGTTGGCACCGTCCCTTCCGATATTAACGCCAGCAAGACTGGCTAGGCTGCCTAGCTGGCCACCAAGACGCCCCCCATTTTCGCCATCTGCGGGCGCGAGAAGTGCATTCGCTTGGTATATATCCGGTTTGCTAAGGGCGTAAGCAACACCTCCGGCGGCAAAGAGTGTGGTGATTAGGATGATTATCCATTTACCGTCCCAAAGGGTTGCAAACAACTCCCTAAGGTCGATTTCATCATCCGGATACTGCAGCAGTTCAGAACGTTGTTGGTGCGTTGTGGTTTGCTCACTCATTAAAGGTTCCCCACAGCCGCTGCACCCAGCGCCATCTGATAAACAATCTGACTCACGTTAGTCCATAGCTCCAACTGGTTCAGCCTGTCCACATCAATGGGCACAATAATGGTGTCACCCGGTGCCAGTTGCTGGCTGCGGCCACCAAACCAGCGACTTTTCTCTGGCAGCATCACCGAGCCGTCGGCCTTCACCACGTACACCCTTTCCTGATCCGCTTGGCGGGTTGGGCCGCCACTACGCTCGAGGTAGTCATCCACGGTTAGCCCCTGCGTGTGAAGGTGACTGGTGGGAAACTGTACTTCACCAAATACGCTGACTGATTGAGGGATGACAGGAACGGTCAACGTGTCACCATCCTGAAGGCGGATGGGCTGGTAGTCATCGCTCTCCACAACCGATGCGAGGTTGATCACCATTCGGCCGACGGGGCGGGAGTCCTGCACTTCTTCCAATAGATCCTGAACCTGTTGGGTGCGTTTGGCATTCTCGCCTCCGAAATCGTCGCCTTCCAATTGCACACCTACCAGGTCGCCCTGCAGCCTTTCTTCCGCTTCACGTAGGCGCTGGGCTTCCAGTTGGCGTAGTTTTTCGCGGGTAAATACAGCGCCTTCCGGGAAGGCATTGTCGGTAAGGCCGCCTGCGCGTTTGATGACATCCCGCAGGGTTTCACCGTCACGGATAGTGTATTGGCCGGGGTAGCGCACCTCGCCGTTAAGCTCAATGGTTTTGGCTCGAGCGAATTCCGGTATGGATTTGATAAGCAGTCGGTCCCGGCTTTTGAGGGTGACAGAGGCCTGGCCTTCCATCACGGCCTGCAGGTTCAGGTTCTGTATCCTGGTTTTACCGGTGCCTTCGTCGTCCACACCGAAGCGCGCCAGTTCGGCGGTATAGAGAGAAGCGGAGTCTTTAAGGCCGCCGGCTACGTATATTGCATCTGCTACCTGCCTTGAGGCAGGCAAAGGATATTCGCCCGGGTAGCGTACCGGGCCAGTCACCTGAATCGTCTGTTGCGGGGCGCCTGGTTTGGCCTGGGCTTTGAGCCTTTGCAGTACTGGGCTGAATAATTGTTGCCTGGTAAAGTTACGGCCTTCTTCCCCGCCATCTACTTTGCCAGCATCTGAGAAGATAAGCAGGCGATCTTGTTCTTCGAGCAGTATGTCCTGTTCGCTTCCGGGGTTCTGAATGGCGTCACGCAGCCGAAGGTTCAGCACGGATACTTCGTCGGTCTTTGGATCAGTGCGAACAAGGGCGGCATACCGCTGGTCAGCCACTGGCACCAGGTCCGTGTCCAGATTATTGATCACCGAGCTTACTCGCATGCCGGGCACCCAGGCGAACTTGCCGGGGCGGGTGGCCGCCCCTTTCACTTCCACATATTGCCCAGTGATGTCGGAGATGGAGGCCACTTCTATGCGGTCACCGGGTTTGACCTTTGCCTGCTTGCCTTTTGTGGTGGTGAGGTTGGCTTCGGCGATGATGCGCAGGAAGTCGTCGTTATTACGTTCAATGCGCACCAGTTGCGGATAGGCCTGCGGTGTAAGGCCGCCAGCCAGATTCACCAGTTCCTGAAGGTTGGTGCCATTTCTCAGCTCATAGAGCGCGGGGCGGTAGACTTCGCCGTCAATGCCTACACGATCGCCTACTGGCGGGATGAAAATTACATCGCCGGGTTGCAGACGATTGTCATCGGAGGTGTCACCCGCTAGCAACAGATCATACAGATCCAGCTCTCCAACCAACTTGCCGTCCCGCTTGTGCTGGATCTTACGCAGGGAGCCGGTACGTTTGATGCCGCCCGACACATAAAGGGCATTGGTAATGGTAGAGAGAGAGCTAACAGTATAAGAGCCAGCGTTTCTTGCCTCCCCCAGCACAAACACCCGCATGCTGCGCAGCTCTCCCAAAGAAACACTCGCCTGCACGCCGATGTACTGCTCGGAGACCCTTTTCTTAATCTGCTCCCTGGCTTGATCAAACGTCAGACCCGCAACGGTTTGGGGGCCTGACTGCGGAAAGCTAATGGTGCCATCCCGGGAAACGGGCAGCTCCAGTTGCTGGTTTTCCTTGCCCCATAGCTGTACCCGCAGTATATCGCCAGGGCCCAGGGTGTAATCGTTGGGAATGGGAATTTCCGTGACCGGCGCAAAAGTCGTGGGGCTTCCGGCGAACAGGTCGTAACCGAAGGGCTTCAGCCCGCCGTTCTTGCGGTCCTGTTCTTTGTTGTCTTCCTGTTCTTGCCGGGCGCGTTCCCTTTCTTCATCGGAGATGGCGTCCACCGGCTCTACCACATTCACGTTCTGTGGCCGCTGGTTCCGTTGGCCTGCCGAGCCGGCAATGGAATCCAGATCCACCCCATACTGGCTGGCCAGGGCTTCCTGCTGGGCCCGGGGCATGCTCTTGAACTGTTCAATCTGGGACTGGCTTATGGATTGGGCGGCGGTGGTTGCTGGCAATACAAGCGCCAGTGACATCAGTAGTCGTTTGGTCAGGTTCACTTAGTCAAATCCGTTTTTTAGAAGCGGTAACGCCAGGCGGCGCCGACAGACCATTGGTCTTTTTCGCCCCCCAGAAGTTCAATCTTTTTGTCGGCGGCCTGGGCCGTGAGGTCCAGCCAGCCATTGAGAAATTGTGTGCCGTAACCCACGGATACCATAGCGGCCGTTTGGTTGCCATCCGGGACGGTATAGAATATGTCGTCGTCAGTTGCAATCGCACGGTTCTGGCCATCTTTATTGAGATCCAGATAGCTTACAGACGCCGACAGGTTACGGCCATCTGGAAAGAAGTTGAACGCACCAATCGTCAGGGTTTCGGCATCGCCATCAAAAGTGGAGGCCATGCTGCGACCTTTGTGGCGGTAACCGCTTTGGTAGCGAGAATGGTTGTAAGTGATGTTGGGCATGGCATTACCCAGAAAGTCATCGGCCAACGTGTTGGAGTACTCTACAAACCATTGCTGGTCACTCTCTAACAATTGAGTGGTCCAATCCGCACCCAGCAGCCAGGATTTGCGGGCCGGGAAGGCGCCGGCCTCATCTTCGCCCATCATCTGGCCGTAGGCGCCCATGGTCTGATCGCCGATGGAAAAACCGTAGCGGGCATCAATACTGGCCAATTGATTGCCGGGGTCGTTCTCTTCCAGTTGGCCATTATCGCGGCCGATCAGGGCATTCCATATCGTAGAGGCGCCTTCAGGCCGGTCTTCACCCCCGAACATGATAGCCCTTGAAAAGCCGATATCCAGGCCCTCGACAGGCCTTACGGTCAGGCGCATACCAATCATCTTGGCCTCGGGAACCGCCCGCTCGCTTTCCAGTTGGCCAGCAAAGGTGGTGAACTGCCAGGGGCCGATCCATTTCAACCAGCTGGTTTCCGGCTCACTGGCGTCTTTACGGTTGAGCCATACGGCGGGCATGGGGCGGGCATTGTTGGACAGGATCAGACTGCTTTGCCAACCCGGGCCCCACCAGCGATCGATGGCGCCTGCACCGAATACCCAGTTGCCGGCGGTAGCTGCCAGGTAGGAGCCGTCCAGGCGCAGGGCTTCATCATCTTCTGGATTGGCTGCAAAGGCTGGCTTCAAACCGAACGCCCAAGATTCGCCCTGCCATTGCACGTTGAGACTGGTTTCAGCTGTTTCACGGGGGCCGGCCTGGAAGCCTCTCACAAAGGTCGGTTCATTGGTGGCGCCCAGCTCGTATTCTGCTCGCCAGCCCTGCTTGCCCTGCTCGTCCATCTCGAACTTCAGGTAGGCCAACGGGCCGCCAATGGCGGGGGCGTCGCTACCGGTTTCCCGGCCGAGGCCGCTGTGCACGGTGCCCATCATCACCGGCCAGGTGGAGGTGGTGCGGTCCAGGTGGCCTCTGTCTGCCAGTTTCTGGAGGGCAAAACGGGCACGGTTGTCACCGGGCTCAATCCAGGGGGCTGCGACGACTATGGAGGAATACATAGAGGTGATCAGGCACGCTACCGCCCCACCGACCAGGGTCCAGTGTTTTGAGGTCATATACCGACAACTTTCTGAAAAAAGACAGGAGAGAACGAACAACACGGCGGGAACAACTGAATCCCAACTGTATCCCTGTCGGTTGATGAAGCTTCTATGTCAAAAGCGTGACGATTTTACGGCATCCTATATGACACGCAAGTGACAAAAGTGCGGACACAGGGCCTCAGCCGCTGCTAAGTTGTTAAGTTTCGTTAAAGTGTAGTGAATGCATGGATGTTAGGTCGAAATTGCCTGATTACGTTTTACTCATCCAATCCTCGGGACCGAATAGTCGACAAGGAGACTTTAACCATTTGTTCCTTCTGCATAAAGCTGATCAGAACAATGGCGCGTTCTTCGCCATCGTAGGCCTGAAAGATGGCGCTGATGCCCTTGAATGGTCCATCTTCCAGATCCACGGCCTGACCGGGCTTGATGCCACCCTGCTCTGCCACTGTGTGCAGGCTGTCTTTTATATGTTTGATGACGTCATCCGGGATGGCGGCTGGTTTATTGGCAAAGCTGACGATCCGCAGGATGCCGCGCGTGGAGCGTAGCTTGGCCCACATGGGGTCGGTTTGCTCCAGGTTCACGAACAGGTAGCCGGGAAACAGCGGCTCCAGCTTTTTGGTGCGCTTGCCAGCCTTGATCTTCTCCACTGTGATTTTCGGGTAGAAGCAGGCGATGTCCTGATTTTGCAGATGAGTCAGGGCGCGGTCACCCTGGCTGGGTTTGTGTTGTAGTGCGTACCAGGTCATTTGTACCAGTTGCCGGCGGCAATGAAGTGAGGATTGAGCACGTCTTCTTTGCCATACTGCAGGGGCGCACCGTCCGTTGTTTCCACTTTGCCCCCGGCGGCAGACAGGACCGCGTGGGCGGCACCAGTATCCCACTCACACGTTGGCCCCAGCCTTGGGTAAATGTCTGCATGGCCTTCGGCGATTTTGCAGAATTTGAGGGAACTGCCGGCCTGTACCAGCTCATGCGCGCCAAGCTTGTCAATAAAGGCTTTGGTTTCGTCGTTCAGGTGGTTCTTGCTGGCCACAACACGTTTTGTTTCGCCGGGCTCGACCACACTGATCCGTCTCGTGCGGCCGGTGCGGTCCCGCTTGTAGGCACCCTCGCCTTTCAGGCCCCAGTAGGCTTCCTTTAAAGCTGGTGCTGTGACCACACCGAGAATGGGTTCGCCGTTTTCGATCAATGCGATGTTAACGGTGAATTCACCGGTGCGCTGAGTAAAGTCCTTGGTGCCATCAATCGGGTCAATCAGCCAGAATCGTCGCCACTGTTTGCGCTCGCTCCAGGGGATCTCTGCACCCTCTTCTGAAAGCACGGGGATATCGTGGCTGAGGCTCCGCAGGCCTGCCACAATCACCCGATGGCTGGCGACGTCTGCCGCGGTAATCGGCGACTCGTCCGCCTTAAAATCGACCTTGAAGTCCGTCATGTAGATGCTGAGCACCTTTTCGCTGGCGGCGTCTGCGATTTTTAGGACATCGGGGAGGATGGAACTGTAGTGCATGAGGGTCGGCTTCCTGCGTCAGGTCAATTACGTTTGCGCTATTATGGGCGATAGTGACGCAACACATCAAAACTAATGCGGAGGAACCTTTCATTGAAGGTTCGAGGGAAATACTGGGGTGGAGGGGTATTAGCTGATAATAACTCTCTCGATCTGCATAAAGTCTATACGTCACCCACACCCACGGAGAAGCAGTTGCGAGCAACGTCAATAGAAAGCAAATCTGTAAGACTTCTTGGTTGGGGCACCGAAGTCAGGTGCTAGTTTGAAGCGGCCAAGACTTAAATGACTGCACAGCCTGACGGACTATAGCGGTCACTCCATCCAGGGGCGCCACTTGTGTCGACAATACAGCTCCAACTCCCCGTAACGGAGCGCTCCAGCCTTAAAACGACACCTGTCAGACTCCCGTGCGCATTGCCCCCCATGGTCACCTCAATGTGACCAGAACCGTCAGGATTCAGCACAGCGATATCGATAGCGGCTGTACCCGTTGTTAACGGTGAGGGGGAATAACCAATATCAGAATTAACCAATGCTCCGCTCTGGGACAAGCGTTCCTCTACAGCAGTTTTGTAAGCCGACAACTCTCCAAGCGCTTGATTTACCTGAGACTGCATAACATATCCCTGGTAGCTTGGTATGGCAATTGCCGCAATAATGCCGACGATCGCCACAACAATCATGAGCTCAATCAAGGTAAATCCGCTGTTTTTTCCAATCATATTACGTATTCCAGAAATCGAGACATACCTTATTCAGCAAAACCCGGACCAACCTCACCAGGTATTGGGCGCGGGAAAAATCCATGTAGCCAGAAGCGCGGCAAAAGAGGAGCATTCTGGCTTTCAACATAAACCCTCAAGTCCTCCGTCATCGCTTCGTGATAGCGCCAAACCTCCTGTATCCACAAAATGCCAAAAAATAAGACGAAAGGTGCAAGCAGCATACTCGGGCGGACCCAACGTTTTACCTCCCCGCTAATAATCTTCGAGTCCGAATCAGTCGTGACCATTGGTAACGATAAAGCCCAAAAAATAGCCAGCACCAGCAAGGCTACAGACATTGTGGCAGGAACAAGAAAGACTGCAGAAACTCCAGCGTGAGCAAGACCCGCTACACATGAGGCAGTAAAAGTGACCATCAAAGAGGCTGCCCCCTGCATGCCCGACCCCATCAGTTTGCGCGGCGAAATAAGCCTTTTCACCGTCACGCAAATGAGAACAGCGACCAAACTTATCAACGCCCAGCCATACTCTGCCGCCCACATCAGATACATGTTGTGCGGATGCCCAAGAGTCCGCGCAGCCAAATAGTTACTGGTAAGAGTGGTGTGAGTGAGCCATGACTGCGCTCCCATTCCCCACGGGAAGTTCTGCAAACTCATTTCCCATGCTTCAACCCAAAGCGGCAGACGCCCTGAACCACCGGAATGCAGACCACGAATCATGGTTTTCTCGAAAACCAGCTCTGGAATAGCCCAGGAAAGCAGACACCACAGAAGCCCACCTAGCAAAACGAATCGCAATGAAGCGGCTAGCCAGGGAATTGCCATCCGGCCGAAAAGGACCATAACTATCAATGCGGCAAGAACCAGACTGACCATCGAGCCCCTCGACGTCGTGAGGAACATCACCCACCACCAGATACCTGCCGTGAAATAGACGCCCACTTGCCAAAGCGAGCGATTCGTGAGTGGTCCATACAGCAGTGCCAACGGAAACAACGGCAGAAACCACGTAGCAAGGTGCCCCCAATAACGCATATTGACGAACCCCCAGGGAATGACGTCAACAAGGTTCGAAAAACTGTCAGTAATGGCAAACGCGTAGGCTGTGAGAGTCATCGCCGCGTAGAAGAAGCAACCAACCAGAATCACACCAACCAACGCAACGGCAGCTCTTTCTGCACACCCCCTTTCACGAATCTTCCAACCCATAATGGGAAACGCCAGAAAGAAAAAGCCGTACATTCCCGGCTCGACCCAGCGATACTCGCTGGCAACAAAAGGAACTGCCAAAAGGAGAAAGCCTGCAGCAACGACAAACGCGGGCCAGTTATCACCCCATAATCGTCGCGTTGAACTCCGAGCGGGTATGAACGAAACAAAAAACGTCACAAAGACAAGAAGAAATACCTGGAAAAAACGTTGGTCAGCAAAGTTGCCAAAATAGACCGGAAGGAAATCGATGAACAGAGAAACGAGAATAACGCACAGAAAAACAGGAAACAGAAAGAGATGAAGAAAAAGACTGGAATGACCAAGCATCAAAGGATCTTCATGAGTGCCGCCTGCCTTCTTCGCCACAAGACATCCTCAGAATCACTATTAATCAGAATAGTAAAACCCCACCGAGCGGCGGGGCTTTTGAACTTCTTAACCAGCCAACCTTCGAGAGGTCGGCCAGTTAAAGCTAGTATTAAGAGTGTTCACAGCTAGCAGGAGCGTAAGAGTCCTTCCAACCCTGTGCAGCAGTACCGCCAGTCATGGAGCAAGAGTATGCACCGGCAAGGCTGCGACTAATAGTGATTACAACGCCACGAACAGAGCCGGAAGCGTCTTCACCCAAACGCACAGACCAAGTCATGTTCGGCAGGCCGCCATTTTCCACATCAAGACCTGCAGCATCACCGTAGGTATCGTCAACCAGGTTAGAGCCGGTCCAACCGATGTTGATTTGACGCGGGTCAGCACCCAGGTTGTCCGCAGTCGCAACAACTTCACCGCCGCTGTTAAAAATGCTTTCAGCGCTGGATTTCAGAGCGTTGATTTCACCAACAACCCGCGAAACCTGTGAGCGGGCGGTGTAGTCCTGATACTGAGGAATAGCAACAGCAGCCAGGATACCGATGATCGCAACTACGATCATCAGTTCGATCAGTGTGAAACCCTTCTGGGCGTGGTTCATTTGAATATTCTTCATTAGTCGACCTCTGTGTTTGTCGTTAATCCACTCGATACGGCCCGGGCCCCGGCGGAGTCGCACCCCGTGACCGGTATCTAGAGCCTGGTGTTGTTAAGCATTGCTCGTGCCAACTAAAATCAACCGCCGACAAATCCCCTATTATCAGCACTTTATAAAACATTGTGAAATCTATCACGCAGACAAATGCGGTCTAGTCGATGCCCTCATGCGTCACTGGGTGACAATTATTGTCAGATGACGCACCCCTGTGCGTCGAGCTTTCAAGACATGGAGACCACTTCATTGAGCGCACACCTTTCCAAACCGTTGCCAGCCATCTAAACTCACTCCATTAGACCAACATCCGTTTCAGACACTTAGGCTGCGTTTTTTACACAATTTATGTCTACCAATAAAAGCAATGTAACGCTTACAGGCTTGGCGAGACGTTTCGTCGACGACGGGCTTATTGATGAATCCACTGCGAAAGATGCCTTTCTTCAAGCATCCCACAACCGCATCCCACTCATTACCTACCTGGTACAGAACAACCTGGCGAACAGCGGAGGGCTCGCCTTCTCCGCTGCGATGGAGTTCGGCGTTTCGGTTCTGGATCTCAACGCCTTTATGCCGGAGATGATGCCCGATAAGGTCGTAGATGAAAAACTGATACGAAAACACAACGCCTTGCCGCTCTATAAGCGTGGGAACCGGCTGTTCATTGCGGTCTCCGACCCGACCAACATTCAGGCGTTGGACGAGATCAAGTTTAATACCGGCCTGAGCACAGACGCCATCCTGGTTGACGACGCCAAGCTCCGGGAAGCCATCGACAAGTATCTCGAGTCCCACGATACGTCGATGGGTGATCTGGATGACGCCGACCTTGAAGGCGTTGAAACCGAAGGCAGTGACCAGGAAGACGATGCCGTTGTCGCGACGAGCGATGTCGACGATGCCCCCATCGTAAAGTACGTGAACAAGATGCTTCTTGACGCCATTCGCGGGGGAGCCTCGGACGTTCACTTTGAACCCTATGAGAAAACCTATCGGGTTCGATACCGCACCGACGGCATTCTGAAAGAAATGTCGCGGCCCTCCATCAAGTTGGCCCCCAAGATTTCTGCCCGGGTAAAAATCATGGCGCAGCTGGATATCTCGGAGCGCCGGGTCCCCCAGGACGGCCGGATCAAGATGAAGCTGTCCAAGACCAAGGCCATCGATTTCCGGGTCAATACCCTGCCGACACTTTGGGGAGAAAAGATCGTTCTGCGGATTCTCGACCCAAGTCAGGCGAAGCTCGGCATCGATGTCCTGGGTTATGAGGAAGAACAGAAACAACTGTACCTGGACGCCCTTGAGCAGCCCCAGGGGATGATACTGGTGACGGGCCCCACCGGCTCAGGCAAGACGGTTTCCCTTTATACCGGCCTGAACATACTGAACACACCCGAAAGAAACATTTCCACAGCCGAAGACCCTGCGGAAATCAACCTGGAAGGCATCAACCAGGTCAACGTCAATACCAGGGTGGGCCTCGGCTTTGCGGAGGCATTGAGAGCCTTCCTGCGTCAGGACCCGGACATCATCATGGTTGGTGAGATTCGCGACCTGGAAACGGCGAACATCGCTATCAAAGCGGCGCAAACAGGGCACCTGGTGCTCTCGACCCTGCACACCAACAGCGCTGCGGAAACGCTCACGCGCATGATGAACATGGGCGTCCCCTCCTTCAACATCGCCACGTCGGTCAGCCTGATCATTGCCCAGCGACTGGGCCGTCGGCTTTGTAACTCTTGTAGACAACCTGCCGACATCCCCAAAGACGTGCTTTTAGCGGAGGGGTTCACACAGGAACAAATTGATACAGGGTTCACGTTGTACCGTCCCAAGGGCTGTGATAAATGCAATGGTGGATATAAAGGCCGCGTCGGGATTTACGAGGTGGTCAAGATTACCGACGAGCTGGCGAACATGATTATGGAAGAAGCCAGTTCGATTAAAATTGCAAAGCAGGCACAGGCCGAAGGCTTCCCGAACTTGCGGCAGTCTGCCCTCAAAAAAGTCATTGAGGGCGTGACCAGTCTTGAGGAAGCCAACCGCGTGACGAAGGATTAAGCATGGCAGAGAAAGCAGAGAAACTTCAGGCGTTCGTCTGGGAAGGCAAAGACCGCAAGGGCAACAAAACCAAGGGCGAGGTGTCTGGCACCAACCTGGCTTTGGTGAAGGCCCAGTTGCGTAAGCAGGGCATTATTCCAGACAAGGTGAAAAAGAAACCAAAACCCCTGTTTGGCGGCAGCAAAAAGATCACGCCTTTCGACATCGCCATGCTTACCCGCCAGCTCGCCACCATGATGAAGGCTGGCGTGCCACTGGTTCAGAGTTTCGATATTGTGGCTGACGGCCTTGAGAACAGGGGTCTTCAGGAGTTGGTTACCAACATCCGTAACGATATTTCTTCGGGTACGAGCTTTGCAGGCGCACTGAAAAAGTACCCCAGGCACTTTGATGATCTGTACTGCAACCTCGTGGACTCTGGCGAAAAGGCGGGCGCTCTGGAGAGCATGCTGGATCGCATCGCGACCTATCTTGAGAAAACAGAGATCCTCAAGAAGAAAGTCAAAAAAGCCATGACCTACCCAGCCGCTATCGTCGTCGTTGCTATCATTGTGACGGCCATCCTGCTGGTAAAAGTGGTACCCCAGTTCGAAAGCTTGTTTAAGGGCTTTGGTGCAGACCTGCCAGTATTTACGCAGATGGTGGTCCGGTTGTCGGAATGGCTTCAGACTTGGTGGTTTGTGGTTTTACTCGGCATTGTCGGAACTATCTTTCTATTCAAGGAAGCTATTCGACGATCTCAGAAATTCTCCGATCTCGTCGATAAATATGTGCTGAAACTGCCCGTTGTGGGCGAAATCCTGGACAAGTCGGCCGTTGCCAAGTTTGGGCGCGTACTTTCCACGACCTTTGCGGCTGGTGTTCCGCTCGTTGATGCGCTCGACTCCGTTGCCGGCGCGACCGGCAACGCCGTTTATCGGGATGCTATCCAGCGAATAAAAAACGATGTTTCGAGCGGTACCCAATTACAGGCCACCATGCGCCAACAGGATGTGTTCCCGGTTATGGCAGTGCAATTGACTGCCATTGGTGAAGAATCCGGTAACCTGGATGAAATGCTGGAGAAAGTCGCCGTCCATTACGAAGCGGTGGTGGATGACATGGTCGACAACCTCACAGCCCTGCTGGAGCCGATCATCATGGCGGTACTGGGCGTACTCGTAGGCGGCTTGATCATCGCTATGTACCTGCCGATCTTCCAGATGGGTCAGGTGGTTGGCTGATCACGCCCTTCCTTTCACCAACCCCTCTCCCCACCCCTCTTCCGCAATGGGAGGGGGGCTTTAATGGCACAGATTGAGAGTTTTGATGATTTCCGTTGATACGTTCCTCGCCACGCCCTGGCTTCTCTATACCGCAGTCATTTTCTTCTCCCTCTGCATCGGTAGCTTCCTGAATGTGGTGATCCTTCGCCTGCCGAAGATGATGCAGCAGGACTGGCGCTGCCAATGCGAAGAGTTCCTGGAGCTATCAGACGATCAGCGCAAGAACGATGAGCCGATTACGCTCTCCAAACCTGCCTCCACCTGCCCTTCCTGCGGTCACGGGATTCGCGCCTGGGAAAACGTCCCGGTCATCAGCTACCTGGTTTTGGGCGGCAAATGCGCATCATGCAAAGCCGGCATTTCACCGCGATACCCAATCATTGAGGCAATTACCGCGCTGTTTTCGGTGGTGACCATTCTGGTCATGGGGCCGTCTGAAGCTGCGCTTTGGTCGCTGTTGCTGGTTTGGGTGCTGATCGCGCTGACGGTAATCGATTTCGACACCCAGCTGCTGCCAGACAGCATGACGCTGCCCCTCATGTGGCTGGGGCTAATCCTGAATTACTTCGGCGTGCTGACGGATTTCAGCAGTGCCTTCTGGGGCGCGGTGGCAGGCTATCTGTCGCTGTGGTCGGTGTACTGGCTGTTCAAGTTGGTAACCGGCAAGGAGGGCATGGGCCACGGCGATTTCAAGTTATTGGCGGCGCTGGGCGCCTGGCTGGGCTGGGAATTGCTGCCGGCGGTGATTTTGTTGTCGTCTTTGGTCGGTGCCGTTGTGGGGATTAGTTTGATGGTGTTCCGCAAGCACGGCCGCGAAGTGCCAATTCCGTTCGGGCCCTATTTGGCGGCAGCGGGTTTGCTGTGCCTTTGGTTTGGTTCGGAAATTCAGGCGGCGTGGTATGCCTATCTGGGGGTCTGAATGGCAGTCGTAGGCCTTACCGGCGGAATCGGTTCTGGCAAATCCACGGTTGCACGGCTGTTCGGAGCACTGGGTGTGCACTGGGTGGATGCGGATGATGTTGCCCGCGAAGTCGTCGAACCCGGCACACCTGCCCTTGAAAAGATTGCGGAGCATTTTGGGCAAGAGATCCTGCTGCCGGATGGCAGCCTGGACCGTGCGGCGCTGAGGAGAATCGTATTCGATGCGCCGGAGGAGCGCGCTTGGCTCGAGGAGCTGTTGCACCCGGTGATCCGTGAGGAGCTGATGCGGCAACTGCGTCCGGATAACTATTCCCTACCCTATGTGCTTCTGGTGTCGCCTTTGTTGTTGGAAACCGACCAGCATGAACTGGTCGATAAAATCGTCGTGGTGGATGTGCCGGTCGATGTGCAGATCAAAAGAACCATGGCCAGGGACACCGACGACAGAGCACAGGTAGAGCGAATCATTGCCGCCCAGATGGCCCGTGAGAAGCGACTCCAGAAAGCCGATGACGTGGTGGACAACAACCTGGCTATGATGGATGTTGAGCGTCAGGTTGAACAGTTACACCAGACGTTCCTGGCAGCCTTTGGGCGCTAGTGTCTATGAGCCGACATCCCTCCCGCCCCGCCGTTGATGCCTTGACGCTGACCCCCATCGCCATTACCCGCTCCTGCTTCCGGGACAAGTTTGGTGTACCCCGACAACCAGGACTGACCCGCTTTGCCCACGCTGACCTGATCATCCAATCGCCCTTCGATCGCGAGGATGCGTTCCGAGGGTTGGAGACGGCCAGTCACCTGTGGCTGACGTTCCAGTTCCATGAGGCGGTACGGGCGGAATGGCGGCCGGTGGTTCGGCCACCCCGGCTGGGAGGCAACAAAAAGATAGGTGTGTTCGCCAGCCGGTCACCTTTCCGCCCCAACAGTCTGGGGCTGTCAGTCGTGAGAAACGAAGGACTGACGCGGGACGCGGGCGGTCGCCTGGTGTTGCGGATTGGGGACCACGATCTTATCGACGGCACCCCCATCCTGGACATCAAGCCCTATCTGCCATTTGCAGATTCAGTCCCGGAAGCCACCCTGGGTTGGGCGGAGTCCGCACCGACCGATCGTCTACCGGTAGTGTTCCTGAATGAGGCTGACCAACAGCTCGCAGCCTTGCCAGCGGATCAGTATCCGGATTTCCGAGACTTGATAGAAGATGTGGTGAGCTACGACCCTCGCCCATCGTTCCGGCGTGGCCGGGATGAAGAACGGATATACGGAGCGCATTTGTACGATCTGAACGTGCGCTTCCGCTTTGTCCATGATGAATCACAGGAACGTGTCGAAGTGCTAACGGTCTGTTAAACTGCAGATCGGTTGATTTTTCGACACAGGGAATGCGTGCCTTGCCTCCGATCCGGTTATTCAGACGAATAGGTGTACGGCCACTGGCTGCCAGGCTGCTGGTATATGTTCTGTTGTTCAGCCTGATCCTGTCGCTGGCTGCCACCGGCGTTCAGATGATTGGCGAGTTTGAGCGCAGAACCGAAGAGTTGCGCAGCACCCAGGAACGCGCTGCGGAACTGGTTGCCGGCAGTATGAGCAACAACCTCTGGTTGATGAACTATAGCGAGGTTGCCAACAGCCTGGATGACATGCGCGCCATTCCGGTTATCCAGCATGCCCGGGTGATCACAGCCGCTGGCGAGGAGTTCAACACGGGTACCTATCCGGATGGCCGGGTGATCAGCCAATCCTTCCCCCTGGTGTTCAATCGCGCGTCCTTCAATAGCCCGGAAGCCATGGGCACCTTGACTGTGACGTCGTCTGTGGAAACCGTCTACAACGAGTTGATGGACCGGGCATTGCTCACACTGCTGTTCCAGTCGATGATCGTGATGCTGGGCACTCTCGGGCTTCTGGTCATTGTTCGGCTCACCCTTTCCCGTCATCTGGAATCGATTGCCGACTACGCCGCCCGGCTTAACCTGGACGCATTGATTGAACCGCTGAGGCTCCGCCGCAAGCCCCCAAAGCGGGGTGACGAACTGAGTGAGCTGGAACAGGCGCTGAACACCATGCGCCTGCAGCTGCTGGAAGACACCCGCTCCCTGCGCCAGACCTCCATCCAATCCCAGGATGAACGAGATCAAGCCGTGCGGGCAAACCATGCCAAGAATCAGTTCCTGGCCAACGTCAGCCATGAGTTGCGCATTCCGCTGCAATCGGTGCTGGGCTACGCCAATCTCCTGTCAGATACCCCCCTCGATCAGGACCAGCGGGAATATGTCCACACCCTGCTCAACGCTTCGGAGGGATTGTCGGCCATTATCAATGACCTGCTGGACATCTCCAGTATGGAAGCCGGCAAGCTGGTGCTGGATGACATTCCCTTTGACCTTCGCGACACCTTGAATGATCTGGTGCATATGCTGGGTGCACGGGCTCGGGAAAAGGGTCTGGCGCTGGAACTGCGAATTGACGAGAACCTGCCCTGGGCCCTGAAAGGGGATCCGGTACGGCTGAGGCAGATTCTGCTCAACATGACATCAAACGCCATCAAGTTTACCGACTCCGGGCACGTGCTGATCAGCATCGAGGTGCTGGGTCGGCGGGATAACAACGTACGACTTCGGGTGGCGGTTGAAGACACGGGCGTGGGGATCAACCCCGAGGATATACCGCTGGTGTACGAGCCCTACGTTCAGCTCGGTCAGCGTTTCCAGCGACAATTGCCGGGTGCAGGCCTGGGCCTGACCATTTGTCGCCAGCTGGTTCAGTTGATGGACGGCTCACTGGACCTTGAGAGTAAACCCGGCGAGGGCTCCACCTTCTGGATGGAGCTCAGCCTGCAGGTTGCGCCAGAGAGCGCCGCCCGCGGTCGACCGGATACCAGCATGATCCGCGGGCGGCACATTCTGGTGGTGGACTCCTATGAACTGTCCCGCAAGATTACCCTGGAAATGCTTTCGCGCCACGAGTTGGATATCGAAGCAGTGAAATCCGCCGGCGAGGCACTGACCTCATTGCGGTTGGCCTCGGACAACCACAAGCCCTTTGATGCCTTGGTGCTGGACGGGTTTGTACCGGATATGGACAGTGACCTGTTGTGCCGACAGATCCGTAGCAACCCTGAATGGGGCCATACACGGCTATTGATTCTGTCGTCCAACCCCCAGCGGGGGGATGCAGAGCACTTCCGACAGGCCGGCGCCGATGCCTTCCTGAGCAAGTCCCTGCGGGAATCGTGCCTGACCCCTATCCTGCACCAACTGTTTTCGGATTCCGTCCGTAACGAACGTCGCTTCCTGACCCGGTTTTCCCTGCAAGCCGTCAGTGACAATACCCGCCGCCAGGAATTACCCTGCGGCCGCATGAAAGTTCTGTTGGTGGAAGATAACCCGGTCAACCGCACCCTCACCCGCCGGCTGCTGGAAAAGTTGGGCTGTGATGTGATGACGGCGAATGACGGCGAAGCCGCCTCCAGTCTCTGGCAATGGCACCCCTTTGATTTGATTTTCATGGATTGTGTGATGCCCCGGGTGGATGGTTTCGAGGCCACTCGCCGCCTGCGCCAATGGGAGAAGGACCACAACCGTAATCGGGTACCTGTGGTGGCGCTGACTGCAAGCGCTATGGAAAAGGATGAAGAGCGCTGCCGCGAGGCAGGCATGGACTCGTTTGTTGCCAAGCCGGTCAATATTGAAATGTTGCGGGCGGTTCTGGAACAATACTGCCAATCCTCCGCATCCACCTGAATACCCGACACAAGGCCACCATGAACGTAGAATGTCCCACCTGTAAAAAGTCCGCGGAATGGAATGAGAATAACCCGTTTCGCCCTTTCTGCTCCGAACGCTGTAAACTGATTGATCTGGGCGCCTGGGCCAATGAGGAATATCGTGTTCCCGCAGAAAATGCATCCCCCGACGATCTGGATCAGGGCGGCGACACAACCACCCATTGATCGCCCGCATTAACCCGCCCTTAACCCGTTTTAAGTTGAGCCACTTGGGCCGGACCGTTAACATTCCGGCGGTTACATTCAAACATTAAGAAGGTCGAAGAATGAAAGCGTCCCGAATTCCCCTTATCGTTCTGTCACTTGCGGCAGCACCTGTATACGCCTCCGATGTGGACCTGAGCCTGACCAACGACTCGGTCAAGGGCCAGGTCAACTTCTTCGGCACCAATTCCGACATCCAGGTCGGCACCGGCTATACCTATCACGAAGGCAGCCGTCACATCGGCAACGTGGATTTCCACGCCCAGGGCCGCACGGCCATTGGCAACCTGCCCACCACAGCGGGCATTGGTGTTCGCGCCTTCGGATGGGATGATGATCGGCTGGACGGCGGCGCCGTGGCTCTCGGCGGCTTTGCCACCGTAAACGTACCCAACGCACCAGGTCTGTCGTTCACCGGCGGGCTTCACTACGCGCCCAGCATCCTTGCCTTTGGCGATTCCGATGACCTCACCAGCCTTGAGCTTCGCGGCAGCTACCGTGTTATCCGCAACGCCGAGTTATTTGCCGGTTACCGCTACCTGAATACCGACTTTGACGGTCGTGGTGACCTGAACCTGGATGAAGGCGTCATGGCCGGTATGAAGATCTTCTTCTGATCAGGTCCTGATCCCGCAGGATAACCCTGCCCGCCACTATCAGGGCGGGGTTACCACTCCCCATTTCGTGCCCTTCCTCACTCTTTGTGCCTTGCCAACTTGATAGACTTCTGGCTCACGCTCCTGGAACGTTTTATCTGGCATGGACAACCCTATGTTTCACTTAGCTGCACGGGCCTTCACCGCTGTTTTCACCCTTTCCACTGCCACACTGATCATCGGCTGTGGCGGTAGCGGCGACGCGAACGACGACGTGGCAGGCCGGGGAAACAGCTTCCCGCCGACGAAAAACGCGATCGACGACTTCACGCCCGGCTCAACCGGTGATTCCAACAATGCGTCCGGCCTGGCCAAAGATGAAGTGCGGATTACCATGGAGGTGCCGGAATCCGTTGCACCAGGTGGTGAGTTGACCCGCCGCAACCTGAGGATTGTAGAGCCCGACACCATTCGGGTTTACCAGACCGATCAGACTCTCCGCGAGCTCGGCTCCGTAGAGATCCGGTCCCGCCGGGAAGACAGCGGGCGAACCGTCATCCGTTTTGAAAACGGACGACCGATAGGCCCCAATGTCGTGATCGAAGCCACTTACGGCAACAGCCGCATGCGGTCACTCGCAGCCGATGAGGACCGGGACGTGAAAGTGAACCCGTTCTCGGAGTACCTCGTGGCGAACTCGCTGGATCGCTACAGCTCCGGCGAGTTCTCCCAGATCATGGACTGCGTGAACGACGTCAATGGCTCACTGTGTTTGAACAAGTACGTCTGGCCCACGCTCGCCGATCAGGTCCATGATTTTGAGATCGACATCCCCGGCAATCTGGATGTCGACGGAGCACTCGCCCTGCTTGAGCAACGGGGAGATTTTGCCCGGTATGTCGACGCGATGGCCGATTATGCACTATTGGGGGAAAGCTCCTCCGGCAAGATAGAAGCCAGCGCCGCGAATTACCATTCAGTGTTCTGGGGCGTCGAATTGGGGCAAACATTTCTTGAATCCAGCATTGCCGGCTCCGGCCAATGGGGCGTAAGGATCGCCCGCGAGGAAACCACAACCGACCAGAACGGTACCGGCTATGTTTACCCGGGCATGACGTTAACCTCCCTCGACGCCTTCAACATTCGGGTCACCTCCCTGGCCAGCGACATCCCCTATGACCGTCGAGCCCTGATACACGCCGATGGTAATGAATTCTTCAACCGCCCGGCCTGGGACCTGAACACCCACTCTTCCTCACCCGGTGCCGCGACGGTGGAGGACGAGATTCGTCTGCTGGCCGGTCGAGCCCTTTACCAGAGCATCACCGGCCGTGGTAGCTCCCGGATTATCGGCTGGACCCGCAACCCCTATTTCATGAACGCGTACGTCGGTGGCGGCACCGAGCAGCCCGATAGAGTCATTAGTGGGTATTTCAGTGCCGGGAAAGCCATTGAATTGCGCTCGGAAAGCGGCGAGCTGAAGCGCGAGCGCACGCTGGAAGATCATTACCTGTCCGTGTTTGAACTGAACCTGCTAAGGAAAGAAGGATTCGAGCGTCAGAAACTGGATGGCCGCAACTACAACGTGGCTTACCTGTCCACCCGCATGGGCGATGAGAGCCAGCCCTTTGTGGTGGAGTCCGGCGTTGGGGTCTGGCAGATCAGCGGCCCATCCGTCACCCAGACCATGGCGACCACCACCCTGCGCAGGGACAACACGGGGAATGTCACTGTTTCCGTGCCGGCGGACAACCCCAGCCAGCGGGATGCCAACTGGGTCATCAGTGAGCGTCAGTCGCGGGTGTATGACCCAAACAGCGGAAACCGTATCGTCAGTAACGGGCGCCTGAATCTGGACCGCGACAGTGCCTCCGGCCTGGATGAGAAACCGGATATCGCCGTCGGCGCATCAACGCCGAACGGTTCCCTGATGGCTTTCAACCTGGACACCAACGCTATTGGTGATGGAATTCTGGTGGCTGCCGAGCAGGCCAATGCCTCTCCACCCAGCCAGGGGCGCTACCGCCTTCAGGGCGTGGGGTTGGGAATGGAGCAGGTCAGCAACCGGCTGATGCATTTCGATAACGCCCTGCTGGTGATTGAATCTTCCGGCAGCGCCCGTCTGGAGGGCCGGACGCTCGAGGTTGTCCATCAAGTCAATGCCGAATCTGTCTCCACTCCACAGGCACAGTCACCCGGAACGGTATCCCTGGCGTACACGGCCAGCAACACCGGGGCTACAACGTTTAGTGCGGGCAGCCTGACGCTGGACGGCTTTTTCACCAGCGATCAGGATCAGTTTTTCCTGCAACTCAGGCAGACAGAGGGCCAGGAAGAGGTACTGGGGTTGCTCATGGCGACACGCCTGCCAGAATAGCGGGGAGCAAACCACCCGGGCGACGTTGGCGTATAACCTGTTATAATTGCTGTCATATCGATTGTAACGAGAGGTTTTATGTCTTCTGGTATCCGGGCACTGTGGTTGATAGTTCCGCTGATGGTTTTTGGTTTGTGGGGCATACTGCACACTCCTGACCCAGACCACGACCGCGACGCCGAGGACTCGGATGTCGCCCTGGCCAAACTGCCTTCACTCCCTGGCTGGTCACGAGCGGACTTGCCGGATTTCTCTGCCTACCGTGATACCACCGAGAAAAAAGCCGCGTTTTTCTCGTTCCTGTACCCACGTATCGTGCTGGCAAACTCCCGTATTCTGATCGAGCGCGATTATCTCGACAGCCTGGCCGGCAAGGACGAACTCAGTAAATCGGAACTGACCTGGCTGAAGAACCAGGCCGAGCGGCTGAGGGTGGATGAAGAACCCGGCAGCGAAACCATGTTCCGACGCCTGCGAAACCGCCTCGATGTGATTCCGCCCTCGCTGGTGCTGGCTCAGGCCGCCAATGAATCCGCCTGGGGCACCTCCCGTTTTGCACGTAGAGGCAACAACCTGTTCGGACAATGGTGCTTCTCGCAGGGCTGCGGTCTGGTACCCCGGGGACGCGTTGAGGGTGCCAGTCATGAAGTGGCGAGCTTCTCTTCGCCTTATCTGTCCGTGCGCTCTTACATCCAGAACCTGAATCGCCATCCAACCTACCAGTTGCTCAGGGACATCCGCCTGAAAGCCCGCAATCGTGATGATATCGCCAGTGGCCCGAGCCTTGCTGCCGGTTTGCTGGGGTATTCCGAACGCGGTGAAGACTATGTGGAGGAAATTAGAAGCATGATCCGCCACAACAACCTCGACTATTACGATGAAGACTTCCAGGCCATTGTTCGGGGAGCCAATTCCCAAGAGCTCCTTGAGTTGGCTGCGGCAAAGCAGGAGAAGGCACTCCTGCCTGGGGCTACCACCGCTGACGAAACCAGTAGCGAAGACTGAATCCACCATCACATAACCGAGTGAATTCGAATTCCGGAGACATCGATCAATGTCCAGGTTCTTGCCCGCACCCGTCAAAGGTGTGCTCGCAGTGCTTTGTATTGTTCTTAACACCCTTTGGCTATTCCCGATCCTGATGGTGTTTGCGGTAATCAAGTTGCTGGTTCCGACGCCTTCGGTTCGCAAAGGCTGCACCATCGTTCTGAACCGCATCGCGTGGTTCTGGATTGGCTTCAACAATGTGCTGGCTGACGTGCTTCACAACATCAAGTGGGATGTCCGCGGCGCTGAGGGCCTGAGCCGCGAACACTGGTACTTCGTCACCTGCAACCATCAGAGCTGGGCCGATATTCCGGCCATCCAACACGTATTGAACAGCCGCATCCCGCTACTGAAGTTTTTCCTCAAACAACAATTGATCTGGGTACCTTTACTGGGCGTGGCCTGGTGGGCGCTGGACTTCCCCTTCATGCAGCGCCACACCAAAGAGCAGATAGCCCGGCGTCCGGAATTGAAGGGCAAGGACGTGGAAGCCACTCGAGCCGCCTGTGAGAAGTTCCGGTATACACCGGTGACCATTTTCAACTTCATGGAAGGTACACGGCTCACACCGGCCAAACACCAGAGTCAGAATTCGCCCCACAAACACCTGCTGAGGCCTCGCGCAGGCGGTACGGCCTTTGTACTGGAAGCCATGGGCGAGTCCCTGCACACCATGCTGGATGTGACCATCGTGTATCCGGACGGCAAATCCGGCATCTGGGATTACCTGTGCGGGCGAATCCAACGGATTGTGGTTGATATTCGAACGCGGGAAATTCCACACCGTTTCCTGGGCATGGACTACGAAAACAACCGTGAAACACGGGCGGACTTCCAGCGTTGGGTAAGCCAGGTATGGGAAGAAAAGGATGCGCTTATAGACGAACTGAAGCGTTCAGCCTGAGTGCTGGGCTGTAGCGCGCCGCTACAGCAGCCCTAATTCGCGGGCACGGACGATGGCCTGCGTGCGTGACTTCACCTCAAGCTTGGCGTTGATACGACGAGCATGGGTTTTGACCGTGTGCAAGGAGATGTGAAGGCGGTCAGCAATGTCCTGGTTCGACAACCCCTGGGCAATCAGCTCAAGCACCCCCTGCTCCCGGTCGCTGATGGGCTCAGCCAGAGACGCATGCTCTTTCATGTCGGTGAGGCCGTACAGCCTTCCTATTGCGCCGACAAATGGTGTATCCGGCAGTTGGGGCCAGGTTTTCTCAAGCAGCTCCTGAAGCTCTCCCCTCAGCTCCGCGAAGGGGCTGATGTAGTGCTCCTCTCCTGCCATGGCTATAGTGGCGGTCAGTATTTTCTGGGCAGCAGCAGGGCCTTTCTGGCGCCAGCTAAGGACACTTTCCAGCAGCCTGGAATATAAGTCCAAACCGAAAGGCAATGTCTCCCCGCCGTTGTCCCGAATGTTCCGGACGGTTTCAGCAGCCTTGATGTCATCACCCCGCGCCAGTTCGATCCTCGCCTGCAGGCATTGCAGCATGCCAGGCATCATTGGGAACATTTCCGGCACGCAATTCACCTCCCGCCATGGCTTGAGCCGTTCCATAGCCTGTGCCGCCGTGTCCGTCTGACCCAGAGCCAGCCAGCCGCTGATTTTCAGAGCCTCAAGCACAGGCACATAGACGGACTCGTCGACCTGCCACGACTGCATGGTTCGCTCGGCACGACCAATCCAGGCAAACGCATCGTCCATCCGATTCTGGGTACGGCAAATCAACACCCTCAGCGCCATGGCCAGCAGCAACCCAAGATCGCGGGTTTGCTCAGCATGGCGAACACAGGTCACCAACAGCCGGTCTGCTTCCGCCTGTCGTCCCTGGTGCCAAAGCACCATCACCAGATTTAGCTGTAGGCGTGTTTCGCCAACACGTGCGGGCCGCGATGACTCGTTCATGGCGGTATCCAGACCAGTGCGCAGCAGTTGCTCTGCGTGTTTCAACGACCCCTTGCCAAGCTCGATCCGTGCGTGGGCATAGACTGCCAGAACTTCCGAACCAGCGTCTCCAGCCTCTCGAGCCAGCCTTGCGGCAATGCGATTGGCCTCCCGGGCATCGCCAAACCTGCCAGCGGCGCATAGCGCACTGGAACGAACCAGCTGCGTCACCAGCTGGCCCTGAGTAGACAACTCCTCCGCCTGCAGGGCTCTGTCTGCGACCATCAGGGCCTCATCAACACTGCCCTCGCCGCGGAGAATAAAGGCCCTGAGCGCATCGACCCGGCCAGCAAGTTCGGGACGCTCGCCATTATCGAGATCGTTGATCAACATTCTTGCCTGCCTGAACTGACCACCGATGGCATGGACCCAACCGTAGACAATCTTCAGACGCGCGCTTTTCTCCAGCAGCCCCGACGGCAACGACCGGCGAAGCCGAAGCAAAGACGCGGTATCCTGGCCAATCAACAAAGCCTCTGAGCCTTCAGAGGCTATCCGGACCGATTCCTCAAGACTGCCGCTGACCAGCGCATAACGCAGCGCCTCGGGAAACTGATGACGGTCACTAAACCAGCGGCTGGCTTTCAGGGCACGCTCCTGCGACTCATCGAGGGCCGGTGTCTGTAACCAGTCGTGCAGCAAAGGGTTCAGGCGGAACCAGCGCCCACGCCCCGGCAATGGACGCAGCGGGATACCGCTTTCCGAAGCCGCAGAGGGTCGAAAGGCATGATCACACCCAGCATCAGCCAATGACAGGAACAGTTCGTCCGAGACGATCTCCATTTCCGCCATGATTCTCAGAGAACGCTGTTGACCAGGCGTTAAATGAATCAGCACAGCATCCCTGAGAAAACGCTCAACACTGAAGGTTTCCTGTATCGGCAATCGGGATTCCGGCGCGGAGTCCAGTTCCCGCTGGTACAACCCCAAAGGCGTAATCCATCCCTCAGTCAACGAAAACAGATGCTCCACAGCAACCGTGGTCAGTTGATTACGGTCGATCGCAGCGCAGAAGAACTCGAACGTTTCCAGCCGTGTCAGTTCAAGGGAATCCGCGCCGATTCTATTGAATCGGCCTTCCAGTTCGAATGTGTGGGTCTCAAATGGCAGCGGCTTTCTGGACACCATCACCAGCGCCAGACCAGAAGGGATGTTCTCAACCAGCTGCTGAAGCAAGGCGATGGCTGCCGGATTGGCGACGGTGCCAACGTTATCAATCACGAGCACACTGTCGCGGTCCGAGTCGCTCCAGTGAGCATCGGACAATAGTAGGGCAAGCGCATCCGTATTGCTGGAAGCTTTCTGTTGCCCTGACGGTCGCGAGGTGGCACCGGGCGGTGTCAACGCGATTTCAAGCAAGGCCAACAGTCGCCCGGCATCATTTTCCTGCCCGGTCAAAGCCAGCCATCGGAGGGTGTCGGGGCTACGGGAGGTTTCACGGAACGCCGCACTCAGGGCATGAGTTTTGCCATAACCGGAAGGCGCCTCAAGCAACAGAACCGAGCCCGGTGTTATTGCCGCGGTCAGTTTTTCGGTTAGCGCTGGCCTTTTGAGGTAATTCGGAACGGGCTCCGGCATCCGTACTCGCTGGCGCAACAAATCCCTGATCAACTCGCCACGATGAGTACCGCCTAATGTTGACTGGAACTCATCGTTGGCCGCACGGCCATCATCGAATGGTTTCACTCTTTGCCCCGTTGAAAGCCCGGAATCTATGAGCCCGATGGGCCCTTATCCGGCAAATGTGATCTCTGCTTTGTCGTTGCTGCGGCGCCCTGCATCGGGTACGCCTTTAGTATTAGTAGGGAGAGGTTAAACCAAATCGGGGGTAGGCTGCAAAAATTTGACGGGAAGAGAACGAAATACCGGCAAATTCCCAACATTCGAGGAAATTCAAGGACTTTAACAAAAAAGCGGCGGACCCAAGGGTCCACCGCTTTCCAGTCAGCCGGGATTGCTCCCGGATAACGGTGACTTACCGCGTACCTGCACGACGCAGAGCAGCGGGTGTGTAGTCACGTGACATGCGATCAACCCCAAACTCGTAAGGGTTGGATTCTTCGTTGGTCAAACCCAGAACCAGATACCGTCCAGACAGCAGGTCGTACAGGGTTTCAATGGCGTACCAGGGAACGATCTGATCATAGAACTGCATGCTGTGCGCTTCTGCCACACGCCACAGTTCTCCACGACCATCGTAATGATCGATTACTGCCGCCTGCCAGGAGTCTTCATCGATATAGAAGTCACGCTGGGCGTAGATATGACGCTCACCGTCCTTCAGTGTGGCACGCACGTGCCAGACACGGTGCAGCTCATAGCGGGTCAGATTCCGGTTGATATGGCCGGCCTTGATGATTTCGTCATAGTCCAGGCTTCGGTCGACCAGCTTGTAGGAGTTGTACGGAATGTACATTTCCTTCTTGCCAACCAGCTCCCAGTTGTAACGGTCAGGCGCGCCGTTGAACATATCAAAGTTGTCGGAGGTACGCATGCCGTCCGCAGCGGTACCCGGGCCGTCATAGGCAACCTGCGGGGCGCGGCGTACACGACGCTGACCGGCGTTGTATACCCATGCGCGACGCGGTTCCTCAACCTGGTCGATGGTTTCGTGAACCAGCAGTACGTTACCAGCAAGGCGGGCCGGGGCGGTGATGGCCTGCTTGAAGTAGAACAGTACGTTCGGGTCCTGCCCCGCCTCATAGTCTTCCAGATAGGTTTTCCACGTCAGTTCGTCCTGGAATTTCACAACGCTGAAGGCGCCGTCTTCTGTCGGAGTCACCTGCCCTACGTTGCGTTGAACGGAACCACCGCGATAGCGGGTGATGTGGTTCCAGATAACTTCCAGGCCATTCCGTGGAATCGGGAATGGCGTAGCCGTCTGGTAGTTACCCAGGCCATTACCATTCTTGATCAATTCCACACTCGTGGCGTTGTCAACGGTATCCTTCATGACCTGTTCCGGGTATGCAGCGGAACGGTGTGTCTCGTATACCGGCATCACGTATTCGTCATAACGCTTGATCATTGCGACCTGCCCCGGGGACAGGTTCTCCGCATACTGGTCAACGTTGCTCTGGTTGATAGTGAACTTTGGCTCCTCGTTCGGGAACGGGTTCACGTAGATACCATCGTTTTTGTACCCGGCAGGAGGTGTCGTCAGACCTCCATCCCAGGCCGGAATAGCGCCCCCGTTACCCGCCTTCTCAGCACCCATTGGCGTAAGCGAGTCACCGAGCTTGGCCGCTTCCTGTGCGGAAACCGCGCCAAAGGCGTTACCCGCAATCAACGTTGCGGACAGAATGCCAGTGGCCAGTAGCTTCTTGTTCAGTTTCATTTAAATTACCTCGTTAAACGAATTCAGGCCGAATCAGAATGAGTAGGAAACGCTCGCACTCACGAAATCACGGTCGGTCAACTCGTTATACGGCTTGCCACCGAAAAAGTTTGTGTAACCGATATTACCGGTTATACGGTTTTGGTATACACCCTGAAGTGACAGGCCGATAGCCTTGTTGCCTTCGTTGAAGTTACCACCAGGCTGCGGCGCATAACCCTGAACGTCATGGCTCCAGGCCAACTGCGGCGACAGGTTGATACCAGCGATTGCGTTCGGGTAGTCCCAAACCAGGCGCGTGCGGTAGCCCCAGGAGAAGGAAGTCGTAAAGCCCTCGTTGTTGCAGTAGCTGACGTTGATATTCTCTGGCGGATTCCCACCAGCACCTTCACAGAGATCACCAACGCTCGACGGAATAGTACCTACACCGAACGTACCCGAGCGACCGTAACGGGCTTCATCTTCGTCCGGAAGATCGTGAACGTAGGTAGCACCAAATTCAGTGATCAGGGAGAGGCGACTTGCCCCCATGACCTGATCAAAGAACTTAATCAGCGTGAACTGAGCCTGGGAGACATTAAAACGATCGTAACCGTCCACAGCCGTACCGGCCAAGTTTCCGCCATTGGCTTCTTCAAGACGCTGCCGCTCCAGAAGGCTCAATATTTCATCATTTGGCCCTCTCTTCTGAAGACCGCCATATATCAGTTCGAAAGCATTCCACTGCAGAGGCACGTTGTCACGGAAGCTATATTCAGCCCCCAGAGACCAACCACCTGGGGTCGTGGTGTTGATACTGATACCATAGAGATTGATGTTTTCAGGATACTCAATAAAGTAGCTCGGAAACGTGGAGTTCGGTTTGCTCGGATCATTTTGCTGACTGCCGCTAGGTGAAGACGGGTTGCTCACCAAGCCACTGACATACGGCAGACGGCTGTTGTACTTGATGTAGTAGAAACCAAGCTCTGAGTCGTTCAGGGCTGGCACATACCAGCGCAGCGCGACACCAAACTGGTCCTTGGAATCCGCCTCACGGTCCGCCAGACGAGGAGCAATGAACCCCTGCGCCGCCGCTTGGGAATCAGGCAACTGACCGGCCAACAAAACCGGGCCACAGCCGTCAGCGGCAAAGTCGTTTGTCGAGAAGAATGTGCCGCAATCATCTGGGCGAACCGGCTCCCAGTCAGCTTGCACAAACGCTTCAACAGTCACGTTTTCCGTAATACCCGCCGAGGCGTAGAACATTTCAACAGGCAACAGCGCGTCTTTTAGTTCGGAGCCTGGTGCCCGGAAAGCAGGTACGTCGACCGGGTTAATGGTATTGATACCGCCCTGGATGAACGTGCTTTCACCCCAGCTCAACACCTGCTTGCCGTATCGGAGACTGACCGGAACATTACCAAAGTACCAGTCCGAGAATACGTAGGCGTCAAGGATTTCACCGCCAGAGGCATTATCTTTGGCTTCGTCGTTCAGTTCACGGCGCTGACCGACGGGATCCACGGCCCGGTTCTCATCTTTCAGTTCGAAGTCATACCAGTACCGACCACGAACAAAACCACCAACGCGAGTCAGCGTGTCGCTGTCTACGTTGTAGTTCAGGAACAGCTCGCTGTTGCCTTTGACGATTTTGGAGTAGGTATCCCCTTTCTCGAAGTTGAGGTTACCGTCATCATAGTTGTTGGTGGACGCACCAACAGTGGTGTTTGCAAACTGTGGCCCCAAGTTACCCTGGGCAATCAACCTTCGGTCCTGTGACTCGGTACGCCAGCCAATGCCCGCCGACAGCGTCGTATTGAAAGAGGCTTCCACATCCCCCACGTAAAATGAATAGGCAGCTGCCTGCCCGGATACTCCGGCTGCAACCGCTACGGCCAGCGGCAACTTGGTCCACTGCTGCCATTGATGTGTTTTTCTTGTCATTGGAAGGCTACTCCATTGTTGTTCTGAGTCGCTGCTCTGATTATTGGTGTTCACGATGTTTGGAGGCTTCATGCACAGTGCTCGTGATGTTGGCACTATAGCTAACGCCATCGAACGCTTTGATCAGTCAAAAGTATGATTTTACGATTACGCCCCTCTCTGCGGCAGACTTCCCTCGCACTGACTCACTATAGTCAACAAATTTGGATGCAACCAGCCGGCACAAATCACAGCAATTCAATAGCCATCGCCGTTGCTTCGCCACCACCAATACACAGTGCTGCAACGCCCTTCTTCTTGCCGTAGTGCTTGAGGGAGTGCATCAGCGTCACCAGCAGGCGGGAGCCGGTGGAGCCAACCGGATGGCCCTGGGCGCAGGCGCCGCCGTGGATATTAACCTTCTCCGGGTCCAGGCCGAGTTCGCGGATGGGCATCATCGCCACCATGGCGAAGGCTTCGTTGATCTCAAACAGGTCCACGTCGTCTTTTGTCCAGCCGGTTTTGGCGAAAAGGGTTTCGATGGCACCCACCGGAGCACAGGTAAATTCCGACGGATGCTGGGACTGGGTGCTATGGGCAACAATCCGTGCCAAGGGTTTAAGGCCGCGCTTTTCGGCTTCGGATTCACGCATCAACACCAGTGCAGAGGCGCCATCCGATATTGACGAGGCATTGGCCGCGGTGACCGTGCCGTCTTTGGCAAAGGCCGGGCGCAGGCTCGGGATCTTTTCGATGTTGGCGTTGTGGGGTTGCTCGTCGTCCTCAACCACTACCTCGCCTTTGCGGGTTTTGACGGTAACCGGGATGATTTCATCTTTCAGCAGCCCTTCTTCAATGGCTCTCTTGGCCCGGGTCAGGGAGGTAATCGCGTATTCGTCCATCTCTTCCCGGGTGTAGCCTTTCTTGTCGGCCATTTCCTGAGCGAAAGCCCCCATCAGCCGACCGGTTTCCGCGTCTTCAAGGCCGTCCAGGAACATATGGTCCTGAGGCGCCTGGCCAGGCCCCATGCGGTAACCACTGCGAACACCCTGAAGAATGTACGGTGCATTGGACATGCTCTCCATACCACCGGCAACCATAATATCGTTGGTGCCGGCCTTGATCACATCGTGGGCAAACATGGCGGCTTTCATGCCCGAACCGCAAAGCTTATTGATCGTAGTGGCACCAGTGCTGTCCGGTAGCCCTGCCTGGCGCATTGCCTGGCGAGCCGGCCCTTGCTTGAGCCCTGCCGGCAGGACATTGCCCATGATCACTTCCTGCACGTCTGCCGGCTGCAAGCCGGCACGGCGGATAGCTTCGGCAATACTGATAGCGCCCAGCTCCGGCGCGGAAACCGCGGCTAGACTGCCCTGAAATCCGCCCATGGGGGTGCGCGCACCGCTGACGATGACGACGTTGTCTGTGCTCATTGCTTGATCTCTCTATAGTTTGGGTAGTTCGTTATCGGATTGGACTTCGTTTAGTCCGACGCCTATCAGGCCTTGTGAGGTGCCTCGAGGTATTCCCTGGATTGCATTTCCAGCAACCGGGACTCCGTGCGCTCAAACTCAAACCCTAGCCGCCCGCCGGCATACAGGTCCGTAATCGAAGCTTCTGCGGAAATGATCACCTTGACGTTGCGATCGTAAAATTCGTCAATCATGTTTATGAATCGCCGGGCCTGATCGTCCTTGTCTTTTCCCAGCACCGGGACATTGCTGATAATCACTGCATGGAACTCCCGCGCCAGCTCGATGTAGTCGTTCTGGCTGCGTGGGCCATCGCACAGAGTCTTGAAATCAAACCAGACCACGTCATCGGCGTGGCTGAGGGCAGTCAGCTTTCGGCCGTTGATATCCAACTCCAGGCTGTGGCTGCCCGCCTCAAGCGCAAGCCCGTCGTAACTTTTCTGAAGGCTCTTGTCGGCATCCTCATCCAGGGGAAAGTGGTACAGCTCAGCCTGCTCCAGGGTTCTCAGGCGATAATCCACACCGCCATCCACATTCACCACCTCGGTGTGTTTCTTGACCAGCGCGATGGCGGGCAGGAAGCGGGCACGCTGCAGGCCATCCTTGTAAAGCCCGTCAGGCACGATATTGGAGGTACAGACCAAGGTCACACCACGGCTGAACAGGCCATCCATCAACGTTGCCAGTATCATGGCGTCACCGATGTCAGAGACAAAAAATTCGTCAAAGCAGATCACCCGGGTTTCGTCCGCAAACATTTTCGCCACGATATCCAACGGGTTTTTCTCGCCTTTCAGGCTTTTCAGTTCCTTGTGAACACGCTGCATAAACCGGTGGAAGTGCACTCGCATCTTGCGATCAAAGGGCAGAGCTTCATAGAACGTATCCATGAGGTAAGTTTTACCGCGACCCACGCCGCCCCAGAAATACAAACCCTTCACCGGATCTTCTTTGCCCTTCTTGAACTTGAGGCGAAGTTTGACCATCGGTTTGTCACGCTCCCTTTCCGCCGCCACCAGTTTGTCGTAAAGTGACTGCAAACGGCGGACCGCATCTTCCTGGGCCGGGTCTTTGTGAAACTCGGGCCGCTCAAGGTCCTGCTGGTATCGTTCCCATGGAGTCATATGGGTAGTGGTCATACGGATTCGCTTTTGGGGTGTCATTAAGGCGTTTCCCGAAGTATGGTCATTCATAACGGCGGCGTATTGTGGCCGATTTTGGCTTTTTTCGCCACGTTCAACACCCTGAGAAACCGCTGCAACCGCGGGGGCGAGCCAGACATACGACGCAATACGACGATTGGCGCACGAGGCAATCGTGCGTGAACGGGCCTTGGGACGGTATACTTCGGGAAGGAATTCCCTATTCATTAAAAGGATCACACAGCTTATGACAAACCTGATTCTGGCAGCCATCGCCGCATTGATTGTCGGCATTGTCATCGGAGTACTGGTTGGCCGGTCTGGTCAGGGCTCTACGCTGCGGCAGCGCCGGGCTGAACAGCAGATCGAGGAGCTGAGAAACGAGTACACACGCTATCAGGCGCAAGTGAACGAGCATTTTATGGAATCTGCGCATCTGCTGCGCCGCTTCAACGATACCTACCGGGACGTAAATCAGCACATGGCGCGGGGCGCTAACCGCCTGTGCAACGACGAAGACTGGCTGTTGGAGCTCGAGAAAGAGAACGCCAAGGCGCGCCTGGAAGGCGCCGCCAGCAAGGATGATGCAGAGCCACCCCGGGACTACGCCCCCAAGAGCGACCCCCAGGAAAAAGGCACCCTGGCCGAAGACTTTGGCCTGGCCGAAAAACAGCAGAAAGCCTGACGCTTACACCGGGTTATCGCAGTCGATAAACCGGTGACTTACTCCAAATGTTTGCTCCAGGGCTCGCCCCAGGGCCTGAACGCCATACCGCTCAGTGGCGTGATGGCCAGCTGCGTAGTAATGAATACCGCATTCCCGGGCAGTATGGGTAGTGGGTTCTGAAATCTCGCCACTGATGTAGGCATCCAGCCCGGCTTCCAAGGCGCTGCCAATGAACCCCTGAGCTGCACCGGTACACCAGCCGACCCGGGAAATCTCTGCGGAGCCGTCCCCGACCCAAAGCGGAGCACGGGCCAGACGCTCTCCGATCAACTCCGCGAACGCCCGGGGCGCCATCGGGGCGCTCAGTTCACCCTGCCACACAAGTCCGCCCAGTGGCCGGGGATTGAGAATACCCAACACCTCGGCCAACTGCCGATTGTTGCCATACTCAGGGTGATCGTCCAACGGCAGGTGGTAAGCAACCAGATTGATATCGTGCTCCAGCAGACGCTTGATCCTGTCCCGCTTCATGCCACGGATGGCCTGATCCTCACCTTTCCAGAAATACCCGTGATGCACCAGAATCATGTCGGCATCGGCTTCGATCGCCGCGTCCACGAGCGCCCGGGAAGCAGTGACGCCACTTACTATGGTACGGACCTCTTCAGTGCCCTCGACCTGCAGACCATTAGGGCAATAGTCCTTGAAGTCTTGCGGGGCCAACCAGTCGTTCAGTGTGCGGAGTATCTCATTGCGTGAAGCCATGCTGCCTCCGTAGGTTTGCCTTGAATGTCTCGTGTTACACCAACGGTTTAAGGCACTCGACCAGTCGCTTGTTCTGGTCCGCCGTGCCGATGGTGATGCGCAGGAAGTCCGAGATGCGGGGCTTATTGAAGTGACGCACGATAACCCCCTTCTCCCGAAGCCCCTTCGCCAACGCCTCACCGGCATGATCCGGGTGGCGCGCAAGAATAAAGTTGGCCTTTGAGGGCAATACATCGAACCCCAAGGCTTCCAGTTTCGAGGTAACCCACCCTCGCTCGCCAATGACGCCTTCGCAGGTGGCTCGAAACCAGTCTTCATCCTCGAATGCTGCAATGGCGCCGACCTGAGCCAGGCGGTCAATAGGATAAGAGTTAAAGCTGTTCTTGACGCGGTTCAGGGCTTCGATGACCTCCGGGCTGCCGATGGCGAAACCGACGCGCAACCCGGCCAGGGAACGGGCCTTGGACAGCGTCTGGCAAACCAGCAGATTGGGATATTTCCCCACCAGCTTGATCGCACTCTCGCCGCCGAAATCCACATAGGCTTCATCCACAACCACGACCCGGTCGGGATTGGCGGCGACGATAGCCTCAACCTTATCCAGCGCCAGGTAACGCCCAGTGGGCGCATTGGGATTGGGGAAGATGATGCCGCCGTTCGGCTGCTTATAGTCCTTGGGATCAATCTCAAAGCTGTCGGTCAGCGGTACGGTCTTGCCTTCGATGTTGTAGAGGCCGCAATACACCGGATAAAAACTGTAGGTGATATCGGGGTACAACACGGGCTCACCGTGCTGGAACAGACCATAAAAGATGTGTGCCAGCACTTCGTCGGAACCGTTACCGAGGAAAACCTGCTCGCCCTGCACGCCATAGTAATTCGCGATGGTGCTTTTCAGAGCTTCACTTTCGGGGTCCGGATAAAGCCGAAGGCTGTCATTCAGTTCCGTGTTGATCGCCTCGATCACCTTCGGAGACGGGCCGAAAGGGTTTTCGTTGGTATTCAGTTTCACGAGGTTGGCCATTTTCGGCTGCTCCCCCGGTACATAGGGGACCAACTCTTTGACCCGTGAACTCCAGAACTTACTCATCTGACTGGCCCTCCCGAACCCGATACTCTGCAGAACGGGCGTGAGCCGTTAACCCTTCTCCACGCGCCAGAACAGAGGCAACTCGCCCCATCTTGTCGGCACCGGCTGCAGAAAAACCAATCAGGGACGACCGTTTCTGGAAGTCATAAACCCCCAGAGGAGAGGAGAAACGCGCCGTCCCGGACGTCGGCAACACATGGTTCGGCCCGGCGCAATAATCGCCCAGCGCCTCCGCCGTATAGCGCCCCATAAAGATGGCACCGGCATGGCGAATCTCGTCCACCAGATTTTCCGGATCTTCCACCGAAAGCTCCAGGTGCTCCGGCGCAATACGATTGGAAACGCGAGCCGCTTCCGACAAGTCGGCCACGTGAATCAGTGCAGCTCGATCCGTCATCGAGGTAGCGATGATGTCGGCCCGCTCCATGGTCGGCAGCAGCTTGTTGATGCTGGCTTCCACGGCATCCAGGAAATCGGCATCGGGACTGATAAGAATGGACTGAGCCTGCTCATCGTGCTCGGCCTGAGAGAACAAATCCATGGCAATCCAGTCTGGGTCAGTCTCGCCGTCACAAATCACCAGAATCTCCGAAGGACCGGCAATCATGTCGATACCAACGGTTCCGAACACCTCTCGCTTGGCGGTAGCGACAAAAATATTGCCCGGCCCAACAATCTTATCGACGGCAGGAATGGTCTGTGTGCCGTAGGCCAAGGCACCCACCGCCTGGGCACCGCCCACACAGAACACACGATCCACACCGGCAATCGCCGCAGCGGCGAGAACCATATCGTTCACCACACCATCCGGCGTAGGAACCACCATGATCACCTCGCCCACGCCCGCGACCTTAGCCGGGATGGCGTTCATTAGCACGGAGGAGGGATAGGCAGCCTTGCCACCGGGCACATACAGCCCTGCCCGATCCAGCGGCGTGACCTTCTGACCGAGTACAGTGCCGTCATCGTCTTTATACTGCCAGGACGTCTGATTCTGGCGCTCGTGATAGTCACGCACCCGCTCGGCGGCCTTCTCAAGGGCAACACGCTGCCCCTGGGGAATAGCCTCCAGCGCCTGCAGCAACCGCTCCTGCCCCATTTCCAGCTCAGCAACAGTGCCAACCTTCAAGCGATCAAACTTCTCGGTAAACTCCAGAACCGCAGCATCCCCACGGGTTTTCACCTCATGCAGGATATGACGAACCGACTCATTCACCTGATGATCCACACTGTCTTCCCACGCCAATAGCTTGGCCAGCGCACTGTCAAAGTCACTGTCGGAAGCGTTCAATCGTCTGATGCTGATATCGGTCATCACTAAATCCTGTTTCGGATTGTTTACTCTTTGTGTTTAAGGCAACGCCTTGGCATGGGAAGTGATCAGGGACGGCTTTCCAAAACTGTACGGAGCCATGGATGGCGAAGTCCAAGCGTCACATGGACGTGCCGAAGGAGCGTGTTTTGGAAAGCCGTCCCTGAGTGCTTCTTACTCTGAAGCTCGCCTTTTTTCAACGGCGATCGACATTTTCTCAATTATGGGATTAATGCCCCGGTGTTTCATCTTCATCGAGGCACGGTTAACCACAAGGCGAGAACTGATGTTTTCAATCAGCTCGCGAGCCTCAAGACCATTCGCTTTCAAGGTATTGCCGGTATCAACGATATCGACAATCTCGTCGGCGAGCCCGAGAATCGGAGCAAGCTCCATCGCACCATAGAGCTTGATGATATCGGCCTGCCGCCCCTGGGCCGCGTAATAGCGCCGAGCCAAGTTTACGAACTTGGTCGCCACACGCAAACGGCCCTCTGGCGCTTTGCAGTCTTTCTTCCCGGCCGTCATCAACCGACACCGGGAAATATTCAGGTCCAGCGGCTCATACAGCCCCTCACCGCCGTGCTCCATCAGCACATCCTTACCGGTTACCCCCAGATCCGCTCCACCGTATTGCACATAGGTGGGCACGTCGGTGGCCCGAAGGATCAAAACCCGTACGTTCGGGTCCGTGGTGGGAAACACCAGTTTCCGGGACTTCTTAACATCGTCGACCAGCTCGATACCCGCTTCTCTTAACAGCGGCAGGGTCTCGTCGAGGATTCGCCCCTTCGACAGCGCGATGGTGATGGAATCGGTCATGCGTCTTTCCGGTTCAATGTGTTCAGGCTGGCAGGCGGCGGATACTGGCACCCAACAGCTGCAATTTTTCTTCGATACACTCGTAGCCACGGTCGATGTGGTAGATGCGATCAACGATGGTGTCTCCATCCGCCACCAGCCCGGCAATGACCAGGCTCGCGGACGCCCGCAGGTCCGTTGCCATCACCGGGGCACCGGTGAGGTGATCCACGCCCTTGATGATCGCCGCGTTGCCCTCAAGAGTAATGTCCGCACCCATGCGGATCAGTTCCTGCAGGTGCATGAACCGGTTCTCGAAAACCGTTTCCACGATGGTGCCAGTGCCTTCGGATACCGCGTTCATCGCCGCAAACTGCGCTTGCATATCGGTCGGAAACGCAGGGTATGGCGCTGTGCGTAGGCTAACCGCTTTTGGCTGATTGCCTTTCATATCCAGCGAAATCCAGTCCTTGCCCGTATCAATGTGGGCACCGGCCTCTTCCAGCTTCAGCAGGACCGCTTCCAGCAGATCCTCGCGGGTATCCTTGAGCTTGACCCGGCCACGGGTAGCTGCTGCTGCAACCAGGTAGGTGCCGGTTTCGACGCGATCCGGCAGCACATCGTAGTGACAGCCATGCAAACGCTCGACACCGTTGATCTCAATCGTTGCGGAGCCATGACCCTTGATGTCAGCACCCATGGCGATCAGGCATTCAGCGAGATCCACCACTTCCGGTTCCCGGGCAGCGTTTTCCAGGATGGTTTTACCATCGGCCAACGCGGCAGCCATCATCAGGTTTTCCGTACCGGTGACGGTCACGGTGTCCAGAAAGATGTGCGCGCCTTTCAGGCGGCCATTGGTCTTTGCCTTGATATAACCGTTTTCGACCTTGATGTCGGCGCCCATCTGTTCCAGGCCATGAATGTGCAGGTTCACCGGCCGGCTACCGATGGCACAGCCACCCGGCAGGGACACTTCCGCTTCACCAAAGTGCGCTACCAACGGCCCTAACACCAGGATCGAGGCCCGCATGGTTTTCACCAGTTCGTAGGGCGCATGGAACTGCTTGATGGTGTTGGCGTGAACTTCGACGCTCATTTTTTCGTCGATCATCAGTTCCACACCCATGCGGCCCAGCAGCTCGATCATCGTGGTGATGTCGTTCAGGTGCGGCAGGTTGCCCACGGTCACCGGCTCATCCGCCAACAGGGTGGCAGCCAGAATCGGTAGGGCGGCGTTCTTGGCGCCGGAAATCCGGATTTCGCCATCGAGAGGCTTGCGGCCTCTGATCAGAAGTTTGTCCACAATGGTGTCCTGTAGTTTGCGGGCGTGTCAGCCCTGGCGCGCGGCCCATTCAGCCGGTGTAAAGGCCTTGGGGTGCAGGGCATGAATGGTACCGTCCAGAATGTGCTGGAACAGCGCCTTGTTGATCAGTTGCTGCCGTTTGATGGTTGGCAAACCCTCGAATACATCGCCCACTACAACAACAAGATAGTGATTGCCATCGACCTGCACTTCGACCTCACAGCCGGGCAGCGCCTCTTTAACCAACTCGGCAACTTCGGTGGCTTCCATAAATAATCCTCGGGCGTTTTTAAATCAGGGGCGAGATTGTAACCAATTATGGCATTCGGGTCAGCTATGGTGCAGGTTTTCAGAAGAGGACTGGGCGGAAAAACCCGGCAAATGGCGATCAAGGCCGCTCAGGGCCGCCAAAGAGTTCAGCCGTTCACTTACGCCGGTAAATCGCAGAGCCTGACTGCGGGCAACTGCAAGGCGGTGCCAACACAGCAGCAGAGACAGCACCACGCTGTGCGCGGTGCCCATGGCGGACAGGTCCACCTGTAAATCCGCCTTGCTCGCCCGTATCCACTTCTCGCCTTCCCGCCTGACGGAGATCACGGTGAGCGGATCAACCGCGCCGCTCACCAATAGCGTGTCGCCATCAAGAGTCACCACGGGCCGGCTCGCATTCATGATTTGTCGACTTCACCTTCGAGATTCAGCGATTCCACTGCATCGCCCCAGTCGTTGATAACAGCCTGGACCTTGCCGCCGCTCTTCTCCATCTCCTGGCTGAAACGATCACGGAAAGCCAGCCCGATGTTCACACCTTCGACGATCACGTTTTCCATCATCCAGCGTCCTTCATCCGTTTCGTACATGGAATAAGTCACAGGGTAGCGGTTACCAGAGGCACTGATCACCTCCATACGCACAGACGCCCGACCGTCGTCATTCGGGTTGATCGTGGCTTCCTTTACCTCGATGGTAAAATCGTCAGCACTCACCAGAGCCTGAGCGTAACTGTCGAAAAGACTGCGCTTGAACTTCTCAACAAACTCGTCGCGCTGCTCCGGTGATGCCTGCCTTGCATAGCGACCCATGACCCGGGCGGCAATTCGGCGAAAGTCGACGAAGTTCTTCAGCTCCTGATCCATGCTCCGATAAAACGCCTGTGGATTCTGCTCGTACAGGCCCTTTTCTTGATGGAGCTTGTCGACCAGGCGCTGGGTATTTTTATCCACATACGTGCGGAGGTCCTCCTCCGGTCCGGCGTGGGCCGGTGCTGCCAGCGCCACCATCAGCAACGCAACAATCATCAGGCAATGTCTGATCAGAACCATGGTTTTCTCCCGTGAACCACTTTCTTTCATTGTGACTGCCCGGAGGCAAAGTTGGATATGAGCCGCTCAAGATTCATGGCGGATTGTGTGGAATAGAAGGTATCCCCGTCCCCCAGGGACTCCATATCACCGCCCACCGATATATCAATGTACTGTTCACCAAGCAGCCCGGATGTACGTATTACTGCTGAGCTGTCCGCCGGAATATTATCCACACTGGCATTAACATCAATGGTCACGCGGGCCTGGTAGGTTTCCCGATTCAGGGTTATCTCCCGGATCTTGCCGACCGTGACACCAGCCATGGACACTTTTGCCCGGGGCGTCAGCCCGCCAGCGTCGTTAAAATTGGCGTAGAGCGTGTACGAACTTTCCGGGGCCTTCGGTGTCAGCCCACTGACCTGCAACGCCAGGAACATTATGGCGGCGATGCCTGCGATCATGAAAAGCCCCACAATCACTTCTGTTGTTCTCTGTGCCATTCCGGCCCCCTGTTTCCTGACGTTTCAGTATACCGCGGTCAGAAGTCACCAAACATGACGGCGGTAAGCACAAAATCCAGCCCGAGTACGGCCAGCGACGAATACACCACGGTTTTCGTGGTTGCGGCACTGATACCAGCTGAGGTGGGCACACAGTCGTAACCCTGATAGACCGCAATCCAGGTACAGACGAACCCGAACACAAGGCTCTTGACGACACCGTTCAGAACATCGGCGGTGAAGCTTACGGAAGACTGCATGTTGCCCCAGAAAGAGCCTTCAAACACGCCCAGCCACTCCACACCCACGAGCATGCCGCCCCAGATACCAACCACCGAGAACACCGCAGCCAGCACGGGCACTGAGATAAAGCCCGCCCACAACCGCGGGGCAATCACCCGACGCAGCGGATCAACACCCATCATTTCCATGCTGGAAAGCTGTTCGGTGGCTTTCATCAACCCGATTTCCGCCGTCAGTGCGGAACCCGCACGGCCGGCAAACAACAGCGCAGTCACCACGGGGCCCAATTCCCGCACCAGAGTCAGGGCAATCATCTGACCGATCGCGGCCTCAGACCCGTAGTCACTGAGAATGGTGTATCCCTGCAACCCCAGAACCATCCCGATAAACAGGCCGGACACCACAATGATGGCCAGGGACAGAACTCCGACCGAGTAAAGTTGCTTCAGCAACAGCGGAAAACCAACCGAGGGCCGCGGAACACCTGCCAGGGCACCGACAAGGAAACGCCCGGAGCGGCCCAGCGATGCAATCACGTTCATCCCCAATCGGCCAAAAGCCGCCAGCCGGTCCATCAATCTCCCCTCCCGGCAACACTCCAGTCCTGAGCCGCATCGGCAGCCGGATAGTGGAACGGCACCGGACCATCCGGATGACCACGCAGGAACTGCTGAACCTGCTCCGATGGGTGCGTCCTCAATTCCTCGGGCGTGCCGTCGCCGATAATACGACCGTCCGCAACGATACAGGCGTAGTGACAGATACTCAGGGACTCCGGCACATCATGGGATACCAGCACACTGGTCAGGCCCATGGAGCTGTTGAGATCCCGGATCAGCTTCACCAGTACACCCATGGCAATCGGATCCTGGCCGGTAAAGGGCTCGTCGTACATGATCAGCTCAGGGTCCAGCGCGATGCTGCGGGCCAGGGCCACGCGCCGGGTCATACCACCTGACAGCTCTGCCGGCATCAGATCCCGGGCTCCGCGAAGCCCCACAGCTTCGAGCTTCATTAGAACGATGTCGCGGATCATGTCCTCCGGCAAGGTGGTATGAACCCTGAGCGGGAACGCCACGTTTTCAAAGACACTGAGATCCGTGAACAGCGCTCCACTCTGGAACAGCATCCCCATCTTTTCCCGCAGACGGTAAAGCGCCTTGCGCTTGAGCTGAGGAACGTTCTCCCCCGCTACGAATATGCTGCCCGAATCTGGTTTCAGCTGGCCGCCGATCAGCCGCAACAAGGTAGTCTTGCCAGTGCCACTCGGCCCCATGATGGCGGTAATCTTGCCGCGGGGAATGTCCAGGCTGACGCCATCAAAGATACGACGATTCCCGCGACTGAAAACCACGTCTCTCAATTCAATGTAGGGGGATGTGTCCATACCTGCTTCCAGAACCGCCTGAGTGTCGGTGAACCCGCATTCCCAGCCTTTAATGAGTGCGCTACATTATGTCAACCTGCCGTGAACCTCAATCCATCCTTCACAAAATGAACTGATGTCAATGATCAGTTTTGCTGAACGTCTTGTCATGAAGGGCAGCCAAAGCCGTTGAAGTGATATACTTTTGCCACGACGAAAGCATCAACATTTCGAACCCGGAAGCCAGATGAACACCGAAACCAGCCAGACCTTCAAAGAATCCGCCCTCCGAGCCATCGAGATCGAGCGTGAGGCCATTCACGCCCTGACCGACCGGATTGATGACCGTTTCGTCCGCGCCTGCGAAGTCATCATGGCGTGCAAGGGGCGTGTTGTCGTGACCGGCATGGGCAAATCCGGCCATATCGGCAACAAGATCGCTGCCACCCTCGCCAGCACCGGAACGCCCTCGTTCTTCGTACACCCGGGCGAGGCCAGCCACGGTGACCTGGGCATGATCACCAGCCAGGATGTAGTGCTGGGCATCTCCAATAGCGGCAACACCAGCGAAGTGCTGACCATTTTGCCGTTAATCAAACGCATGGGAGCCCCGCTGATCAGTATGACGGGCAACGAGAACTCCATCCTGGCTCGGGAGGCCGTTGCCAACCTGGATATCAGCGTCGCCCAGGAGGCCTGCCCTCTCGGCCTGGCCCCCACCTCCAGCACCACGGCCACTCTGGTGATGGGCGATGCCCTGGCCGTGGCACTGCTTGAAGCCCGGGGGTTCAGCACCGAGGACTTTGCGCTCTCACACCCCGGTGGCAGTCTGGGCCGCAGGTTGCTGCTGCGTGTCAGCGATATTATGCACACTGGGGACCAGATTCCCCGAGTGCAGGAAGACACCACCCTCAGCGGCGCATTGCTGGAGATTTCCCGCAAGGGGCTGGGTATGACGACGGTCATTAATGCCGAGGGCGACCTGGTCGGTGTATTTACAGACGGCGACCTGCGCCGCACCCTGGACCGCTCCGTGGACATTCACAACACGCCGATTGCCGAGGCCATGACCCGCAACGGTCGTGTGATCCACGATGACCAACTGGCCGCCGAGGCACTGAACATGATGGAAGAGCTGAAGATCAACGCCCTGCCCGTCATCAATCGTGACGGCAAACTGACCGGCGCTATCAACATGCACGACCTGTTGCGGGCGGGAGTGATCTGATGGCTGACACTCTGCGCCCTCAATGGCCAGCGGAGCTGATTGAAAAAGCCGCTGCCATTCGCCTGCTGGCCCTGGATGTGGACGGCATCATGACCGACGGCACGCTGCTGTTCAGCGCTTCAGGCGATGAGATGAAAGGGTTCAATATTCTCGACGGCCTGGGCATCAAACAGGTTATGGCTGCTGGCATCAACGTTGCCGTCATTACCGGACGGCGCTCGCCGCTGACAGAGAAACGCATGAATGACCTCGGCATCCCACACCTGATGCAAGGCCGAGAGGACAAGAAAATCGCCCTGCGGGAACTGGCGGCACGGCTGGAGATCGCGCCACACCAGATTGCCTACATGGGTGATGACCTGCCGGACCTGCCCGCAATCCGTTACGCCGGACTGGGCATAACAGTACCCAACGGCTACTGGCTGGTGCGCCAGCACGCGGATTTTTGCACGTCGGCCGCAGGGGGTAGCGGCGCGGTCCGTGAAGCCTGCGAACTGCTGCTCTGCGCCTGCGGGCAGCTCAACGCAAGCCTGCAACCCTACCTGGAGCAGGACTGAATGGCCGCTGAAGCCCTCTTTACCCGGCCCTGGGTACGAACCCTGGGGCTGGCTGTCACGATAGTGGCACTGTTTTTCCTGCTCTGGCAAAGTGACGAGTCATCAGAGCCGGTGGATGCCGCCGCGCTGAGAGGCGAATCGGAACCAGACGGTTTCGTGGTCAATGGTCGCTATCTGTCTTTCGACGAGACCGGGCGGCTTACCGCACACTTCGAAAGCCCACGTATCGAGCAATTCGAGGCCCGCAACGAAACCATTATGGAATCGCCGAATGCGACGCTCTACGGCGACCCCGGCAACGCACCCTGGCAAGTCCAGGCCAACAAAGGCCAATTCATGGAAGCTGACGACCTGGTCCACTTGACGGGGGATGTTCGGGTGTCCCAGCAAGCCCAAGGTGGGCGCCCCCTGACATTAACCACGTCAACGCTGACACTGGATAACACAGAGCGTACTGTTTACACAGACGCCCCGGTGGAACTGACCGACTCGTTCAGCCTGACCCGCGCAACCGGCATGAAGGCATGGATTGATGACCGAATCCTCGAACTCGACTCTGACGTGGAAGGACGCTATGAGACCGGCAAGTAAATTCATGCCCAACCCTCACCGCAATAGGCACCAACCGGTGGCATCGCGCCCGGCAGTCTCAGCGATTGTCCTGGCGCTGACAATGACCGTGGGCATGCCGTTCGCCGCGGCCTTTGATCTTGAGTCTGACCAACCCATCAGGGTCAATGCCGACAACGCGCGGCTCGACGAAGGCCAGGGCATTGCAACCTATACCGGCTCGGTTGAAATGAGCCAGGGCGATGCCAACCTTATGGCGGACAAAGTTGTACTCCACCGGGATGTGAATGGCGTCAGCCGCATTGAAGCCACCGGTACCCCGGCACGCTACCGCCAGCCTGCCATGGAAGGCCAGGGCGAAACCGACGCCCGTGCGCTAACGATCACCTGGTCCGCCTCCGACAACCGGGTTACCTTTCAGCGCGAAGCTGTGATCGAACAGGGCGGCAACCTGTTCCGGGGCGACGTCATTCATTATGACAGCGCCGAACGCGTGGTGACCGCAGAAGGCTCTGCTGACCAGGGCGATGGCAGCGGTCGCGTCGAAATGGTCATCCAGCCGCGCGGCAACGCCGGTAGCAATCCAGATAACAACCCTAACGGACAGGACATCGATGGCAGTTCTCAGGGCCAGTAACCTCGCAAAAAGCTACAAACAGAAGAAGGTCGTCATCGACGTTTCCCTGGAAATTCGCAGTGGCGAGATCGTCGGCTTACTCGGCCCCAATGGCGCGGGCAAAACGACGTGTTTCTACATGATTGTTGGCCTGGTTCCCGCCGACAACGGTCGAATCACCATCGACAATCAGGACATAACGCCGCTGCCCATGCATGGTCGTGCCCGCAAGGGAATCGGGTACCTGCCCCAGGAAGCATCCGTGTTCCGCAAGCTTACCGTACGCGACAACATACTGGCGATCCTGGAAACCCGCCGCGAACTCAAACGCGCTGACCGGGAGGCCAAGTTAGAGGAACTGCTTGAAGAGTTTCACATTACCCACATCCGCGATAGCGTCGGCATGGCCCTGTCAGGCGGCGAGCGACGACGGGTGGAAATTGCCCGGGCGCTGGCGATGGAGCCGGCGTTCATCCTGCTGGACGAACCCTTCGCCGGAGTCGACCCGATCTCGGTGAGCGACATCAAGCAGATCATCCGACACTTGCGGGACAAGGGTATCGGCGTACTGATCACCGACCACAACGTGCGGGAAACCCTCGACATCTGCGAGAATGCCTACATTGTCAGCGGCGGCCACATCATTGCCTCTGGTAATTCGGACGATATACTGGCCAACCAGCAGGTCAAGGAAGTGTATCTGGGCAACGAGTTTCGCCTGTAGTACACTCGGCAAAGAACTTGCTTGGTGCGGCAAGTAGCCAGCATACAAAGAGTTTTTGTGCAACCTGGGCTCCAGAAAGCGCCCTGATGACGTAAAGAGAGAGCCTGAGTGACGGAAGAGAGAGACCGAGTGACGGATCCTGAACCATGGTTATGAAAGCCTCACTACAGTTAAAGCTGGGCCAAAGCCTGACCATGACGCCCCAGCTGCAACAGGCTATCAGGCTTCTGCAGCTCTCCACCCTGGACCTCCAGCAGGAAATCCAGCAGGCATTGGAATCCAACCCAATGCTGGAAACCTCCGAAGACGACGACAACCAGAATCCGGAATCAACGGACAGTGACAACGAGTCGTCTGAAACGGCGTCAACCGAGGAATCCAACACCGCTTCAGACACCGCTACTGAGTGGGACGAATCCGAAAACGGACCTGACTGGTCATCAGAAACGGACAGTCCCGACACCATTCCCGATGATCTTCCCGTCGACACCGCCTGGGATGACATTTACCAGTCAGCCCCCGCGTCAGCAGCCCGTAACGACGACGAAAACGACCACGACTTCGAAACCCGTAACTCCCCCACCGAAACGCTCCAGGACCACCTGGAATGGCAACTGAACCTGACGCCCATGAGCGAGCGGGATCAGGCCATCGCCCATGCCCTGATGGATGCGGTTGATAACCACGGCTACCTGACCTCTCCGCTTGAAGAAATTCATTCAGGCATGGTGGACGAATCCGACGAAGACCCGCTGGAACTGGACGAAGTGGAAGCCGTTCTTCATCGCCTGCAGCACTTCGATCCACCCGGCGTGTTCGCCCGTAATCTGCAGGAATGTCTGCTGATCCAGCTGAATCAGCTGCCCCCGGAAACACCCTGGCTGGCTCAGGCGCGACTGGTGATTACCCACTACATAAACCTGCTGGGCAACCGTGATTACGCCCAGCTGTTACGCCGCAGCCGCCTGAAAGAAGAGCAGCTACGGGACGTTCTGGCACTTATTACCGGGTTAAACCCCCGTCCCGGCGACACCCTGGATCAGGCCGAGCCAGACTACGTCATCCCGGATGTAATCGTGCGCAAGCACAATGAACGCTGGCGCGTGGAACTGAATCCTGAAATTGCACCGCGCATTCGTGTGAATGCAAGCTATGCTTCTCTTATAAAGCGTGCGGACAGCAGTGCTGACAACACCTACCTGCGGGACCAGTTGCAGGAGGCAAAGTGGTTCATCAAGAGCCTGCAGAGCCGCAACGAAACCCTGCTTAAGGTGGCCACGCGCATTGTCGAGCACCAGCAGGGATTTCTGGATCATGGCGAGGAAGCCATGAAACCATTGATTCTCTCGGATATTGCCCAGGCGGTGGAAATGCACGAGTCGACCATTTCAAGGGTCACCACCCAGAAATACATGCACACGCCGCGGGGCATATTTGAACTTAAGTATTTTTTCTCGAGCCATGTCAGTACCGACGAGGGTGGAGAGTGCTCATCCACGGCAATCCGCGCGATGATCAAGAAGCTGATTGCAACGGAAACTCCGAAAAAGCCATTGAGCGATAGCAAAATTGCAGCCATGCTAGGAGACCAGGGTATCAAGGTGGCTAGACGAACCGTGGCCAAGTATCGCGAGGCAATGCACATTCCTCCGTCCAACGAGCGAAAGCGATTGGTGTAGGAAGCGTCTGTTCCCGGCCTCACGGGGAGAGCCCTTTCCTGAAAGTATACCGCCTGCAGCATAACGCTGTGGCACACAGCCGGTATCCTAACGGGTGCCGGCAAGCTGAAAACAGGAGAAGCCTATGCAACTCAATATTTCAGGCCATCACGTAGAACTGACTCCCGCACTGAAAGATTACGTATCAGGCAAATTTGAAAAGCTTGAGCGGCACTTCGACCATATCAGCAATTGCCAGGTTACCCTTGAGGTGGAAAAAGTGCGCCAGATGGCGGAAGCTACGCTTCACGTGATAGGTGGTGAGATTCACGCAAAGGCCGAAAACAGCGATATGTACGCTGCCATTGATGGACTGGTAGACAAGCTGGACAGGCAGATTCTAAAGCACAAGGAAAAGAACGTAGACCGGATGCACGGGAACGGCGCCCGCTAGGACGACGCCCCCGGCATGACAGTTAATCGAGCTGCGGCACTGGCTAACCATGCAACACGTGCCGCAGCCTTTTTTTACGGAAATGCAGTCGATTCATGACCGACACATCCCTGACTATCGAGAACATTCTCGCGCCGGAGCTAACCCTTTGCCGGGTGCCTGCCTCTAGCAAAAAGCGGGTTATGGAAACCATTGCCGAGCAGATCCAGCAACACGACGCTTTGCTCAGCGACACCCAGATATTCACTAATCTGGTCGCACGGGAGCGACTGGGGAGTACGGGTATCGGACAGGGCATCGCGATCCCCCACTGCAGACTGGAAGGGCTGGATCACGTGGTTGGCGTTTTGCTGACCCTGGAAGAAGGCGTTGCGTTCGATGCTATCGACAACCAGCCGGTGGACCTCGTCTTCACCTTGATTGTCCCCAAGGAAGCCACCAGCGAGCATCTTGAGCTTTTGAGCCAACTTGCTGAGAAGTTCAACGAACGTGCATTCTGCGACCAGCTGCGTCAGTGCACTGATGCAGGCTCTCTCTATCGCCGGATGACAGCCGAAACAAGCTGAACAACTCCACATCCAAGGTGAACGGGCTATGAAACTGATCATCGTCAGCGGCCGATCAGGTTCCGGGAAAAGTACCGCGTTACATGTTCTGGAAGACCTGGGCTTTTACTGCATTGACAACCTGCCCATTGGCCTCCTGTTCCCCCTCACACAGGAAGCCACCAACCAGAACTCTCCCAGCCGGCTGGGAAAGATGGCGGTCAGCATCGATGCCCGTAACCTTTCCGGAGAATTGAGCAACTTCGAGGATATCTACCGCAGCCTTCAGGATACTGGCGTAACCATCGAGATCATCTATCTCGACGCCGATGAACAGTCTCTTCTGCAGCGCTTCCATGCCACGCGCCGAAAGCATCCACTGAGTGATGACAAGACCTCCCTGAGGGAGGCCATCGGTAACGAAAAGAAGCTTCTGGAGCCGCTGTCCAAGCTGGCAGACCTCTACATCGACACCACGGGGCTGTCCATGTACGAGCTCCGGGATATGGTAAAGCAACGAGTCGCGGGCAGGCGCCACCAGGAACTGGCACTGCTATTCCAGTCATTCGGATTCAAGCACGGCGTGCCGTTGGATTCGGACTATGTGTTCGATGTGCGCTGCCTGCCCAATCCCTATTGGGACACCAGCCTTCGGCAGTTTGTGGGCACCGACCAGCCGGTTATCGATTTCCTGGAAAAGGAGCCGTTGAGCCGTAAGATGGTCGAAGACCTGACCCAATTCCTGGAAAACTGGCTACCCTCGTTCGCAGACAGCAACCGCAGCTATATGACCATATCCATCGGCTGCACCGGTGGCCAGCATCGCTCGGTTTATATCTGCGACCAGCTCGGCCGCTATTTCTCGGGCAAATACAGCAATGTGCAGGTTCGCCACACCGAACTGCCCCACCTGCAAAGCAGGGAAAGCTGAACCGCCTATGATCCGCCGCCCCATTACCATCATCAACAAACTTGGGCTCCATGCCCGGGCCGCAGCCAAACTGGTGGGCAAGGCATCTGAATTCGACAGCAGCATTCAGATCAGCCGCAAAGGGCGACAGGTGGACGCCAAAAGCATCATGCCAGTCATGATGCTCGCCGCCAGCCAGGGATCAGAGGTAGAGCTGATTGTAGACGGTCCGGATGAGTCCGAAGCTGTCGATGCGCTGGTTACGCTGATCAACGACTACTTCGGGGAAGGCGAATAACCACCTCCACACTGGACATCCTTGCCCGTCTACGGCATTCACCTACAACTCTTCCTCACCTATGTTGCCTAACTCCGCTATAATACGAGGGTTTTCTGACCGTGGGTGATCCATGACCGATATTCTGGAGAAAAGCCAAGCGCGCCAACGCCTTCGCTCCCTGAGCGAAGCGCTGGACAGTGGCGCCCTGAAACAGGTTGCCCGCATCCTGAATGGCGGCCTGAGCCCCAGTGACATCGCCCACCTGCTGGAGTCATCACCACCCCGCCAGCGTGCCCTGCTCTGGAACCTGGTCGACAAGCAGCTTGAAGGCGAAGTCCTCCAGTATCTGAATGACGATATCCGAGGTTACTTCCTGAGCCAGCTGAACGCTCAGGAACTGGCTGACATCATCGAGGATTTCGAGTCGGACGATCTGGCCGACTTACTGCAGCAGTTGCCCGACACGGTCATCCAGGAAGTCCTGGACACCATGGACGAGCAGGATCGCCAACGTGTCGAAGAAGTCCTCTCCTACCCGGAAGATACCGCCGGCGGCCTGATGAACACGGACACCATTACGGTGCGCCCGGACATCAGTATCGACGTGGTTTTGCGCTACCTGCGCCGTCATCGCAACCTGCCGCCGATGACGGATAGTCTTATCGTGGTCAGCCGACGCGACGAGTTCATCGGCATGTTGCCTATCACCAAAATGCTCGTATCCAACCCGGCGGCAACCGTGCGGGAGGTGATGGACACGGACATCGAACCGATACCGGTTACGCTGTCCGACACCAAGGTGGCAACCCTGTTCGAACGGTACGACCTGATCTCAGCACCCGTGGTCAGTGAGGAAGGCCGACTCCTGGGCCGAATCACCATCGATGACGTGGTTGACGTTATTCGCGAAGACGCAGACCACTCCCTGATGAGCATGGCCGGTCTTGATGAAGACGAAGACACCTTCGCACCGATTCTGAAGACCACCCGGCGCAGGGCCGTGTGGCTGGGCATCAACCTGCTTACGGCCTTTACCGCTTCGGCCGTGATCGGGCTGTTTGAGGCGACCATCGAAAAGGTTGTGGCGCTGGCGGTATTGATGCCCATCGTGGCATCCATGGGCGGCATTGCCGGCAGTCAGACCCTGACCCTGGTCATCCGCGGCATGGCCGTGGGACAAATCAGTGGCGCCAACGTGGGCTGGCTGCTAAACCGCGAATTTATTGCGGGTGCCCTGAACGGATTGCTCTGGGCAGTGGTGGTTGCGTCAGCGGCAACCCTCTGGTTCAGCGACATCATGATTGGCGCCATTATCGCCGCCGCGCTGATTATCAACCTGATCGCTGCGGCACTCGTGGGCACCGTGCTACCTCTGTTCCTGAAGTCCCGCAACATTGATCCGGCACTGGCCGGTAGCGTTATACTGACAACGGTCACGGATGTGGTCGGCTTTATGGCCTTCCTTGGTCTGGCGACGATATTCTACGGATAACCTGTATCCGACAACACGGACTGAAAATGAACGACTCCCAAGACGACGCCCCGGAATACCTCGGCCCGAGCAAATCCCAACTCAAGCGCGAAATGCACCAGTTGCAGGATCTTGGCAGGCGTATGCTGGATCTGAGTAACGATCAGCTCAATACCCTGCCGATCAGCGACACCCTGCGGGCGGCCATCGAGGAATCCCGTCGCATTCGCCAGAACGAAGCCCGTCGCCGCCACCTGCAGTACATCGGCAAGATTATCCGCCAGGAAGACGACCCGGAAGGGCTGACTCGAGCCATTGATGCTTTCGATGCCGGAAGCGAAGAGCACACCCGCCGACATCACCTTGCTGAACGTTGGCGAGACCGGATGATTGAGGAAGGCGACTCGGCCGTCGGCGAATTCCTGAACTACTGCACAACGGCGGATATACAGCATCTGCGCAACCTCGCGCGCAACGCTCGCCGGGACGTGCAGAAAGAAAAGAATACCGGCCAGCCACGAAAGCTGTTTCGCTACCTCAGAGAGTGCATCGACGACGCGGAAGCCGCCGGAAACTAAAGTCTCCGGTGCTCCCAGACGGGCATCCGTGTGCGGATGTCCTTGAGTGTTTCGCGATCAAGCTCTCCAACGACGACACCCGGCCCTTCATCGATCTCGGATAGTATTCGGCCCCAGGGATCGACGATCGCGCTGTGCCCATAGGTGCGCCGGCGCTCACTGTTCTGCCCACCCTGGGCCGCTGCCACAAGCCAGAACTGATTCTCAATCGCACGGGCACGTATCAGCGCATGCCAGTGGGCGTCACCGGTATACCAGGTAAAGGCACTGGGCAGGGACACCCATTCTGCGTCCTGCTCCCTGAGCTGTCGGAACAGCTCGGGAAAGCGCAGGTCGTAACAGATGGCCATGCCGAGTCGGCCTGCCGGTGTATCAATCACAACCACGTCTTCACCCGGCTCGAAGGTATCCGACTCACGATACTGCCCCTGGGCATCTTCAACGGTGGCGTCAAAAAGATGAATCTTGTCGTAGCGGGCAACCTCACGGCCCCGGTCATCGTAGACATAGCAGCAGGCACGAACCCGATCGGTCACAGTGGACCAGTCCGGCCTCGCCGCAATGGGTAGCGAACCACCGACCACCCAGATGCCAAGTTCGGTCGCCTGCTGTGCGAGGAATTGCCGAATCACGTTGTCCGGTTCCGCTTCCCGGCGGCCACAGCCGATCATCTGTTTTGTGGCCAGTACCGCAAAGTTTTCAGGCAGCACTGCAATGCTGGCACCTGCGTCGGCCGCCTCCTTCAGCAGCCTTGCTGCCTCGTTGAGGTTGGCAGCGATGTCATGGGTACTCACCATCTGTATCGCAGCTACCCGACTTGCCTGCCATTTGACGGGGTTGTCTCTTTGCGTTGACATCACGGCCCTCCTGCCAAAACCATCAATTGCCGGTATCGAATACCCGCCTCAGTCGCACGTCTGGTTCGTCCCAGCTTCCACTTACACTATAGGTCGCACTGGTGAGTTTGCTCAATGGATCACCCAACACTTTGTCGAGGACAAACAACGCGCCGCCAATCGGAGCACCTGCCCCCATTAACAAAGCGGCCAGTGGCAGGTTCTGGGTCAGAGGCAACACCACCACCATTCTCATGTCGAGGGTTTCCTCAATCATGTTGGAGGTGCCCGTCAGCTTGAACGCGCCGGAAGGCCCTACCACCTGCAGCTCTGGATCCAACGTCAGCAGGCCGTTAATCATGCTGGCCTTGCCGGAGATGGCATCGAAGGCGACACCCGCTTCGTACAGATCGGAGAAATCGAGCTTCAGGCGTCGCCAGAGCGTGTCAGCATTGAGCAGGTTGAACACCCGGAACAGCTGAGCCGTATTGTTGCCCTCAAGGATGACACCGTCATCAAAACGCACACTGACCGAGCCACTAAGGCCCGAAACGTCAAACTGATCCGGGCGGCCGGGCCAGTCAATATCAAGCTTGACGGCCGTGTTCTTGCTGCGGAAGGGAATCTCAGCGCCAACCAAGGTGTCCAGGTCTGCCAGCGACTTACCGTTGATATCACCGGTAAAACGGGTGATTTCCCGCCCAGCTGCGATGCTCCAGGCCAGCTCTCCCGTCAGGGTCAGGGATTTGAGAGTGCCAACAATGTCCTGTACTAGCAGTTGTGTGGCTTCGGGCCTCAGTTGGAACGACCAGCTACCGGCGTTTTCCCCATCCATGTTGAGATCGGCAATATGGACATCCACGTCCGGCCAGTTGCCGAGGCCCAGGTCACGGAATGTCTGTGCCTGCTGTTCGGGCTCCTGTTCATCGCCCGACTCACTATTGCCCCTGGAGAGCATCAGGCGCTCAAAGTCGACGCTGACCGGTCGATCGTCCTGGGGCCAGAGCACATGGCCTGACGCCCATTCCGAGTCGGTAGTGATCAACCACTCACTGTCACTTTGCCGCGCAGACACCGTAATATCAGTCAGTTGGCGGTCGCCCAGAAACAGTTCGTTCAGGGCAACGTCTACCATTCCCGACTCCCAGGTCATATCCAGGTTGGCGCGATCTTGCCAGTCGACTGACATATCAACGCCAGACTCTTGCCGGGGCGTGACCGTTACCCTCAGGGGCGCTTCATCATCAATTTCTTTTGCCAGCGGTTCAGGCCAGTCAACCGAGAGCCCGGCCAGGTCCGAATACAGCGTAACGGCGGAAGCGGTGTCCGTTGAGACGTCCAACGTTGCCTGGTAGCCAATGTCGCCACTGAGCCCCATGTCCATGCCCTCCGGCAACTCAGTTCGATCCAGGAGCTGGCGAACGTCAAGGCGACCATATTGACGGATATTGAGCGATTGACCGTTCTCACTCCGCCGCATCAGAACCGTGACCGGAGCTCCCATAAACCGAGCTTGCAGGGGGTTCTCGGAAAATCCCTCATCGCTGTTAAACCCCAGTTCCCCATTGACCTGGGTCCACTGTAGATCGGCTTCGGGATAAGTCAGGGTACCGGAATCGGCTCTGACGCTGGCGTTGATGGTGGGCGGCGCATCGGATATCAATGGCAAACCAAGCCCGAGATCCAGGTGAAAATCGCCATCCAGGACGATGCTCCGCCCTGCTTCTCCCGCCAGCTCACCCAGGGGGCTGTTGTCCATCCAGAAAGCCAACGCTGACCCGGGAACCGGGGCTGACGCATCGACGTACACCTGAATATCCTCACCCTCCGGGACAACCCTCACCTCGCCGGGCTCCAGTTCCAGCCCTCCCGTTCGTCCTGCGCGGATGTCGACCCGGGTGCGACCATCCTGAATAAAGACTTCACCACTGGCATCCGCCACCTCGGGCCATCGCTCGTCGTAGCGGATACTGGCTTCTTCGAATCGGTAAACCATTGAGGACGAGAAAGAATTTTCCGGGGCGTCACGATCAATCTGGCCATGACCGTAAAACTCACCGCTGGAGATATCGGCCTTGGTGATCGACGTCGTCAGCCATTGGTAGAGGTCAGGGTCGACAACCTTCATTGGCACGAAGTCGGCAAGCATATCGGCCGTACCATCCCGCACACCGACCCTCAGCCCCAAATTGTCCTCCCCGCCCTGATCCATCCGCAGGTCAAAGGCACCCGTCAGCCGGGTGTTGGCACCATAAACCATACGGATATCATCCGCGTATACGCGGGTTACCCCTCCCTCAAAACGCCAGGCCACACCTGCGCGGACGTCGCCGAGGCTCCAGAACCCCCGGAACAGCTCCGGAAAACCGAGTGACAACCCCTCGCTGTTCACTCTGACGAAACCGCCTTCCCGGTCAATAACCAGGCTACCATCAAGACCAGACACACCGGGCGCACCGTCATGGGCTCTGACGCCAATATTGTTCAACGCTGCCGTCAGCTCAAAGCCACCGCTATCATCCGTAGGCAGATTAAGCATCACCCGGTCCAGGCGGCCGGTGGGGCGATAATTCTCAAGGGCCCTTTCAGCCCTGCCTGGCAACAGGTTCATGCCTGCGACCAACCGTCTAAGGGGTTGGAGTGGAAGCGCATCAGCGATCAATCTTCGGCCCCCGTCGCGATGACTGAACCGGAGGCTGAACGGAGAAACCGTATTGCCGTTCCACTCCCACTCAAGTTCCTTTACGTGAAACTCACCGGTGGCGTACCAGGGCTTAGCCGCCGCTTCTGGCTGACGCTCGCCCAACGTGTCGTGCCTGCGCCAACCAAATTTCGCCCTGATGTTCTCTAGTGGGGCCAGGGATTGGAGACCGACACCGAGTTGCAGATACGGCGTTTTCAGGTTGCCACTGACTTGCTCGATGTGCCCATCCCGAAACGTCATCCAGACCTGACCTCCGAGATCAAAACCTTCCGCCCGAATGTTCCGCCAGGCGTACTCCTCTGCGAGTCCATCAAACAACCGGCCGGAGTTAATATCTGCATAAACCTGCCCCGTGAAGTCACCACGGAAGAAGTGCCGACCAACCAGCTCGAAGCTGGCCAGTTGTTCGGTCGTTCCCGGCCGCATGGCACGGCCTGATGCATGAAACAGCCCGCGCCGGTAGATCAGATCCAACTGAGGCACCTCTACGTGCCGCAGGGTGCCATTGGCGTCGCGAATACCAAGGTCCAGGCGTGTAATCTTGACGGAAGGGTCGGACAGCCATTCGCCGGCAATATCCAGCCAGAGTTCCAGGTCGCTTGCCACGGGATCGGGAATATCGACACCTTCGACGGTCACCGCCCCCCTCGGTGTCTGGTTGATCGTCAGTTCCAGCCCATCGGCGTCAAAATCAGCGAACACAATACGCAGGCGCATGAGCGAGGCGAGAAAATCGAGGCCAATGCGGACGCTCTTCAGTGACCCGGCAACGTCACTACGGTCGTTTTCGGAGACGACCACGATATCGCGGGCGACAATGGTTGGATCCAGCCAGTTCCAGCTAGAGGAGAGCGAACCAATACTGACCGGCTGGCCCAGCTCAGACGACAACCGTTGTTCAATCGAAGAGCGATATTCGTTGATGTTCTGAGTAACCTGGCGCCCTATTCCGGCATAAAGTGCAAGCAGGACGACGACCGCCAGCAACAACCACCAGATCAGACTGGCGGCGCCCGAGACGATTCGAAGTAACAGATGTTTCAGAGTTTGATCAGCCACACTGGATGCCATCAGGGGTAATCGCCACGCCTAACCAATGCCTGCCGGGCCGGCGTTACAGCAGTACCACATCATACTGCTCCTGACTGTAGAATGGCTCAACCTGAAAACGGATGGTTTTTCTGATAAACGTCTCAAGGTCTGCCACGTTGTCGGACTCTTCATCCAACAGCCGATCCACCACGCTCTGGGACGCCATCACCAGATAGCTTTCCGCGTCATAGGCGCGATTGACCCTGAGAATTTCACGGAATACTTCATAACAGACCGTTTCGCTGGTCTTGAGAAAGCCGCGTCCATCACAGATGGGGCAAGGCTCACATAAAATCTGACCAAGGCTTTCGGTGGTGCGCTTACGGGTCATTTCCACCAATCCGAGCTCGGAAACCCCGGTAATCTTGGTTTTGGCGTGATCCCGCTCCAGCATTTTCTCCAGCATTCGGTGGACCTGGCGCTGGTGCTCGGAATCCTCCATATCGATGAAATCGATGATGATAATACCACCGAGATTCCTTAACCTGAGCTGGCGACTAATGGCACGGGCCGCCTCGAGGTTGGTCTTGAAAATGGTTTCTTCCAGGTTGCGGTGCCCCACAAACGCGCCGGTGTTGATATCGATCGTGGTCATCGCTTCGGTCTGGTCGATGATCACGTAGCCACCGGATTTGAGCTGGACCTTGCGACTGAGGGCTTTCTGAATTTCATCCTCAACGGAATACAGGTCAAAAATGGGACGTTCGCCCGGGTAATACTCGACCTTGTCGGAAAACTCGGTCACAAACTCCTCAACGAACTCCATCACCCGCTGGTGGCTTTCCCGACTATCGATGCGCACCTTCTCAGTCTGTGGACGGATCAGGTCGCGAATGGTGCGGATAAACAGGGGAAGATCCTGATACACCACCGAAGGCGCCTGACTTCGGGTAATGCGCTCCTCAATGGCCTGGTTCAGACGGTGCAGGTAGGTCATATCGCCGATCAGGTCATCTTCCGAGGCAGCCTCTGCAGCGGTGCGAATAATGTAGCCGCCAGAGATGTCCGGTTCTGCGGCAGCACCCTCTTCAACCAGTGACTTCAACCGTGAACGTTCGGTCTCATCTTCAATTCGCTGGGAAATACCAACATGACGGACGCCAGGCATGAATACCAGATAGCGCGAGGGGATGGATAGCTGGGTGGTCAGCCGTGCACCCTTGGTTCCAATGGGGTCCTTGGTGACCTGAACCACGAGGGACTGCCCTTCTCGGAGCAGGGTGCGGATATCCGGAACCGTTTTCGGTGTCTCGGGGGCGTCGCTGGCCGGCTGCTGACTGGTGACGACATCAGAGGCATGAATAAACGCCGCACGTTCCAGGCCGATGTCTACAAATGCCGCCTCCATGCCGGGTAATACACGAACCACCTTGCCCTTGTAAATGTTGCCCACGATGCCCTTGCGGCTGGTGCGCTCAATGTAGGCCTCCTGGAGCATACCGTTCTCCACGAGCGCCACCCGGGTTTCCACCGGGGTCACATTGATCAGTATTTCTTCACTCATTGCGGCTCTCCTGCCTGCTGTTCCAGGTTTCCCATACCGGGTATCCGGCACCGGCCAGTAATGCTGCGGTTTCCTGCAGGGGCAGTCCCACTACGGCGCTGTAACTGCCTCGGAGTTCCTCTACAAAAATACCACCCCGCCCCTGAATGCCATAGCCGCCCGCTTTATCCATGGGCTCACCAGTTGCCACATAGGCATCGATTTCCGCCGCCAGCAGCTCGCGGAAACGAACATTCGCTATCACCAGGCGGGACTCACAAATACCCTTGTGAACCACAGCAACACCGGTCATGACCTGATGGGTGGTTCCCGAGAGCGCCTGTAACATAACGGTCGCATCGCCGGTGGTGTCTGGCTTGCCCAGGATCCGGCCCTCCAGTACAACCGAGGTGTCCGAACCAATCACCAGGCAGCCAGGCTTGGAAGCACTTCCCGCCAGAGCCTTTTCCCGGGCAAGGCGTTCGACATAGTGTTCGGCTGACTCGTTGCTCGCGGGCGTTTCGTCAATATCCGCCGGCTGAACCAGGAACGACAGACCGATCTGCCTTAACAGTTCGGCTCTTCGAGGAGACGCTGAGGCAAGAACAATAGACTGCATAGCGCCCTCCAATCCTAGCCAAGCTTGCGATTCAGGTTATCCAGCAACACACACAACACCGGCCAGACCAGAGCACTGGTCAGCGCCGGCCACAAGTAGCTGAAACCGGAGCTGTCAGCTCCCAGTGTCTGCTTGATAAAATGCACCAGCATCTGGTTGATACCCAACAACAGGAACACCATCAGGCACTGCTGCGGCAAAGGGTACATACGCAGCCGCTGGTGAATGGTCAGCACCAGGAACGCAATAACCCCCATGGCCAGGGCATTCACGCCCAGCGGGGTGGCTTCCAGTACGTCCAGCAGCAGACCGAGGCACCAGGCCAACAGGATACCGAACTGGGCCGGTGCCCGGAATGTCCAGTAGAACACAATCAGGCCCAGCCATTCCGGCCGGAACTCAAACCAGCCCAGCGGAAACAGCGAACTGCTGAGCACCAGGGCAAACAAAACGCTCAGGGCAAAAACGGGATAACTGATCACCGACAGCATTAGCGCACCCCATCCTGTTCTGGTGATCCAGCATCGGAGCCTTCGGGCGAGCTTTCAGCGTCATTCGTGGCGTCGTCCTGTTCCGGTGAAAACACAACCAACACCAGGCGACTCCGGTTCAGCTCCGCCATTGGCGTAGCACGAATTTTCACAAACGGTTCACCCGGCTCCTTGGAAATCTGGTCCACTTCCGCCACCGGGTAGCCCTTGGGAAAACGCCCCCCCAACCCGGAGCTGACCAACAGATCCCCTTCGCGAATATCGGCGGTATCCGGCACATGCACCAATTCAAGCGTGCTGGTGTCCCCATTTCCAAGCAGGATAGCTCGCAAGCCGTTGCGAACCACTTCCACAGGCACCGCGTGGCTGCTGTCCGATACCAATAGAACCCGTGAGGTAAAACTGCTGGTTTGTTGGACCTGCCCCATCAGGCCGTTGGCATCCAGAATAGCCTGGCCGACCACAACACCGTCGCGACTGCCTTTGTTGATCACCACTTCGTGAGAGAACGGGTCCGGTGAAACACCGACTATTTCGCCAACTATGACCCGGTCATCAAGGACCTCTGAGGAGTTCATCAGCTTGCGCAGTTCGTTGTTTTCTGAGGCCAGGGCGGCATACTTGAGCGCCCGGCGCTCCAGTATCAGCAAGCGAGCACGCAGAGCTTCGTTTTCTTCCTGGAGGTCTTCACGGGTGGTAAACAGGCTGGCGACCCAGTCACTGAATTCGGAGGGTGCATTGCCAAGCCAGTGAACCGGGGCAAGGCCGGTACCGATCGCGCTGCGAACCGGCGTTACCTGATCGAAGCGGGCATCCGCAACGATCAGTATCGCTGAGAGCACAATAACCAGTAGTAGCCTGAAACCGGGAACGGGGCCTTGGACAAAGATGGTTTTAATAGCTCACCCTCCCGCACTCCATGCAGGTGTCCATACGACAACCGCCGCCGTGATCATTCACGAGCGGCGGCCGGGTAAAGGCAATGTCGGGGCGTAAAGCCGGAGTCAAGGTCAGCCCTCCTGGGAGAACATTCCGATTCCGCCACGATCAATCACTTCCAGCGCCTTGCCGCCACCACGGGCGACACAGGTCAGCGGGTCTTCCGCAATAATCACCGGCAGGCCGGTTTCCTCGCTGATCAGTTTATCCAAACCGCGCAGCAACGCACCACCACCCGTAAGCACAATGCCTCGTTCGGCGATATCAGACGCCAACTCTGGCGGCGACTGTTCCAGGGCGCTTTTCACTGTCTGGACGATCTGCGCCAGGGATTCCTGGAGCGCGTCGAGGATTTCCTCGCTGTTCAGGGTAAACGCCCGGGGCACGCCCTCTGCAAGGTTGCGGCCGCGAACGTCGATCTCGCGGATATCCAACCCCTCATAGGCACAACCAATTTCGTGTTTGATGCGCTCCGCAGTGGAGTCACCGATCAGGCTTCCGTAGTTGCGGCGAACGTAGGTAACGATCGCTTCATCGAACTTGTCGCCACCGGTACGAACAGACTCGGCGTACACAATGCCATTCAGGGAGATGATAGCGATTTCGGTGGTGCCACCGCCGATGTCCACAATCATGGAACCGCTGGCTTCCTCCACCGGCAGGCCAGCACCAATGGCCGCCGCCATCGGCTCTTCAATCAGGAACACTTCTCTGGCACCAGCGCCCAGGGCGGATTCACGGATAGCCTTACGCTCTACCTGGGTGGATTTGCTGGGAACGCAAACCAGTACGCGGGGGCTTGGGGTGATAAAGCTGTTCTCATGCACCTTGTGGATGAAGTGCTGGAGCATTTTCTCGGTAACCACGAAATCTGCGATCACACCGTCTTTCATCGGACGGATGGCGGTGATGTTTCCCGGAGTGCGACCAAGCATGCGTTTGGCTTCGGCGCCGACGGCTGCGACCATTTTCTGTGAGCCAGAGGTGCGGATGGCTACAACGGAGGGCTCGTTGAGTACGATACCGCGTTCGCGCACGTATATAAGGGTGTTGGCGGTGCCCAGGTCGATGGACAGGTCGCTGGAAAATAAACCTCGGAGTCTTTTGATCAACATTCGTGTAGTTTCAACCTGAGAGTTGCAGTCGCAAAAATGATGCGGCAACTTTAGCAGTGAGCACCCCCGCAGGCAAGGCACCATCGGGGCTCCCGAGGCGCCTTTCGCGCTTTTCTCCTTTGTTTTGGCCCCTCCCGCGATTGTTTGAATCTGTTACCATAGCGCTTTCTTTTTGAACTTGGGTGCATGGGCGCTTGAGAGACAGCCTTCCAAAACACGCTCAAGCACGTCCGTGTGGCGCTTGGGCTCCGCCATCCATGGCTCCGCACAGTTTTGGAAGGCTGTCTCTCAAGCACCCTCATCATCCGTGCAAACTTCAGTTGATATAAAGCGCGCATTTAAGTTACTGAAACTTCATATATATGGGAGGAAGCGTGACCATTTCCCGCAAGGACATTGAGAAAGTCGCTGTGCTCGCCCGCATTCGGGTGGACGAAGAACAGGTTTCAGCGCTGGAAAAGGATCTGGGCAATATTTTGGATCTGGTGGACCAGTTGAGCGCGGCGGATACCGATTCGGTGGCGCCCATGGCCCACCCCTTGGATGCCGTCCAGCGCCTGCGCCCGGATGAGGTGACGGAAACCAATGAACGGGAGGCTTTCCAGGAGATTGCGCCGGCTACCGAGAATGGCCTCTATCTGGTTCCCCGAGTGATTGAATAAAGGGCATCGATTGACCCGACGAACAGCGACGTAAACAGGACGTATCATGCATAACAAATCCGTAGCAGAGCTTTCCCGAGATCTGGAAAGCGGCAAGATTTCCAGCGTGGAGCTGACCCGGCAGTTCCTGGGCCGCCTTGAAAAGGAAGATGAGCAGCTCAACAGCTTTATCACCATTACGGAAGAACAGGCCCTGGCCGACGCCCATGCGGCAGACGAGCAACGGGCAGCGGGTAAGGCCACACCCTGGACGGGTGTGCCCTTCGCCCACAAGGACATATTCTGCACCAATGGCGTGGCGACCACCTGTGGCTCGAAGATGCTGGCGAATTTTGTGCCACCCTACGATGCAACGATCACGGAGAATTTCCGCAAGGCGGGCGCTGTGTGCCTGGGTAAAACCAACATGGACGAGTTCGCCATGGGGTCGTCCACCGAGTCCAGCTACTTTGGCGCCACTGCCAACCCCTGGGGGCTGAGCCGGGGCGAGAAGCGGGTGCCGGGCGGCTCTTCCGGCGGCTCCGCGGCGGCGGTTGCAGCGCGGCTGGTGCCCGCGGCGACAGCCACGGATACCGGCGGGTCCATCCGTCAACCGGCCGCGCTGTGTGGCGTGACCGGGCTGAAACCAACCTATGGCCGGGTGTCCCGTTACGGCATGATTGCCTTTGCTTCGAGCCTGGACCAGGGTGGCACCATGGCCCGCACAGCCGAAGACAATGCGCTGATGCTGAATGTAATGGCGGGCTTTGACCCCAAGGACTCCACCTCCATTGACCGTGACGTTCCGGACTATACCGCAACGCTGAACGAGCCGTTGACAGGGTTACGCATCGGGCTGCCGAAGGAATACTTTGCTGGCAACCTCAGTGCCGCCATGGAAGAACAAGTTCGGGGTGCTATCCGGGAGTACGAGAAGCTCGGCGCCACGGTAAAGGAAGTGTCCCTTCCCCACGCTGACCTCGCCATCGCGGCCTACTACGTTATCGCCCCGGCCGAGGCCTCGGCCAACTTGTCCCGTTTTGACGGCGCCCGTTATGGCTACCGCTGCGAAGACCCGAAAGACCTGCTGGACATGTACACACGCACCCGGGCCGAAGGTTTCGGCACCGAGGTCAAGCGGCGGATTCTGGTGGGCACCTACGCCCTGTCCGCCGGTTACTTCGACGCCTATTATCTGAAAGCCCAGAAGGTTCGTCGGCTGATCCAGCAGGACTTCATTAACGCCTTCAAGGAAGTGGATGTGCTGATGAGCCCGACCACGCCCTCCCCGGCCTTTATCCAGGGCGAGAAAATCAGCGATCCGGTGACCATGTACCTGGAGGACGTGTTTACCATTGCCATCAACCTGGCGGGCATCCCCGCCATGTCCGTTCCAGCCGGGTTTGTGGATGGGCTTCCAGTAGGCCTGCAGATTATTGGGGATTACTTCTCCGAAGCTCGCTTGTTGAACGCCGCCCATCAATTTCAGCAGGTGACCGACTGGCACCAGCGCGAACCGCAATAAGCCCGATACAGGAGAACGACTATGCAATGGGACATTGTGATCGGGCTGGAGATTCACGTTCAGCTCGCCACCAAAACCAAGATTTTTTCCGGCTCCAGCACCGCCTATGGCGCTGAACCCAACACCCAGGCCAATGCCGTTGACCTGGCCATGCCGGGCACCCTGCCCGTGCCGAACGAGCAGGCATTTCGCTACGCGGTGATGTTTGGCCTGGCGGTCAACGCCGAGATTGAACGCCGCTCAGTGTTTGAACGGAAAAACTATTTCTACCCGGACCTTCCCAAGGGCTATCAGACAACACAACTGGAGCGCCCGATTGTCGGCCCCGGCTATGTGGATATCGATCTGGCCAGTGGCGAATCCAAACGGGTGCGTATTCACCACGCCCACCTGGAAGAGGATGCAGGAAAATCTCTCCATGAGGATTTCCACGGCATGACGGGCATCGACCTGAACCGCGCAGGCACGCCGCTGATTGAGGTGGTCACTGAACCCGACATGACCAATGCCGATGAGGCTGTCGCCTTTGCCAAAAAACTCCACGGCATTGTCACGTCCCTGGGCATCTGTGACGGTGACATGTCACAGGGCTCCATGCGCTTTGACGTGAACATCTCACTCAAGCCCAAGGGTTCCGATACCCTGGGCACCCGCACCGAAACCAAGAACCTGAACTCCTTCCGCTTCATGGAGCAGGCCATTGCCCACGAAGTCGAGCGGCAGATGGACATTCTCGAGGACGGTGGCACCATTGTTCAGGAAACCCGCCTGTACAATGGCGACCGGGACGAGTCCCGCTCTATGCGCACCAAGGAAGAAGCCAACGATTACCGCTACTTCCCCTGCCCGGACCTGCTGCCGGTGGAAATCGACGATGCCTTTATCGACGAAGCCCGCAACAGCCTCCCGGAACTGCCGGATGCCCGCAAGGCCCGCTTCAAGGAACAGTACGGCCTGAACGACTACGATGCTGGACTACTGGCTGGCGACTCGAAACTGGCCGCATTCTTCGAAGCCGCCGCTGATCGCGGGAAGGACGCCAAGTTGGCTTCCAACTGGGTTCAGGGCGAATTCTCCGCACGTCTGAATGCGGAGGAAAAATCTGTGGCCGACTCACCGATTTCCGGCAAGCAGCTAGGGGATCTGGTGGTGCGCATCGCGGACAACACGATTTCATCGGCGGGTGCCAAGAAAGTGTTCGAGGCGCTCTGGGCCGGCGAAAATGACAGCGTGGATGCGATTATCGATGCCAAAGGCCTGAAGCAGGTGTCAGACACTGGCGAGCTTGAGAAGATGGTGGACGAGGTTCTGGCCTCCATGCCGGATCAGGTGGCCCAGTATCAGCAGGAATCCGACCCCAAGAAGCAGAAGAAGATGCTCGGCGGGTTCATGGGGCCGCTGATGAAGGCCTCCAAGGGCCAGGGCAATCCGAAGCTGTTTAATGAGATTCTGGTGAAGAAACTGGGGGGCTGACCCTCTGGCTGCGGCCCCAGCCTGTTTGGTTTGGGGGAGGCCTCGGTGGGAGGCTACCGAACAAGCCGACCCCATAGATCATGCTCATCCGCATGCTCGACCGCAGCCTGAACAATCTGCCCCGGAACAAGATCGGTTTCGTCGTTGAGGTAAACCATGCCGTCAATCTCCGGCGCATCCGCCTTGGAGCGGCCGATGGCGCCTTCTTCGTCGACTTCGTCGATGAGAACGTCAATAGTCTGGCCGATTTTGGCCTGCAATCGGGCCGCTGATATTTCAGCCTGTTTTTCCATGAACCGGGCCAAGCGCTCTTCCTTCACCTCTTCCGGAACGGCACCTTCGATCTCGTTCGCCCTCGCACCTTCCACCGGGCTGTATTTGAAGGCTCCGACACGATCAAGCTGAGCCTCATCCAGCCAATCCAGCAGGTACTGGAAATCTTCCTCTGTTTCGCCGGGGAAACCGACAATAAAGGTGGAACGGATGGTGAGCTCCGGGCAGATGTCACGCCACTTGCGAATGCGTTCCAGCGTCTTGCTGTCGTGGGCCGGGCGTTTCATGGCCTTGAGCACTTTCGGGCTGGCGTGCTGGAACGGGATATCCAGGTACGGCAGGATTTTGCCCTCCGCCATCAGCGGGATCACATCGTCCACGTGCGGATAGGGATAAACGTAATGCAGGCGCACCCAAACGCCCATTTCACCCAACGCCTCACACAGGGACTGCATCTTGGTCTTTAGCGGGCGGCCCTGCCAGAATCCGGTACGGTACTTGGTGTCGACACCGTATGCAGAGGTGTCCTGGGAGATCACCAGAAGCTCTTTTACGCCAGCGTCCACCAGGCGCTTGGCCTCGTCCATCACGCCACCAATCGGGCGACTGACCAGGTCGCCGCGCATGGACGGGATGATGCAGAAGGTGCATCGGTGGTTACAGCCTTCGGAAATTTTCAGGTATGCATAATGCCGGGGGGTCAGTTTGATGCCCTGAGGAGGCACCAGGTCCGTAAACGGATCGTGTTGCTTGTTCGGCGGCACAAACTGGTGCACCGCTCCCACAACTGCTTCGTAGGCGTGCGGGCCGGACACGGCGAGAACACCCGGGTGAGTGTCACGTATCTTGTCCGCTTCAACACCCATGCAACCGGTTACGATGACCTTGCCATTTTCATTGATTGCTTCACCAATGGCATCAAGGGACTCCTGCTTGGCGGCATCTATAAAGCCACAGGTGTTCACCACGACGATATCAGCGTCGTTATAGGTCGGTACCACATCGTAGCCGTCCAGCCGAAGCTGGGTCAGGATGCGCTCGGAATCAACCAGGGCCTTGGGGCAGCCAAGACTGATAAAACCCACTTTTCCGCTGCCTGCGGGAACGGATGAAATCTTGTTTGTCATAACCTGCACGAAATCGTGGAGCCGTTGGCGGCCCCGGTGGATGTTGGTGCGTAGTTTACCGCAGCCAATCCGACACCGTAAGTAACAGCTGTCCTTCGTATCCGCCTGATCGCGAGCGCTCCGAATCGATATTGGTGACACCACGCTCACATTCAGTTCACAAATCTGACAGTTTTGGCGACAGGCAACTTGCTGATCACCAAACAAACAACTAGACTTTCAGGAAGTTAAGATCGAAACAACAAGCGCTTGCTGTTTTTCGCACTCGCCATATTGCAGATTTATGACAATTGGCTGGCTTTCTCGTGTGTATAGAAAGCGTGCCTGGAAAGAAGGCAGCGAGTAAAAATAATAAAGGATTGAACGATGGGTAAGGCTGCCTGCTTTGAAACCAGAGATGCAAGAAGAGTGACTATGAAACCAGTTGCCGCCAAGCCAAACCTACGCAACCAACAACGCGTCGATGTCGCTACCGAAGCACGGATTGAAAAAACCGACGGCAGCTGCCTTACCTGTAAAGTCTCCAACATTTCCCGAACCGGCCTGATGGTCCTCTGTGATCAGGACTCTGTGAGAAAACTGGTTCCCGGCCAGAAAACACCGGCACCCGGAAACTGGATATCCGTAACAACGACATTCTCTGTGCCGGTTGTTGCCAACCAACCCGTTTCTGTGATCGCCGGAGGCAACATTGTCCACATGCGACGAATTGCCCGCGACCAGTTCCAGCTCGGCATCCAGTTTTCGGAGTTCGAAGGCAATGGTTTCGACTACGTGAACAACTACGTCAGCAAACTGCTTTCCACCTCGTCGCACTAACTCGGAAGTTTTACCCTCCAGCCTTTCCTGCCGCTATATTGTTATAGCAGTAAACTCTAGTTACCCGACTTCTTATGCCATGGCCTGATCTGGTATCATTGCGGCATTCACACGCCCAGCCTCTATCGAATCCGGAGGCACGCAAAGCGGTAACAGGACACGATGACCACTTACAACCTGACGCATCTCAAACAGCTGGAAGCTGAAAGCATCCACATCATCCGGGAAGTTGCAGCCGAGTTCGACAACCCGGTCATGCTCTATTCCATCGGGAAAGACTCCGCAGTAATGCTGCACCTGGCCCGCAAAGCCTTTCATCCCGGCAAGCTGCCCTTCCCGCTCTTACACGTGGACACCACCTGGAAGTTCAAGCAGATGATTGAATTCCGGGACCGCAAAGCAAAAGAGTATGGCCTGGACCTGATCGTCCACAAGAACGAGGACGGGATCAAACAGGGCATCGGCCCCTTTACTCACGGCAGCGCCAAGCATACCGACGTGATGAAAACCCAGGCCCTCAAACAGGCCCTGGACAAGTACAAGTTTGATGCTGCTTTCGGCGGCGCTCGCCGGGACGAGGAAAAATCCCGTGCCAAGGAGCGCGTCTATTCCTTCCGTGACGAGTACCACCGCTGGGACCCAAAGAACCAACGTCCTGAGCTCTGGAACATCTACAACGGCAAGATCAACAAAGGCGAGAGCATCCGGGTATTCCCGCTGTCCAACTGGACCGAGCTGGATATCTGGCAGTACATCTACCTCGAAAACATTGAAATCGTGCCACTTTACTACTCCGCCAAGCGGCCCGTCGTGGAACGCGATGGCACGCTGATCATGGTGGACGACGACCGCATGCCTTTGAAAGAAGGCGAAAAGCCGATGATGAAATCCATTCGTTTCCGCACCCTGGGCTGTTACCCACTGACCGGCGCCATCGAATCCGAGGCAGACACGCTGCCGGAGATCATCCAGGAGATGTTGCTGGCAACCAGCTCCGAACGTCAGGGCCGCGTGATCGACCACGATTCGGCCGGCTCCATGGAACAGAAAAAGCGGGAAGGGTATTTCTAAGATGGCACACCAGTCTGATCTGATTGCGGAAGATATTCAGGCCTACCTGAAGCAACACGAAAACAAGGAACTGCTGCGCCTACTCACCTGCGGCAGTGTGGACGACGGCAAGAGCACCCTTATTGGTCGCCTGCTGCACGACACCAAGATGATCTATGAAGATCATATGGCGAGCCTGAAAAGTGACAGCGCCAAGATGGGCACAACGGGCGAAAAGCTGGACCTTGCCCTTCTGGTCGATGGCCTGCAGGCCGAGCGGGAACAAGGCATCACTATTGATGTTGCCTATCGTTTTTTCTCAACTGATAAGCGCAAGTTCATCATCGCAGACACTCCCGGCCACGAGCAGTACACTCGCAACATGGCGACAGGGGCATCGACGGCTCAAGTTGCGATCCTGATGATCGATGCGCGCCACGGCGTTCTGACCCAGACCCGCCGCCACTCTTACATTGCCTCTCTGCTTGGCATTCGCCACATCGTGGTCGCAGTGAACAAAATGGATCTGGTTGATTTCAGCGAAGAACGCTTCAATGAAATAAAGGACGACTACCTGGCGTTTGCCAATCAGCTTGGCCTGAAGGATATTCGCTTCGTGCCATTGTCTGCCCTCGAAGGCGACAACGTCGTTAACAGGAGTGAGAACACACCCTGGTTCGACGGCCAGCCCCTGATGGACATTCTGGAGACGGTGGAAGTATCCCACGACAAAAATCTGGAGCACTTCCGCTTCCCCGTCCAGTACGTGACGCGCCCGAACCTGAACTTCCGCGGTTTCTGCGGCACCATAGCCTCTGGTGTTGTGCGCCCCGGCGACAAAGTGATGGCCTTGCCTTCACGACGCACCAGCGCAATCAAAGACATTGTGACGTTTGATGGCAACCTGGAAGAAGCCTATATCGACCAGGCGGTCACACTGACGCTCACCGATGAAATCGATGTCAGCCGAGGCGACATGCTGGTCAAGGCTGAGGATGAGCCAGAAGTGGGCAACCGCTTCACCGCCAACATTGTCTGGATGACGGACGGCCCGCTGGAAACCGGTCGCCTTTACGACATCAAGCTCGGCCCGACGTTTACCTCGGCTACCGTCAAAAAGATTCATCACCAGACCGACGTCAACACACTGGAGAAGAACGACAACCCGTCTGCGCTTCAGCTGAACGAAATCGGACTGTGTGAGCTGACCCTGAGCCAGCCCATTGCGTTTGATGCCTATCAGCGCAACCACGCCACGGGCAGCTTCATTGTGATTGATCGGCTGACCAACGTGACGATCGGTGCGGGTATGATTGCCGGCACTGCAGGCACGGTTGAGTCGCTGGACCCGGTGACCAGCGAAGAGCGCGAGCGCCGTCTGGCGCAGAAGCCTGCCATTATTGCCTGTAACGGCAAGCAGGCCACGGCGCTGGCCCTGGCAGTTGAACGGGCGCTGTTCGATCAGGGCAAGACCTCCGTTGTCCTCAGCGAGGACAATGCCGGCAATGCCGAAGACCGTCGGCGCGCAGCGCAGGTGGTCAGTGCCCATGGCCTGATTGCCATTGCGGTGAACCTGGGTGCGGATGTGGCATCGGCGTCTGTTTCTGCAGACGATGACAAGGAGGTCACTGAAGCGGTGACTTCACTGATTCAGGACCTGATGCGGCATAAGCGGGTTTAACCTCGCTTTTGGGACTTTGAGGATAGCCCCCATGGTCTTAGGCCTTGGGGGCTTCTTCGTTTTGGGGCTGATCCCACAGCCCTATAAAAACCATTACAATCCCAACCCCTGAAGGTTTACCCTCAGCCTCCTACACGTTCTATTAACCAAGGGACTCTTGACTCCATGGCCATCAAACAGCTCCGCACTCTCTTCGCCAGCCAGTATCAGCCCGGACAGCCGGCGCGGGTTCGTCCCGGCGAGGCGTTGGCCGAGCCGGGTGGCGACTATGAGGCGCTTCACAAGCAGATGAAGCGCCTGTTCAACAGCAAACCCGGCAAGAAATACGGTCGTTTTTCCGAGGACATCGGTGAAAGTCCGTTCAGCAGCTGGCTGAAGGACTACCGGGAGGACAAGCAAAGCTTTGCGTCGATGACTGACCGTCTTTTTGGCCAGTGGCAGGAACTGCTGAACAGCGCCCAGGAGGAATTTGAGGGGCACCTGATGATTGTCCACGAAGCCCTCGCGGATGCGGAGGTGGTTTATCTGTTTATCCTGGAAAACGACAGCGCCATGCGTTTTGATGCCCAGCAAACGTTGGACGCGACGGACATCCTGAGCCTGTCGCGGCTGAATCTGGCGGTGCGCGTGGAATTGGACGACTGGCTGGGTGACAACGCCGGCGAGAACTATCTTACGCTGGTCCACGCTCGTGGTTCCGGGGAAGGCGGTGACCTGTTCATCAAGCTATGCGGTTTCACCAATCAGGTGGATGTGGAGAAAGAGACGCTGACGTTCATGGATGCCGTGGAAGCCTTTGCCAAATCATCCGAACCGGAAGAGGCAGGCAAGATTCGGGCGCGAGCCTATGAGTTCTCGAAGGAGCAGCATGCGTTGGGCGAGCCGGTGGCCATCGAGGCATTGTCGGGCTACCTGGATGAGAACGAGCCTCAGCGTTTCAAGGAGTTTGCCAGTGAGACTGCCGAGCTGCCGGAAAGCGGGGTGTTGCATCCAGATCACCGCAAGGTGAAGAAGCTGGTTCGGATTGCGGGCTCAGGTGGTGGTATGAGCGTGTCGTTCTCTTCGGATCTGGTGAATCAGGCGGTTTACTATGACCGTGACAACGACGCATTGACGATTACGCGGTTGCCTAAGGCGTTGCGGGAGCAGCTGCAACGTTATCTTGAAGGCCGGGAGGAATAGCAGCTCACTGATCTGATGACTTTGGGGGCTGACCTTCTAGACTGAGAACTCTTGGGGCTGGTCCCGCCATGGGGTAGCATTTTCTTCTGGAAAAAGAACTCGCTGCGCTCGGACACCTTTTTCCGGCAGAAAATGCTACCCCACACCGTGACCGATCAATCGACTGTGGTTAATCCTTTTATTGAGGTTCGTTGGTGGCTGATTCTGTTTTATCAGTCCACCTCGGACGGTTGGCTCGGAGCTTTCGGACTTCCTGCATCCAGCCTACGCCGTCGACTAATTCACCGGTTTCCGGGTCTATAGGCGGGTATGGCAGGTTGCGGTCGTCGCAGTAGCGTTTTACGACCGGCTGGCACCAGCAGAACAGCAGACGGTTGTATTCATCGTCTGGTAGCCTCTGGTGGGCATACAGGCCTGCCTGTTTCCTCTGCCGTTGTGCTTCGGACAGAATAATCGCACAGGCGGACGACACGTTCAGGGACTCCACCATGCCCATCATGGGGATCACAATGTGCTCGTCAGCCTGTTCGGCAGCGCTGTCGCTGACACCATCTACTTCATTACCCATGATCACCGTGCAGGGCACGGTGAAATCCGCTTCCCGGTAATCAATCGCTCTTTCCGACAATTGGGCGGCGTAGAGTTTGTGGCCCCGCCCTTTCAGCTCCGAAACCGCATCGTCCATGGTGGGGTGCGTGTGGGTGGTGACCCAGTTGTAGCTGCCGCCGGCGGTTTTTCGGAAGGCACGGAAACCTTCCCGCGGCCAGACCACGTGCATGCTGGCAAGACCAAACGCATCGCAGGAGCGGATGATGGCCGACAGATTGCGGGGTTTGTGGACCTGGTCGGTGAGGACGCTGAGATCGGGCTGGCGAGTATCCAGGGTTTGTTTGATTCGGGCCAGGCGTTCGGGAGTCATGATTGTTTGAGCGTTCTAAAAAATTGGAAAAACCAATACTACCACAAGCGATTTAGAGGATTGCCGAGACAAAGGTGGTTGCCGATTGATCACCCCGTTATAATGTGCAGCTAACTTTTTTAAGCGCCACTCCCAACCTCCCGGCGCAAATCACACACCAAGCACGTTGAGAATCATGGCCAAGAAGCTGTACATCAAGACCCATGGCTGCCAGATGAACGAGTACGACTCATCACGCATGGCAGACCTGCTTCGCACCGGCGAAACCGTCGAAATGACCGACTCGCCGGACGACGCCGACATCCTGTTGCTGAACACCTGCTCGATCCGCGAAAAAGCGCAGGAAAAAGTGTTCCACCAGCTGGGTCGCTGGAAGAAACTGAAAAACAGCAAACCGGACCTGATCATCGGCGTGGGCGGTTGCGTGGCCAGCCAGGAGGGTCAGGCGATCATCGACCGGGCGCCCTACGTGGACATGGTTTTTGGCCCGCAAACCCTGCATCGTCTGCCGGATATGATCACCGAAGTCCGCGCCAAGGGTAATGGTGTTGGCGTGGTAGACGTCAGCTTTCCGGAAATCGAGAAGTTCGACAACCTGCCTGATCCCGGCGCGGACGGCCCGTCCGCGTTTGTTTCCATCATGGAAGGCTGCAGCAAATACTGCACCTTCTGCGTGGTGCCCTACACCCGTGGCGAGGAAGTCAGTCGTCCGGTGGACGACGTGATCGCGGAAGTCGCCCACCTTGCCAGCCAGGGCGTACGTGAGGTGAACCTGCTGGGCCAGAACGTGAACGCCTACCGTGGCGAGACCCACGATGGTGACGTGATGGATATGGCGGAGTTGGTGACCCTGATCGCCACCATCGACGGCATTGACCGTATCCGGTATACCACCTCACACCCGGTGGAGTTTTCGGACTCACTGATCGAGGCCTATGAGCAGGTACCAGAGCTGGTCAGCCACCTGCACTTGCCAGTGCAAAGTGGCTCAGATCGGATACTGGCAGCCATGAAGCGCGGCCATACAGCTCTGGAGTACAAGTCCAAACTTCGCCGCCTGCGCAAGATTCGCCCGGACATCAGCTTCTCCTCGGATTTCATCATTGGCTTCCCGGGGGAAACCGAGAAGGATTTCGAGGACACTATGAAGCTGATCAACGATATTGGCTTCGATATGTCGTTCAGCTTCATCTACAGCGCCCGGCCCGGCACTCCGGCGGCGGACCTGCCGGATGACACGCCACTGGAGGTGAAGAAACAGCGCCTGAGCATTCTCCAGGACCGGCTGAACCAGAATGTGATGGACATCAGTCGCAAGATGGTGGGCACGACACAGCGTATTCTGGTAACAGGCTTGTCCAAGAAGGACCCCGGTGAATACGCGGGCCGTACCGAGAACAACCGTATTGTGAACTTCCGGCATGAGAATCCGGAGGTGGTTGGGCACTTTATTGATGTGGAGATTCGGGAGGCTCTGCCTAATTCTCTTCGCGGGGTTCCTGTGGGTTCCGGGATGTATTAAACCTGGGCCCCACGCGTCTCGGGTTTGGTGAATGGCGAGTGGTGGGGACCTCCTCCCAAAAAACGCTACAAGCACATCCATGTGCGCTTGGGCTCCGCCATCCATGGCTCCGCACATTTTTGGGAGGAGGTCCCCACTACTCTCCGCAACTTCTTCTCGTGTCTTCAGCGTGCAAATGGTCTTGTATTTAAACAAGTGAGCCTGCACATAGTTGGATAAGGGCGCTGGCCGGAGGACTATTCCAAAAACGTGGAGCGCCAAGGATGGCGCGACCGAGCCCTACATGGACGTATTCACGGGCGTTTTTTGGAATAGTCCTCCGGCCAGCGCCCGATTGCACAATTCATGACATACCCGCTCCCTGAATCCACGGGAGTAAACAAACGGAGCACTTTTGGACGCCAACGATCACCGACAATTCGACCTACACCCGGTAGACCAACGCCGGCTGACCACCCTCTGCGGCCAGTTTGATGAGCACCTGAAGCACATTGAGCGGCGCATGAACGTCAAAATTGGCCGCCGTGGCCATCATTTCCGGGTGGAAGGTGAAACTGAACACGTGGCAGCCGCTACGGAAGTTGTCCGGCACCTGTATCGGGAAACCGAAGCCAACGATGATATCTCGCCGGACATGGTTCATTTGTTTATCCGCGAGACCGGATTCGAACGGCTGCCGGATGACGTGCCTTACAAGGGCGCCGTCACCGTCATCAAAACCCCGAAACTGCAGGCCAAGCCCAGAGGCGAGAACCAGCAGAAATACGTGCACAACATCCGTACCCACGATGTGAATTTTGGCATTGGCCCCGCCGGTACCGGCAAGACATGGCTGGCGGTGGCGTGCGCGGTTGAGGCACTGAAAGACGAACAGGTGAAGCGCATCCTGCTGGTCCGGCCGGCCGTGGAAGCCGGCGAAAAACTCGGCTTCCTGCCGGGTGACCTGGCCCAGAAGGTGGACCCTTACCTGCGCCCCCTCTACGACGCCCTCTACGAAATGCTGGGCTTTGATCATGTGACGCGGCTGATCGAAAAAAGCGTGATTGAGATCGCGCCGCTAGCCTTCATGCGCGGCCGCACGCTCAATAATTCGTTCATCATTCTGGATGAGAGCCAGAATACCACCCGCGAACAGATGAAGATGTTCCTGACACGGATCGGGTTTGGTTCCACTGCCGTGATCACCGGTGACACCACCCAGGTGGATCTTCCCCGCGGGCAGAATTCCGGCCTGATCCATGCGGCCGGTGTGCTGAGCAAGGTGTCCGGTATTGGCTTCACACGGTTCGAGGCCCGCGATGTGGTGCGTCACCCATTGGTGCAGCGGATTGTCGAGGCTTACGATTCCTTTGACGACGGGAGCGCTACAGGCCAGTGAGTGAACTGACAGTGGACTTGCAGCGGGCCATCGAGGTACCCGAGGCGCCAGATGACATCGAGTTTGAGCGCTGGGCCCGGGCCGCATGGTTGGGTGAGAATCCATCCGAGGTGACGATCCGTATCGTTGCCAGTGATGAGAGCGCCGAGCTGAACAGCCAGTATCGCGGGAAATCAGGGCCAACCAATGTACTGTCCTTCCCATTTGAGGCGCCAGCCGGTATAACGGTTCCGTTGGCCGGTGATCTGATCATTTGTGCCCCGGTTGTTGAAAAAGAAGCAGCCGAGCAGCATAAAACACTGACGGAACACTGGGCCCATATGGTGGTGCACGGTATGCTGCACCTTCAGGGCTACGACCACATTGAAGACAATGATGCCGAGGTCATGGAAGCCCTCGAGATCCGGCTGCTTGCGCAGCTCGGGTTCAGCAATCCTTACGAGACAGAGGAAACGGAAAAAGACTCATGAACGACGATCAGTCGAGTCGCAGTCAGGGCAGCAACAAGTCCTGGCTGGAGCGTATATCACAGGCCTTCTCCAGCGGGCCTGAGTCCGTCGAGGACGTGCTGGAAATCCTGCGGGACGCCGAGTCCCAGGAAATCATCGATACCGATGCCATGAGCATCATCGAAGGTGCCATGCAGGTGATCGACATGCGGGTGGATGAAATCATGATTCCCCGCTCCCAGATGGTCACCGTCAAGGCATCCCAGGACCCGAAAGAGTTCCTGGGAGAAATCATTTCATCTGCCCACAGCCGCTTCCCGGTCATTGGCGACAGCCAGGACGATGTCATTGGCGTACTGCTCGCCAAGGACCTACTCCCTCTGGCCCTGAACAACGACCTCAACTGGACCCGCATCCGCGAGATTCTTCGCCCTCCCACGTTCGTACCGGAGAGCAAGCGCCTGAACCAGCTATTAAAAGAGTTCAAGGAAACCCGCAACCACATGGCCATTGTAGTTGACGAATACGGTGGTACAGCCGGCCTGATCACCATTGAGGATGTGCTGGAACAGATCGTGGGCGAAATCGAAGACGAACATGACTTCGACGAGGAAACCCACATCAAGGCCCGCGGCGATGGCACTTACGCTGTGAAGGCCGTCACCCCCGTCGACGACTTTAACGAATTCTTCGAAACCGAGCTGGACGAAGAGGAGTTCGACACCATTGGCGGCGTTGTGCTCAAGGAATTCGGCCATCTGCCCAGACGGGGCGAGTCGGTTGAGTTTGGCGGATTGCAGTTCACCATTGCCAACGCCGATAACCGTGTTATCCGTCTGCTGCAGGTAACGCGTGGTGATGACCAGTAATACAACGGCCCGAACCTCCGAACTGACATCCGCCCTGTCCGAGCACGCCTGGCTGCGAGCGGCCACTCTGCTCGTTGCCGGGGCCTTGCAAACACTCACCTTTTCACCCTTTAACTGGTGGTGGCTGGGGCCGTTGTCGGTCGCGCTGATACTGTTTTGCTGCCTGCCGCTCGCCCCGCAAAAGCTGTTTCGGGCTGGCTGGCTGGTCGGATTGGGGCTGTTCGGTACGGGCGCAAGCTGGGTCTACATCAGCATCAGTGAACACGGCAATACGTCCGTTCCACTCGCGATCATACTCACCGTTATTTTTGTGTCGGGACTCGCTCTTTTCCATGGTCTGGCGTTCTGGGCCTGGGGCAAGCTTGCCAAAAACAACGCGGTCAGGCGGCTGTTCCTGTTTCCGGCGGTGTGGATACTCTGTGACTGGGTCCGGGGCTGGCTACTGACAGGATTTCCCTGGCTGTACCTGGGCACCGCCCACGTTGATGGGCCTCTGGCCGGCTTCGCCCCCTTAACGGGCGTTCACGGGCTTACGTTCTGGGTGGCCGTGACCGGCTGCGCAATTCCAGGCTGTTGGTGGCTGATCCGGAAAGCCCGCCATGCCAGCACGGCGCTCGTCGCTGGTGTGGTGCTGCTGCCCTGGGTAACCGGCCCGGCATTCTCCCAGGCACAATGGACGACCCTGCAGACAGAACCAACCACGTTTGTCGCGATGCAGGGCAACATTCCCCAGCAAATCAAGTGGGACCCGGACTTCCTCCGGGACCAGATCGTCGCATACCTGGAGCTGACTGAAGACCACTGGGATACCGACCTGATTCTGTGGCCGGAAACCGCTATTCCGATTCCCCAGGACCAGGCTGGCAAAATCATCGACCACATCGGTGAGGAACTGGGAGAGAGCAGCACACTGATTACCGGCATCCCCTGGTACGGCTTCAGTGACCGCATTGAAGACTTTACGTACCACAACAGCATCATGGCCATCGGTAGCGGCGGCGGCATCTACCATAAGCAGAAGCTGGTGCCTTTCGGTGAGTATGTGCCGCTGCAGCAGTGGCTTCGCGGTCTGATCGGCTTTTTTGACCTGCCCATGTCCAGTTTCAGTCGCGGCCCTGCCAATCAGTCGCCGCTTGAGGCCAATGGCATCAGGATCATGCCGTTTATTTGCTACGAAGTGGCCTACCCGGACTTCGTCGCCACCAATGCCCGCAACAGTGACATGCTGCTGACCATCAGCAACGATGGCTGGTTTGGCGATTCCATTGGCCCGCTGCAACACCTACAGATCGCCCGCATGCGTGCACTGGAAACCGGTCGTTATATGCTGAGGGGCACGAATAATGGTGTAACGGCCATTATTGACGAGAAGGGCCAGATCACCGAAACCATCCCGCAGTTTGAACGTGCGGTGATGACAGGTGAGGTCTATGCGGCGGAGGGCAATACGCCCTACATGCAATCCGGTTCCTGGCCGGTGCTGACGCTGGCGGCGATTCTTATTGTGTTTGTTCGGGAGCGGGTGATTCCGCGGAACTGATTTCTCCTGGGGGCGGGTTCGTAGCCTGCCTGAATGGTGCCTGGCCACGGGGTGGGGGTCCCTTTTCTTTGGAAAAAGAACTCGCTTTGCTCGGACACCTTTTTCTGGCAGAAAAGGGACCCCCACCCCATGGCCGTTCTGGCTCTGCGCTGGACTCCCCTAGTCTTCCTATGGCTATTCTGACTTCCGTGGCCAGCGGCTGGTGACGCGTTCGTAGTAGTGGGAGCCGCAGGCGTCACAGGGTTCCAGATGGCTGGTTGCGGTCAGGCAGCGCATGTGGCTGCAGTTCAGGCATTTGAACATGCCGGCAGTGGCCACTTCGCCGCTGATATACTGGCTGGGCTCGTGGTTTTCCAGTTTCTGGTTCAGCTCCAGCGTATCCAGTCGGGTCTTATCCGCCACCGAGAACAGCATATCCGCCAACTGGTGCTCCAGCAGTGAGATATCCAGTTGCAACCATTCCTTCAGACCTTCGCCGGTTTCTTCCACAAAATGCAGCAGGTGTTCGAGGTCCCGCTGCAGATACGCGCCAAGCAGGTCCGCTTCTTCGCGGGTCATCTCTGCCAGTTCATACTCAAACTCCACCGCCCGCTCGATTTCCTCTTTCAAGGTATCGCGAGTGGTATTCTCCATATCACTGAGACGGGCCTGGACCCGCTCCAGCATGCGGTCGTAGGCCTCGAGAGCCCTGCCTGAGAGATGATTGCGTTCTGGTTCGGTCATGACAGCTCCTTATACCGGGTTACAGGTGCCGCGCCGGTGTGTCGGTTGCCTTTGCGGGACACGCTGTAAATACGTCCATGTAAGCTTGACTGCAGCATCCATGCTGCAGACAGTCCCGCAAAGGCAACCGACACCCCGACACCAGACATTGGCAGTTGCCTTGTAAGCCTGACTCCCAGAGTCCGGGGCAGAGCGGGTATGGCTGTCCAGGGATGTCAAAAACATGGATGTTTTTGTCGAGCGTACAGGGACGTATTTACAGCGTGCCCTGGACAGCCATACCCGCTCTGCCCTTCACCATAACCCCAAGCATGGCACAGTATCGGCAAATTGGCAGACTACCTGTTAAGCCTTGTGTGCGTTAGAATGTCCGGCCTCTTCGCACATCTTTTTTGATACGGTCTGATAAAGGGTAACTTTGGTAATGGCAGGAATGGACCAGCAATACAATCCGCGCGATGTTGAACAACAAGCCCGTACCTATTGGGAAGAAAACAACACGTTTACGGTGAAGGAAGAACCGGGCAAACCCAAATACTACTGCCTGTCCATGTTCCCCTATCCCAGCGGCAAACTGCACATGGGGCACGTGCGCAACTACACCATCGGCGACGTCATTTCCCGCTACCAGCGCATGCAGGGCAAGAACGTCATGCAGCCCATGGGCTGGGACGCGTTCGGTCTGCCCGCTGAGAACGCCGCCATTGCCAATAAGACTGCGCCGGCGAAGTGGACCCACGCCAATATTGCCTACATGAAAAACCAGCTCAAGCAATTGGGCTTCGGTTACGACTGGAACCGCGAGCTGGCGACGTGCAAGCCGGATTATTACCGCTGGGAGCAATGGTTCTTCGCCCGCCTTTACGAAAAAGGCCTGGTGTACAAGAAGATGTCCACCGTCAACTGGGACCCAATCGACCAGACGGTGCTGGCCAATGAACAGGTGGTTGATGGTCGCGGCTGGCGCTCCGGCGCGTTGGTCGAGCAGAAAAAGATTCCCCAGTGGTTTATCCGCATTACCGACTACGCCGAAGAATTGCTGAATGATCTGGACGAGCTGGAGGACTGGCCTGAGCAGGTCAAGACCATGCAGCGTAACTGGATCGGCAAATCCGTGGGTACCGAGCTGACCTTCCCCCTCAAAGGCCGCGAGGACGCATTGGACGTCTACACCACCCGCCCGGACACGCTCATGGGCGTGACTTACATGGCCGTGGCCGCCGAGCACCCCATTGCCAAGGCCGCTTCCGAGCGCTATCGCGAGGTTGCTGAATTTGTCGAGCAGTGCCGTAACAGCAAGGTTGCCGAAGCCGATATGGCAACCATGGAAAAGAAAGGCATTGATACCGGTTACAAGGCCATTCACCCGCTGACGCAGGAAGAGATTCCCGTTTACGTCGCCAACTTCGTGCTCATGGAGTATGGCACTGGCGCATTGATGGCGGTGCCCGGCCATGATGACCGTGACCACGAGTTCGCGCTCAAGTATCGCCTGCCCATAAAGCAGGTTATCGCCGCCACAGACAGCCGCGAAATCGATGTTCAGGAGCGCGCCTTCACCGAAAAAGGTGTTCTGGTATCCTCTGGAAAGTACAACGGCCTGACCAGTGCCGAGGCGTTTGACGCAATCGCCGATCATCTGGAAGAAAGCGGTATTGGCAAGCGCACGGTCAACTATCGCCTGCGGGACTGGGGCGTGTCGCGCCAACGCTACTGGGGCGCTCCAATCCCGATGATGACCCTGGACGATGGCACCGAACGCCCGGTACCGGACGATCAGTTGCCGATCACACTGCCCGAAGACGTGGAGATGGACGGCGTCCAATCTCCCATCAAGGCAGATCCGGAATGGGCAAAGACCAGCTTTGAAGGCCAACCGGCCACGCTGGAAACAGACACCTTTGACACCTTTATGGAGTCGTCCTGGTACTACGCCCGCTTCTGCAGCCCCAACTACGACAAGGGCATGCTGGACCCGGCTGCCGCCAACTACTGGCTGCCGGTAGATCAATATATCGGCGGCATCGAGCACGCCATTCTGCACCTGCTTTATGCGCGCTTCTTCCATAAGCTGCTGCGGGATGTGGGGCTGGTCAACAGTTCCGAGCCCTTTAACCGCCTTCTGTGCCAGGGCATGGTGCTGGCCGAAACCTATTATCGTGAAGACGATAACGGTGCAAAAATCTGGATCTCGCCAGCGGATGTCGTTACTGAGAAAGACGACAAGGGTCAGGTCGTGCGCGCCGTTCACAAGGACGACGGACAACCGGTGGTGGCCGGTGGTGTCACCAAGATGTCCAAGTCCAAGAACAACGGCATTGACCCCCAGGCTATTATCGATGAGCACGGTGCCGATACCGTGCGTCTGTTCATGATGTTTGCGGCGCCTCCAGAGCAGTCACTGGAATGGTCCGACAGCGGTGTTGAGGGCGCCCACCGTTTCCTCAAGCGCCTGTGGCGTATGGTCAGCGAGCACACTGAAAGCGGAATAGTTCCTGCCCTGGATACCACCGGCCTCAGTGAAGGTCAGCGCAATCTTCGTCGCAAGACCCATGAGACTATTGCCAAGGTGAGCGACGATGTCAGCCGACGGTTGACGTTCAACACCTCCATCGCAGCGGTGATGGAACTGCTCAACGATGTCAGCAAACTGACTGACAATGAGCCCCAGAGCCTGGCGGTTCGCCAGGAAGCACTGGATACCGCGGTACTCGTCCTGTCTCCAATCGTTCCCCATATCTGTCACCAGTTGTGGCACGCACTGGGTCACGACGAGCCTGTGGTTGACGCGCCCTGGCCTGAGGCAGACAAGGACGCCATGGTTCGCAGCGAGATTCAGGTTGTCCTGCAGGTGAATGGCAAAGTCAGGGCAAAAGCCGACGTCCCAGCGAACATCGAGAAGAGCGCACTGGAAGCTCTGGCACTCGAGAACGAGAACGTTGTCCGTTTCACCGAGGGCAAAACCGTGCGAAAGGTCATCGTTGTGCCCGGTAAACTGGTGAACGTGGTGGCGAACTGATATGAACCTCCCGGCGAGCCTACCCAAGATACTTCCGGCTGGCCTCGCCCTGTCACTTCTGGTGTCAGGATGCGGGTTTCAGCTACGGGGCGCCCCGCCGGTGTCGTCCGCATTGCAGCCGCTGGCTGTTGATTGCTCCGGCGATGTGCCAGAACAGCTGTGTGGCTCGGTGAAGGAACAGCTGTCTCTGGGCAACATCGACCTTCAGCCCTCCGAAAAAGCCGATTATGTGCTCAACATCAGCAATTTCCGCCGGGAACGTCGTGCCAGCGCCATCACCGTGCGCGCCGCGGCTGCCGAGTATACGTTGCGGCAAACGGTCGATATTGAGGTTTTGACCTCCGACAAGGTTCCTCTGATCGCCCCAACCGACTTGAATAGCAGTGAAACCTATCGCTACGACGAATCCAATGTGCTGGCCAAGCAACGGGAAGAAGAAGCCCTCCAGGAGCAACTCTATGACCGACTGGCCCAGCAAATTATCTTTCGCCTGGCGCCCCTTGACCGGGATCGCATTGACCGGCTGAAACAGGAAGCGGAACAGACCCGCGATCAAGACAGTGGCCAACCATGAAGACCCAGGCCCACCAGCTACCCCAGCTTCTCCAGAAAGGCTTGTCACCTGTTTACCTGGTGTCAGGCGATGAGCCCCTACTGGTTCAGGAATGCTGCGACCAGATCCGGAAGACTGCGCGGGAAGCGGGCTATCAGGACCGGGTAACCTTCCACGCCGACCAGCAGCTGGACTGGAACCGCGTGGGCGAGGAGTTTGGTGCGCTATCGCTGTTTGCCGAAAAACGCCGTATCGAAATACACCTGCCTACCGGCAAATTGGGTGATGGCCGCGCCGTTCTTGAAAGCGTGCTGCAGAATCCTCCTGACGACATTGTGCTGCTACTGATCAGCGCACGGCTGGATGCCGCCGAAACCCGCCGGAAGTGGTACAAGGAATTGCAGGACAAAGGCGTACACGTGCCGGTATGGCCCATTGATACTGATAAATTCCCGGGTTGGCTGCAACAGCGGGCTCGCAACCATGGCCTCAGCCTTACCCGCGGCGCACTGGACATCCTGGCGGAACGCCTCGAGGGCAACCTCCTGGCGGCAAGTCAGGAACTGGATCGCCTGGCGTTATTGGGCACCGGCGCCACCATCGACGAAGACACCGTCGAACAGGCTGTTCAGGACAGCTCCCGCTTCAACGGTTTTGAGCTGGTGACAGAACTCCTCGCGGGCCGGGCCGCCCACGCTCGCAAAATCGTCGGGGTACTGCAGCAGGAAGGCGAGAACCCGCTGGGATTGCTGGCGGTGCTGACACGGGACCTGAACCTCACCATGGAGCTGAATATCGCCGCGGCCAAACGGGAGAATACTGCCGGCTTCCTCAAGAAGCGCGGCGTGTTCCAGCCCCAGCGCGCAAAGGCCGTTGAACAAGCGGCGAGACGCCTGAACCGCCACCAGCTCAATACCGCACTGGAACTATGCAGCACCACCGACAGGGCCGCCAAAGGCTTTGATACGCTCTCCCCCTGGCATTACCTGCAAGACCTGATCACCTTGCTTGCAAGACCCGCCTGACTCCGCGAAATGGCCGTCATCCGGCTTGACAGTTTTCGATATTCAGTAGCATCGTATAGTTGTTAACTGTTAAAGGAGGTGCGTGATATGAGCTTCCAGGACGAACTGAAAAAACTGTCCGAAAAGATTAAACAGTACCGTGACGAAGCACGGGTTCAGATGCATCTGGCCCATGAGGACGTGAAAGACGAGTGGGACGATCTGGAGAAGGACTGGGAACGGTTTCGGAGCAAACTCGATCACATCCTTCACGACGCCGAAGATGCATCAAAAGAGGCTCGCGAGACCGCTCATAAGCTGGGCGAAGATTTGAGAACGGGTTACCAGAATCTGCGCAACCGAAAGAAGTGAAGTGTTAACCAGTTAACATAATGCAACAAATAGCCACACAGAGGCTCTCTCCCTTTGGAGCCTCTGTGTCATACTTCTCAATTATAAATGAATAAACCGTCATTTTTCTGACCGGCCAGATCTAACCACTTCCTTTCCTGGCCCGATCAGCAAAGGCGCTGTCACGCGCTGAGAGGTATAAATGGCCTATGAAAACTAAAAACGTTGTTTTGGTCGCACTGGCGGCCTTGCTTATCCCGTCTCTCGTCATCAGCCAGAACACCCGCTTCAGTGACCCGGACACCGTTGTAAAAAACGAGTTCTGGGGCAACCTTTATGCCCAGGGCGGCAACTCCTTCTTCTGTGACACACCCTTCAAAAATAAAGGCTTTGTCCTTACGGAAGGCTATGTCTACCCTCTGGCAGAAGTTCGCAATGCACTTGGGTGCGGCACCAGCAGCCAATGCGACGATGACGACAGATACCGGCAGATTGCATCGGACCTTCATAACATGGTCCCCGTGCGCAGTCGCATTGAAATGTCCCGGAGAAACGCGATTTACGAAGAATTGGGCAATGCAAGCAGCCCGGACGAGTGCGGAATTCGCGAGAGTGCGCAGTTTTTTGAACCCCCGCAAAAGGTAAAAGGCGATATCGCCCGCACGGTTGCCTATATGGTGGACACCTATGACCTGCCCTGGGCAGGCGCTTCCCGGGTGTTCAAGAGCTGGAATCAGATCGATCCACCGGATGATCGAGAGCTTGTCCGCCATCGCCAGGTGGCCGACATTCAAGGTAACGAAAACCCGTTTGTTCTTGATCCAGGCCGGATAGAAAACCTGTAAGCGAGTATATAGAGCAGCACAAAAAGGCAGGCCCGCGGGCCTGCCTTTTTGTTCACCGCTGACTACTCAGAACTCCTCAGCCGTCAGAGCCATCATTGAGTCGCTACCACTGCGAATGCCCTCAGCCAGTGCGACGGTCTTCGGCAGCAATCGGTCGAAGTAGAAGCGTGCGCTCTTCACCTTGCCGGTGTAGAAGCCAGAGGTGTCGCCATCGGCCTTCGGTGCCGCCACTTTAACCATTTTGGCCCACATATAGCCGAGAGCCGTCAGGCCAAACAGGTCGAGGTAGTCCACGGAGGCCGCGCCCACAGCGTCCGGGTTATCCCCAGCCTGCTTGATCACATGCTCAGTCACATCCGACAGGCGCTCAAATGCTGCTGCCAGTGGCTCCAGGTAGGGGCGCAGGTTTTCGTCGCTGCTGTTTTCCTCGATGAAGGTGGCCACGTCCTCAGCAAATAGCTCATAAAGCTTGCCCTGGCTGCCGACCACTTTCCGACCCATCAGGTCCAGCGCCTGGATGCCGTTCGTGCCTTCGTAGATCTGCGTTATGCGGCAGTCGCGAACCAGTTGTTCCTGGCCCCACTCCCGGATAAAGCCGTGACCGCCGAAAACCTGCTGGCCCATGATACAGGCGTCCAGGCCACGATCGGTCAGGAAAGCCTTCGCTACCGGTGTCAACAGCGCCACCATGCCCTCGGCATGCTTGCGGCGCTCGTCATCGTCGGAATACTTGGCGATATCCAGCCACTGAGCAACATAGGTAGAGAACGCGCGCCCTCCTTCCACATACCCTTTCATGGTTAGCAGCATGCGGCGCACATCAGGGTGGACCAGGATCGGGTCCGCAGCTTTTTCCGGCTGCTGGGCACCCGTGGGAGCTCGGCTCTGGATACGCTCCAGAGCGTATTCACGAGCACTCTGCAGCGATGCTTCAGCAGCACCAACACCCTGGATGCCCACGCCCAGACGCTCATAGTTCATCATGGTGAACATGGCGGCCAGTCCCTTGTTCTCCTCGCCAACCAGCCAGCCCCTGGCGCCGTCGAAGTTCATCACGCAAGTAGCGGACCCCTTGATGCCCATTTTTTTCTCGAGGGAACCGCAGCTCAGGCTATTGCGCTCGCCAAGGGAGCCGTCTTCGTTGACTGCAAACTTGGGCACCAAAAACAGGGAAATCCCCTTGGGGCCCTTGGGCGCATCCGGCAGCTTCGCCAACACCAGGTGGATGATGTTCTCCGCCATGTCGTGCTCGCCCCAAGTAATGAAAATCTTGGTGCCCGTTACACTGAAGGATCCATCGCCATTAGGCTCGGCCTTGGTGCGGATAATCCCCAGATCCGTGCCCGCATGAGGTTCCGTCAGGTCCATAGCGCCTGACCAGGTACCCGCGTACATATTAGGCAGGTATTTTTCCTTGAGCTCCTGACTGCCATGGGCGTCCAGGGCCAGGCAGGCGCCCGCCGTCAGCATCGGGGCTAGGCCAAAGGCCATGTTGGCCGCCTGCATCATCTCCTCAAACTGGGCAACCAGAGTTTTTGGCATGCCCATACCGCCAAACTCCGGGTTGCCGCCCAGGCCGTTCCAGCCACCCTCAACGATGGTCTGGTAGGCCTCGCGAAACCCCTCGGGTGTGGACACGTCGCCGTCATTCCACTTACAGCCTTGCTCATCGCCCTCGCGGTTCAGAGGAGCCAGCACACCACTGGTAATCTTACCGGCTTCTTCCAGAATGGCGTCGGCAGTGTCCGGGTCAACGTTCTCTGCCACTTTGGGCAGAGACGCCCAAAGAGCCGGCGCATCAAATACTTCATTCAGGACAAAGCGCATGTCACGTAAAGGTGCCTGATAATCAGCCATCTCAAAACTCTCCACAATTCAGTCAGTCTGCGAAGTGAACAACGATGGACCTTCGGCCCTGATCACTTCCTCGGCTATGTGTCCGCACAGGTTATATTTATGGTGGCCCATTCTACCCTATCGGAGCCCCCAACTCATGGAGCGCCGGCGGCCATGTCATCAAAAAAGCCCGCCTCCTGGGAGAGCGGGCTTTTAGAGTTCCGTGAAACCCGCCTTAGAGGGCAAAGGCTTCTTCCGGCATGTCCATCAGGCTGTCTGAGCCCGCCAGCATGCTTTCCGCATGCCCTTTGGCCCGCGGCAGCATGCGCTTGAAGTAGAAGCGCGCTGTCTGGACCTTGGCGTTATAGAACATTTCCTCGGTGGTACCTTCCACCATCTTGTCCAGCGCGACCTTGGCCATACGGGCCCAAAGATAGGCGAAAACAGCGTAACCGGAGTACATCAGGTAGTCCACGGAGGCCGCGCCCACTTCTTCGCGGTTCTTCATGGCGGACATGCCAACCTTGGTGGTCAGTTCGCCCCACTCCTTGTTCATGGCGGCCAACGGCTCAACGAATTCTCTCAACTGCTCGTTGTCGGCGTTTTCCTTACAGAACACGTGAACCTGCTTGGTGAAACCTTTCAGGGATTCACCTTGGGTCATCAGTACTTTGCGACCGAGAAGATCCAGCGCCTGAATACCGGTGGTGCCTTCATAGATCATGCCGATACGGGAATCACGAACGTTCTGCTCCATACCCCACTCGGAGATAAACCCGTGACCACCGAATACCTGCATACCCAGGTTGGCTGCTTCGTAACCGATCTCGGTCAGGAACGCCTTGGCGATCGGGGTGAGGAAGCCCAGGGCTTCATCAGCCGCTTTGCGATCTTCCTCGGTCTTACCGCTGTGAACGATATCAGCCTGCTGTGCGGTCAGGTAAATCAGAGCACGGGCGCCTTCTGCAACCGCTTTCTGGCTCAGCAGCATGCGACGAACATCCGGGTGAACGATAATCGGGTCAGCGATACCCTCGGGGTTCTTTGGACCACTCAGCGAGCGCATGGCCAGACGGTCTTTGGCGTAGGCCAGGGAGCCCTGGAAGCCAAGCTCAGCAGCACCCAGACCCTGGATCGCGGTACCAATACGCGCCGTGTTCATAAAGGTGAACATGCAGTTCAGGCCCCTGTTCTCAGGCCCGATCAGCCAGCCTTTGGCGCCGTCGAAATTCATCACACAAGTGGCGTTGCCGTGAATACCCATCTTGTGCTCGATGGAACCACAGGAAACGGCATTGCGCTCACCGGAAGAGCCGTCGTCATTCGGCAGAAGCTTGGGCACGATAAACAGGGAAATGCCCTTGGTACCTTCAGGAGCGCCTGGCAGCCGGGCCAGCACAATGTGGACGATGTTTTCGGCCATGTCATGCTCACCAGCGGAAATGAAGATCTTGGTGCCGGTGATGCTGTAGGTGCCGTCTGCATTGGGCTCAGCCTTAGAACGCAGCGTGCCCAGGTCGGAACCGCAATGAGGCTCGGTCAGACACATGGTGCCGGTCCACTCGCCGCTGATCAGCTTGGTGAGGTAAGTCTGCTTCTGCTCTTCAGTGCCGTGGGCTTCAATGGTGTTGGTCGCACCGTGGCTGAGGCCGGGATACATGCCCCAGGACCAGTTAGCGGTACCCACCATCTCGCTCATTACCAGGCCAAGAGAGTGTGGCAGGCCCTGGCCACCATAGTTGGGATCAGCGGTCATGGACGGCCAGCCGCCTTCCACGTACTGCTGATAGGCCTCTTTGAAGCCGGTTGGCGTTTTCACGCCGTCTTCGCTCCAGGTGCAGCCTTCTTTATCGCCCACCTGGTTCAGCGGAGACAGAACCTGCTCACAGAACTTGGCACCTTCCCCGATGATGGCATCGACCATATCCGGAGTTGCATCTTCGGCGCCTTCCAGATTGGCGTAGTGCTGCTCGCTGTCCAGCAGCTCGTTCATTACGAATTTAATGTCACGCAGGGGCGCTTTGTAGTCAGGCATGGAATCCACCTCAGGTTTTCGGTCTCAGCTGCGACACGGTCACAACACTCAGCCTCGGGATTTACTCATACGCTCAGCAAGAGAAGCTGAACGCCAATAAAACACTTGTTTGAAACATACGTTTAGAGGCACAGAATTGTCAATAGGCGTAATCAAAATTTGTGTTGTGTTTTGTCGCGAATGTGTACCGATGGCTTAAGCACACGGGAAGGTTTTAGACTAAAAAGCAGCTTGTTATCAGGCTGTTGCCCGGAAGGATGAAGAGGGATTGGCGCTTACATCATTGCTCCCGACGCCGGAGATGACCTGATAGGCATTCGTCGCTTCCTGCGACTGCTTTGCACTGCTTTCGTCACCCGCCTGGTCCTCGGACACTTCAGATTGCCCGGACTCGTCAGTGCGACCCAACTCTGAGGAGAGTTCAGCTTGTGCCTGCAGCATCAACTGCATGGCCTCTGCCGCCACTGCCCGGTCTTGTGGGGAAGGCTCTGCCGGCGCCAACGCTGCAGCCCTGACCACACGCATTTTATCGATTGTCGCCTGGGGATCTCCCCGCACGGGCGAGGTGCTAATCGAGACCTCGCCACCAACAGCGTACTGGGCACCGTCGGGGCCCCGTTCATAGACGTAGGAAATAGAACCGGCGTACTGGCCGCCAACCGCCTGATGGGCTGCCTCATGGGCACGAACCTCACGGTCCCTGGCTTTCAGTTCCGTAAGCTGTTTCAGCTCTGCCTCATCCAGGCCCTGAGCATCCTCTACGCTGGAACCCTGCGAGCGGGTACGATCCTCCGCAGCATTATCGTCAGCTACCCGGCCGGACCCGGAGGTTTCAGGAGATGTTCGAGATGAAGGTGATTCATCCGAAGATGGCCGGAGAGGGGCACCCGCAGCTGCGTCTCCCGAGCCAACGGAAGGCGCAGGAAAGGCAGGAGCCATTGACGGAAGGGAGCCCGAAATCATCATGTCAGCAGACTGGCCGTCGAATCCAAAGGACCTGAACAGGGCTCGGACGCCCTGAGAGGGTTCAGGCAGTAATATCCAGAAGCGTTCCCAGGGTTTCGTCGGCGGTTTTCACTACCTGGGCCGAAGCTTCAACGCTGCGCTCGTACAGTTTTAGATCAATGATCGGTTCCACGAGGCCACCGACACCTTCTGCCGTGCCCTGGGGGCCATCAACACCACCACGGGCAATCCTGCGGGCGGCATTTTCCATGCCTTGCATGCCGTCCTGGATACCCTGAATACCAATGCCTAATGTATTGCTGATCATAACCGCGCAGCCCAATGACCATATATTGACACCAGTAAGCCACAAATTTGGTCAATTTTCAAACAAAACGGCAACATCCAGTGCTTTGGCCAGCTCCTTCGGGTCGGCACGATTCTGCCATGGCAACACCCCCAGGCATGGCGCGGGCAGGTTCTGAATCAGATAATCGAGGGTTTCCTGCTCACAGTTCATGGCCGCGGGGTCCGGCCGATTGGCCACCCAACCTGCGACAGGCAATCCATCACGGCGGATAGCTTCAGCGGTTAACAGTGCATGGTTGATACAGCCCAGTTTCAGGGGTACCACCATAATGACAGGCATACCCAGAGCGACAGGCATGGCGGCGTAGGTTTCACGATCATTGAGTGGTACCCGCCAGCCGCCGGCACCCTCCACCAACAGTAAATCCGCGGGACGCATCTGCAACCCGCGGCAAAATCCGACCAGCCGTTCCGCCGTGAGGTGCCGACCCGCCTGGGCAGCTGCCACATGGGGCGCGATGGCGGGCTGTAAGGCTACCGGGTTCACCTGATCGTAAGGCAACGGTTCCGACATGGACTCCATCAGTATCAGCGCATCTTCATTGCGCAGCCCCTCCGGTGTTTCTTCGCAACCAGACGCCACCGGTTTCATCGCAAGCGTTTTCTTCCCCAGGGTAGCGGCCGCCTCAAGAATCGCAGCAGACACCAGCGTTTTCCCCACGCCGGTGTCGGTACCCGTCACAAAGTAACTCTTTCTGGCCATAGATCAATGAATCCCCATGTCAGTCCGGCAGACGGCAACCCAGCCATGCCGATGTGTAAGTGGCCTGTATCCGGCCTTCCCCGTCTCGCGGATAATAACGGCACATGGCCCGCAAACGGCCAGGCGCGGTCGCGCTTTGCCGCCGCGAGGCGCCTTTGTACCCGGCGCCGATAGCCTTGAGCTCCGCCAGCAGAGCCAGCGGCGAGGGATAATCCAGTGAAATGGTCTCGATCGCAAGTTGCGGATCCGGGAGCGTTTCAAATGCCTGCTCCCGAAAACGCGCTTCCGATTCAAAACCATTCACATGCTGGTGCCCGGGGTCTGCCCGGTGCCATGCTTCCCGAAGTTCGTCGAGGGTACCCTCCAGCAATGTCGACACCAGTAGCCGACCGCCTGGGCGCAGAACCCGGCGGCATTCAGCAAGCACACCGGCCGGGTCACGGCACCACTGAATCATCAAATTGCTGAAGACCACGTCCACACTGTTATCCGGCAACGGCAACGCCTCGGCATCCGCCTCGATCCACCGAATGCCGCTCGGGTTGGCAGATCGGGCGTAACGAAGCATTCCCGCAGCAATATCAACGCCGGTCACCTGGCTCCCCGGAATCGACGCCAACTGCCCTGTAAACCACCCAGTGCCGCTACCCAGATCGAGTATCTGGAGTCCATCTGCGCTTTGGGCCTGATGCAGCCCTTCCTTCAACTGGTCCAGCAAGACCTGGCCCATATAGCGCTGCAGCCGGGCAGCGGGATTGTAGGTATGGGAAGCTGAGCCGAAATCGCGGGCAATTGTGGATTTCGGAGGCACCCAGTCGTGGATATTGGTTGTTACAGGGTCCATTCAACCTCCTTGCCGAAAACAAACTGAAGGATTTCGTCATGGCAACGCGAAAGCGCCTGCCCTCGAGGCCAATGGGTCATACCGGTTACCCTAACGACCTTGGCGGCTGGAGACGGATGAAACGAGTGCTCCCAACATTCAACGACCACATCGTTGCTCGCCTGAAGATGCAGCGTCGGCACTGGTAAAGCACCCCACAGAGACCGCTGATCTTCGCTGCCCAACCAGTCCAGGCCCCGAACCAGGTTCACGTCGCTGACAGAAGGCCCTCGCGCAAGCCAGGGGCGCAGTTCCTGCCGGGCTTGCGACTCATCATGGCTGCCGTGAATCAAAAGTCGCTGAAAGCGCCGCCAGGCAAGGCCGGCGTTTTGCGACACCTGTTCCCGGAATGTCTCAAAAGTATCCACTTCCATCCCTGTGGACCACTGCTCCCCAGCCACAAAGCGGGGAAACCCCGCCAGAGTGATTGCCTTGCGGACCTGGGGACAACTGCGTGAGGCAGCCGCCATTACCACCTGCGCCCCCTGGGACCAACCCGCCCAAACTGACGGGCACGGATAACGCTCCAGCAGATAATCCGCCACCCCCGTGATCGAGTCGCATCGGGACATCAGGGCGTCGTTCAGCGATATCAGATGAATCTCCCCTGGCCAACGATCAAACAACGGAAGCAACATGGCGGCATCGACACCCCAACCACCCACAACCACCAGCGGGATTCGTGATTCCACAGCGTTCATACCACCTCTGCAGAGGGCCTGTTCAGTAGTGAACGGCAGTCCGCCAATGCGGACAGCAACATTGCCAGGTCTTCCGAAGAGTGCGCAGCGCTGAAGGTGACCCGCAAACGAGCCTGGCCTTCCGGCACAGTCGGCGGCCTGATCGCCGTAACCATTAGCCCCCTCTCCTCCAGGGCCTGACTCAATGCCAGGGCTGCCCAGTTGTCGCCCACCAAGATTGGCTGAATTGGTGTGCGCGATGGCATCAACTCATAGCCCAGTGCCGATGCCTCCTGGCGAAACTCTGAGATCAGCATCTGCAGGTGACTGCGACGGCTATCTTCCCGTTCGATCAGGTCAAAGCTGGCACAGGTGGCCAGAGCGATGGCCGGAGGCATGGCGGTGGTGTAGATATAGGTGCGGGCCTTCTGTACCAGGTAATCCATCAACAGCTGGGGGCCAGCCACAAAGGCGCCACTGGTGCCCACAGCCTTGCCCAGGGTGCCGATCAATATGGGCACGTCCTCCTCGGACAATCCCTGCTCCATCAGGCTGCCCCGCCCCTGAGGCCCCAGGACGCCCAAACCATGGGCGTCATCCACCACCAGAAGGGCCTCGTGCGCCCGGCACAGTGCCGCCAACTCCCTCAATGGCGCGATATCCCCATCCATGCTGAATACGCCGTCTGTCACCACCAACTTGTGGCCACCGGTAGCGGCAAGCATGTCAGCCAGGGCACTCATATCACCGTGGCGATAACGACGCACCCTGGCGCGGCTGAGAACACAACCATCGATGATGGAGGCATGGTTCAGGCGATCAGAGAAGATGGTATCGCCACGGCCAGCCAGCGCAGAGATAACACCCATATTGGCCATGTAGCCGGTCGAAAAAAACAGCGCAGCACTGCGGCGGGTAAATTCCGCTAGCCGCAGTTCCAGTTGGTGGTGGGCATCGTGGTGACCGCAAATCAGATGCGAAGCGGCGCCGCCAAAACCGGTGTTTGGCATGGCCTCAGTGGCAGCCTTGATAATCCCGGGGTGATTCGCCAGCCCCAGGTAATCGTTGCTGCAGAACGACAGTAGCGGAACGCCATCGGAAACCAACGCGGGCTGCTGGGGGCCGCTGATCTGGCGGCGGGTGCGGTAAAGCCCCGCCTGTTTTCGCTCTTCCAGCTCTGCTGCAAAGTCACGCATGGCCAGCCCTCACAGACATGCTGTCTGCCTATGCAGACTCACGGGTGGCATCGTAGAACATGTGACGGGTCTGTTCGTATTCGACCGCTTCAACGATAGCTTCTTCCGCTTCCTGTTCGGTGCAGGACTGCTCGCGCTCTTCAGGCCGAATGCCCAGACGCTTGAACAACTCGCGGTCCGCATCCGCCTCGGGGTTGGCGGTCGTCAGCAGCTTCTCGCCATAGAAAATCGAGTTCGCACCAGCCAGGAAGCACAGGGACTGCATCTGCTCATTCATATTTTCACGGCCCGCAGACAATCGCACGTGCGAGGCAGGCATCATGATCCGAGCAACAGCGATGGTGCGGATAAAGTCGAACGGGTCCAGATCTTCCACATTTTCCATCGGCGTTCCTGCCACCTTCACCAGCATGTTCACCGGCACGCTCTCCGGATGGTGGGGCAGATTCGCCAACTGAACCAGAAGGCCAGCACGATCGTCAGGGTCTTCGCCCATGCCCACGATGCCGCCGCAGCATACTTTCATGCCTGCATTACGGACATTCTCGAGGGTGTCCAGCCGGTCCTGATAGGTGCGGGTGGTAATGATATGGCTGTAGTACTTTTCGGACGTATCCAGATTGTGGTTGTAGTAATCCAGCCCGGCTTCGGCCAGCTCGTCGGCCTGTTCCTGCTCCAACATGCCGAGGGTCATGCAGGTTTCCAGGCCCAGGGATTTAACCTGGCGCACCATATCCACGACATATTCCATGTTTTTCTTCGACGGGCTACGCCAGGCCGCCCCCATACAGAAACGGGACGCACCCTTTGCCTTGGCGGCCTTGGCTTCAGCAACCACTTTTTCAATTTCCAGCAGTTTTTCCTTTTCCAGGCCGGTGTTGTAATGACCGCTCTGGGGACAGTATTTACAGTCCTCCGGGCAGGCACCGGTCTTGATGGACAGGAGCGTGCTGATCTGCACTTCATTCGGGTCGAAATGCTCACGATGGACGCTCTGAGCCCGGAACACCAGGTCATTGAATGGCAGTTCGAACAACGCACGGGCTTCCTGCATGGTCCAATCGTGGCGCGGTGAGGTAGAAGGCGCGGCAGAAGGCGCTATAGAGGGTGCATCGGCGTGTGCGGTGGCAGTCATGATTCAGTCCTGTTAACTTTACCGGGATTCTGGTTTACGGATTGAACAGATGATAAAGGGACTGAAATCGCTGTCAACCTTGATGACACCAAAGGTTAACAGCGCGAAACGGATTCCGCGCGCTCAAATCAGCATCAAGGGCTTATTTCAGCTGCGCGGCGGGCAATGCGTGGCCTGCCTGGAACCGCATGCCCATTTCGGGCTCTGCACTCCCTGCCGGCAGGACTTGCCCGCCAACCACTCGCACTGCCGCTGCTGCGCACTGCCTATCGCCTACGCTGGCGATGAACTCATCTGCGGTCAGTGCCTGAAAGACCCACCGCCCTTCAGCCGAATCGTCGCGCCCTGGCGCTATCGATTCCCGGTTGACGGTATGGTCCAGCGCTACAAATACAATGGCCAACGCGCCTATGCCCGCCCCCTGATCCAGGATCTGAGCACTCATCTGACATTGATGCTGGAGACCCATCCTGAACGCACGCCGGACCTGCTTCTGGCCAGCCCGATGCATCCGGCCCGTCGACGAAAACGAGGATTCAATCAAGCGGCGGATATTGCAGAGCACATCAGCCGTCAATCGGGCATTCCCTGGAGCGCTGACCTTGTCGTCAGGAACCGGCGCACCCGGCCACAACGAGGACTGAACCGCGAAGAGCGCCTGGCCAACCTGCGGGGAATCTACCAGGTTACCCGTATACCGCCGGCCAGTATTGCCATCGTTGATGACGTGGTCACCACCGGCGCCACTGCACGAAGCCTGACTGAAGTGCTGCTTGAGGCCGGCGCCAGGGAGGTTCAGATCTGGGCGCTGGCAAGAACCCCCGGATAAAGGTATGCAAACGCATTAGTCGGCGAGCTGCCCTGCCACTTCATCCGCAATGGCCAAAGCAGCCGTTAATCCCGGCGACTCAATGCCGAACAGGTGCACCAGCCCGGCAACGCCGTGCCGACGTTCTCCGGCGATCCGGAAATCCGCAAACCCACCATCCGGGCCAGCAAGCTTGGGACGAATGCCGGCATAGGCGGGCTGCAGGCGGGACTCGTCCAATGCTGGCCACCAACGGCGAATACTTTCAGCAAACGACCTTGCCCGACCGGGGTCAACCGAGAAGTCCACCCGCTCTATCCATTCAACATCGGGCCCGAATCGAGCCTGGCCCGCTAGATCAAGCGTCAGGTGAACGCCGAGGCCGCCTGGTTCAGGGATAGGGTATACCAATGAATGGAAGGGGTGGCGACCGGAATAGCTGAAGTAGACACCACGGGCCAGCCACTGGCGGGGCGCGATATCCGCTGGTACTCCCTGCCAGCTCGTGGCCAATGGTACTGCTCCGAGGCCGGCTGCGTTCACCACCCGTTGCGCCCTGAGCTCACAGGGCGCTGGCCCTCCAACCTGCAACCGATGCTCTCCGTCACAGGTCGCCGCACGCTCTACAGGCGCCTGGCGGACCAAATGGCCACCGTAGTCCTCCAGCTCTCCCAGCAACGACAGCATCACTCCATGACTGTCTACAATGCCCGTTTCCGGTGAGTACAACGCCTCCTGGGCGGTCACGTCCGGCAGAGAAACCCGCAAGGCCCTGCGGGTTACCCTCTGGAGCAGAACACCGTTGCGAAGGGCCTGACTGGCGATAGTGTCGAGCCTCTCCACCTGCGACGCGCCATTGGCCACAATCCACTTGCCGGTTTTGCGGTGGTCGATGCCACGGGTCTGACAGTACTCATACAACATCCGACGACCACGAACACACAACCGGGCCTTGAGGGAGTCCTCGGGATAGTAGATCCCAGCATGGATAACCTCACTATTGCGGGACGACACCCCTTCGCCAAAGTGAGCGCCGGATTCCAGCACCAGCACCTCCCTGCCCTGCTTGGCCAGCGTCCTGGCCACTGCGAGGCCGACAATGCCGGCACCGACGACCACGGTATCTGCCTGTACTATGTCTCGCCCTGTCATCTGCTTTAACGTCACCCGCGTTGTGTTTCGATCGTTTGTCAGCATCACCAACACGCTCGTTGGCTAAAAAGCCCGAATCGCATTACGGTGTCGCCCCCGAAACGTTATACTTGGCCGTGAATTGAGTGCACGGAGCAGGGAACCGATGTCTGACAGGAAGCAGTTTATTATTGTAATGCTGGTGGCGGCCATATTTGTTGGCTGGCTTGGCTGGCGAGGCTTTGAAGTCATCAGCCTGAACCAGGCACTGAAGGCCGATGAAATGGTGGCCAACTATCCTTATCAGCATCGCGTTCTCCGGGTTGAAGGAGGGACCGCCATCATGAGCTCACTGCGCTCCCATGAAACCTCGACGCACGAAGCACTCACCACCATTTTTCCGAGCATGCGTAACCTGGGAGACAATGATCGTGACTGGCAACGGGCCGAGCGTGAACTGGCCCAGGTCCAGGCCCAGGCAGGCAACATCGTCCTCAGCGCGTCTGGCATTGATCGGGTGCGATGGGAACTGGACGAAAACTGGTATCACCTCGCCAGCATGAAGTCCCAACAGAATTCGAGATACTAAACCTTATTTATGACCGAAACCTCCAGCCATCCTTACGACGCCCTTACCCCCGATACCATTCTTGATGCCCTGGAAGACGCCGGATTTGTGGTCAGTGGACGCCTGTTTGCCCTCAACAGCTACGAGAACCGTGTTTACCAGATTGGTATTGAAGACCAGCCACCGGTAATCGCCAAGTTTTACCGTCCGGGGCGCTGGAGCGAAGCCCAGATCCGGGAAGAACATCAGTTTACCGTCCAGTTGCTCAACGCCGATATTCCGGTCGTGGCGCCCATGGCTATGCCCTCCGGCGATACACTGGGCCGTTGCGGGGACTTTCTGTTTGCCGTATTTCAGCAGCGGGGCGGGCAGGCGCCCGACACCAGCGTGACAGATACCCTGTACCGCCTCGGCCAGTGGCTGGGCCAGCTCCACAATATCGGTGACACTGAGCCCTTCAACCATCGCCCGGTTATGTCGATTCTTTCGGGCATTGAGGATAACAATCGGTTCCTTACGGAAAACCGCTGGATTCCAGATGACCTTCGGCCAGCGTGGGACTCGCTGATTCCCGATCTTGTCGACCACTGCGCCCGTCGGATCGATGACGCTGGCGAGGTGCACTCCCTGAGAATTCATGGTGACTGCCACGCCGGCAACATCCTCTGCCGCGAGGAACAGATGCTGTTTGTCGACCTGGACGATTGCCGTACCGGGCCTGCGATTCAGGATTTGTGGCTGTTACTGAACGGTGATGACGTTGAACGTGGCCAGCAATTTGGTGAACTACTGGAAGGCTACGAGATGTTCCGCGATTTCAATCGTCGTGAGCGTCATCTGATTGAACCCATGCGCTGCTTCCGGCAGATTTCCCACTGCACCTGGCTGGCCAAGCGCTGGGACGACCCGGCCTTCCCGCGTTTCTTCCCCTGGTTTGCCCAGCCGCGTTTCTGGTCCGACCAGATCCTGTCACTTCGGGAACAACTGGCGGCGCTACAGGCCCCTTCCATTCATGTACCCGGCCAATATTGAGGCCACTATTACCGACAGACCGGAGACCAACCGATGAGCCAAAGTGAGGCCCGATTTACCGTCCGCAGCCTGATTGTCACTGCCATTGCCACCATCATCGTTACCATCGTGGTTTTGGAGGCCAGCGGGCGGATTGATCATGCCGAGAATAAGGATCATGTGCCGGTGGGGGAATTTGAGGCCGTTCACATCAAACCTGGCGAAGAGTTCCGCATGTCGCCCAAGTCATCGGAACTCCACGCTGTCTGCGAACAGGGGTATCTGGCCATCGCCGCCGATGTGGACCCGGAGTTCCGGGGCATCCTCGTTGATTACAAGAACCGGGGCGTACGCTGCAGCCGAGGCCCGACACCCGCACACGACAGGCCTGTCAATGAGGGCCAGGAGCCAGCAGACAATGGCTGACAGGAACAAAAAACCGGGCCAGGCGCTGGACCGTCTGTTCGCCACTGAACGGGAAACCGGAGAATTCCGGTTTGACACATCGGTGGCTCGGGTATTTCCGGACATGATCCGGCGCTCAGTACCGGGTTACACCACGATTATTCCGATGATTGAAGTGATCACCGAACAGTATGCCCGCCCGGGCAGTCACTGCTACGATCTCGGCTGCTCTCTCGGCGCCTCCACTCTGGCCATGCGCCATGGCATTGGGGACCGCGACTGCACCCTTACAGGCGTGGACAACTCGGCTGCCATGATTGAGCGTTGCGAGCATTATATTGCTCTGGACGACCACCCATTGCCGGTTTCGCTGCGGTGCGAGGACATCCTCGACACCCCGATTGAGAACGCGTCGGTGACCACCCTGAACTTCACACTGCAGTTCGTGGCGCCAGACAGACGCGCAGAACTGATGGCTCGCATCGCCGACGCCACACTGCCCGGCGGAGTACTGATCCTCTCCGAGAAAATTCGCTTTGAATCCGATTCCGAGCAATCGACACAGACCCAACTCCATCACGAGTTCAAACGGGCCAACGGCTATTCCGACCTGGAGATCAGTCAGAAGCGTTCCGCCCTGGAACAGGTACTGATACCGGAAACCCTGGCCGAACACCGTGAGAGACTGATAAACGCAGGATTTAGTCAGGTTATGGTGTGGTACCAGTGTTTCAACTTTGTCTCCATGCTCGCCATTAAATCGCACTGAACGGAGCCTCCATGACGACCTTCAACTGGCAGGGGTGCTTTGCCCCGCTGCTTGACGATCTTGATAGCCGTGGCCTTGAGCGCTGGCGAAAGCAACTGCAGCAACAGCTACAAAAGCGCTTTGACGACAACCCTCATGGGGATATTGCCCGATGGAACCGGGCTCTGGACACCCTGCCCCACATTGGTGATGCCACGGCGAACCTGAACCAGTCGGCCATTACCCTGAACTCCGACCAGCCCCTCAGCACAGAAGACCGTGCAAAGCTCGAAGAAGGGCTGCGAGGACTGATGCCCTGGCGTAAGGGCCCGTTCGAATTCTTTGGCACCTATATCGATACCGAATGGCGTTCTGACTGGAAATGGGACCGCGTCGCTCCCTACCTGTCAGACCTGAGTGGTCGGCAGATACTGGATGTCGGTTGCGGCTCTGGCTATCACTGTTGGCGCATGCTGGGCGAAGGAGCCGGCCGGGTGATTGGCATCGACCCAGGACTGTTATTCCTGTTCCAGTTTCTCAGCGCCAAACAGTATGCAGGCCAGGAGCAGCGCATTGATCTGCTCCCGGTGCGCGTAGAGGATCTGCCGCCAAAGCTGGAAGCATTCGACACCACTTTCTCAATGGGTGTGCTCTACCACCGTCGCTCACCACTTGATCACTTACTGGAACTGAAAGACACACTCCGCCCGGGTGGCGAACTGGTGCTGGAAACGCTGATAGCGGATGGGCCGGAAGGTTACAGCCTGATGCCGGAGGACCGCTACGGCCAGATGCGCAACGTCTGGTTCCTGCCCAGCTGCGACACTCTGTTGCGCTGGCTGGACCGAACCGGTTTTTGCAACGCCCGCGTGGTGGATGTGACAGAAACCACGATCGAGGAGCAACGCAGCACTGACTGGATGCAATTCCAGTCGCTGCAGGACTTTCTCGACCCGGACGACCCAACGAAGACCGTGGAAGGTTATCCGGGTCCGAAAAGGGCGACGGTTATCGCGGACAAGCCCTGAAGGTGTCCGCGACAACCCAGGAAGGTTACTCGCCGAAGGGGTGGCGCAGAATGACCGTCTCTACCCGGTCAGGACCGGTGGAAATGATATCGATCGGTGCTTCGATCTGCTCTTCCAGGAAACGGATATAGGCCCTGGCGTTCTCCGGTAACTGGTCCAGGCCTGTCAGCCCGACCGTGCTCTCCTGCCAACCCGGAAGATCCGCATACACCGGCTCAATGTCCTTGTAGGTATCGCAACCGATCGGCGGGCGGGTAATCTCCCCGTTAGGCGTTTTGTAGCCAATGCACACCTTCACCGTATCCATGCCATCGAGCACGTCCAGCTTGGTCAGGCAGATGCCCGATACGCTGTTGATCTGGATGGCGTGGCGCAGTGCAACCGCATCAAACCAGCCACAACGGCGTGAACGCCCGGTGGTGGTGCCAATCTCGTTGCCCTTGACCGCCAGGTGATGGCCCATATCGTCAAACAGCTCGGTCGGGAACGGACCGGAACCGACACGAGTGGTGTAGGCCTTGGTGATCCCCAGCACGTAATCCAGGAACAACGGCCCAAAACCAGACCCGGTAGCCGTGCCGCCAGCCGTGGTATTTGAGGAGGTGACGTACGGGTAGGTACCCAGATCAATGTCCAGCAGCGAGCCCTGCGCACCTTCAAAGAGGATGTGTTCGCCGCGCTTGCGAAGGTCATGGAGGATATCCGTGACGTCGGCAGACATGGGCAGAATTTCCTCGCCCATGGTCATCAGTTCGGAAAACGCCTGATCAATGTCTTCGGGCTCTTCCTTGAAGTACTCGGTCAACACGAAGTTATGGTACGACATGATTTCCCGGAGCTTCTCTTCAAAGCTCTTCGGGTCACACAGATCTCCAACGCGAATCCCACGGCGTGAAACCTTGTCTTCGTAGGCCGGCCCGATACCGCGACCGGTGGTGCCAATTTTGTCGACACCTCGCGCTCGCTCGCGCGCCTGATCGATACGAACATGGGTCTTGAGGATGACCGGGCACGCCAGACTGATCTTCAAACGCTCCCGCACAGCAACCCCATTGCCTTCGAGTTCGCGGACTTCCTTCAGCAACGCTTCCGGAGAGAGCACGACGCCGTTGCCAATCAGGCACTGGACATTCTGGCGAAGAATGCCAGACGGAATCAGATGAAGGGCGGTTTTCTTACCTTCAATAACCAGGGTATGGCCGGCATTGTGGCCGCCCTGAAAGCGCACCACCGCCGCAACCTTATCGGTCAGCAGGTCAACAATCTTGCCTTTTCCTTCATCACCCCACTGGGTGCCCAGCACTACAACGTTTTTACCCATGACTCTCTCTCAGTGCGGCCCCGCCAATTGATGGGGTGCCCGCAGGTTTACCTGTAAATGAGTGGCCCGACCCCGAAGGTCATCAGTCCAACTGCTCCACGACCCACTGGCCGTCTCGCTTCACCAGGGCACGATCGCAATTGCGCGTGCCAGGATCAACGCCCTCGTCTTCCGGCAGGGCGCGGATAACCGTCTCCGTCATCCGCAGGCCGGAAATCACGCCATCCAGCGCAGGATCTTCGGTGGCTGGCGCCCATATGGCCTTGCCAGCGCGGCCGGTTCGCTGACCAAGTGAGACCAGCGCACGGATATCAAGACTAAAGCCCGTCGCCGGACGTGCACGGCCGAAATCACTGCCAATGGCATCGTAGCGACCGCCCTTGGCAACCGCGTCACCATGCCCCGGCACATAGGCCGCAAACACCAGCCCGGTATGGTAGTTGTATCCTCGAAGCTCACAAAAGTCGAACCCGAAGCTTACCTCTGGATAGCTCGCGGACAGCATATCCGCCACTCGATCCAGTTGATCCAGCGCCTGACGAAGCGGTTCCGGCGCCCCTTCAAGAATGCGCTTTGCCTCACGCAGGGCATCCTTCCCACCGCTGACTCTGGCCAGCTCTCTGAGCATGCCGCCAGCAGAACCCGGTGGGCACCCGCCCAGCAATTCATCCAGTTCCGGCACAGACTTACGGGCCATGGCATCAAAGATGGCCGCGCCGGTATCGCGATCAAACCCGGCCTCTCCAACCAATGTCTCGTAGATCGCGACATGGGCAAGATCCAGATGGATTCTGGGCAAACCCGATACACGCAGGGTTTCAAGCATCAGGCTGATCACTTCCAGATCCGCCGATTCGGAGGCGCTACCAAACAGCTCGCAACCCGCCTGGATGGGCGTGCGCCCTGTCAGCATATGGCGCGGTCGGGTGTGGAGCACATGGCCGGCATAACACAGCCGCGTAATACCTTCCTGGCCAAGGGTATGGGCATCAATGCGTGCTGCCTGCGGCGTCATGTCCGCACGCAGCCCCATCATCCGGCCGGTCAGCTGATCAGTCAGCTTGAAGGTCTGAAGCTCCAGGTCGTGCCCGGTGCCCGTAAAAAGTGATTCGAGGTATTCGATCAACGGCGGGATAACCAGCTGGTAACCCCAACGCTGGCAGGTATCCATTACATCCCGGCGCAGGGATTCAATCTGTCCAGCCAATGGCGGAAGGATGTCTTCCACGCCATCAGGCAGTAGCCAGCGATCAGATACTGTCATGAGATTCGGTTGTCCGTTCTGTCCCGGGGCGGAAGCTTCTTGCCGCGAGAGTGCACAGGATTTAGGGCGATGCTCGGGGAAAGATAAAAACCCGAACCAAAACCGGCAGAATTTTACACTGTTGGCAGACACAAAAAAACCGGAATACCGAGGTATTCCGGTTTTGTCACTACCATCGTCGTGGTTAGCGGTTTCCCTGAGGGTCCTTCAGGAACTTCAGGAAGTCGCTATCAGTGTCGATGACCATGATGTCGTCTTCATTGGCAAAGGTGTTCTGATAGGCTTCCAGACTGCGGTAGAAGCTATAGAACTCGCTGTTAGACCCATAGGCATCGGCATAGATCTGGGCGGCCTGAGCATCACCTTCACCACGCATTTCCTCAGCCTTGGCAAAGGCTTCCGCCAGGATAACGGTGCGCTGGCGATCAGCATCCGCGCGAATACCCTCCGCCAACTCGCGACCGCGGGAGCGGAATTCCTGCGCCAGTTTCTCGCGCTCGGTCGCCATTCGACGATAGACGTTCTGGCTCACCTGCCCCGGGAATTCAATGGCTTTGACGCGGATATCCACCACTTCAATGCCAAATTCCTTGAGCGACGTTTCGTTCACCCGGTCACGCAGGGTGTGCATCAGCTCGTCACGCTGGCCGGAAACGACCTCGACCATGGTCCGAACACCGAACTCATCCCGAAGGCCGTTATCCACGCGAGACAACAGCAGCTCGGAGGCGCGGTATTCGTCACCACCAGTGGCCCGGTAGAACTGATCCACGTTGCGGATTTTCCAGGCGATGTAGGAATCGACGTCCAGCGGCTTCTTCTCGATGGTCAAATACTGACGCGATGGAAGATCCGTTGTCAGCAATCGGATGTCGAATTCCCGGACCTGATCAATGACCGGCACCTTGAAGTGAAGCCCGGCTGAAATATCCGTTTCGATCAACTCACCGAACCGCAGCAGCACGCCACGATGGGTTTCCGGGATAATGTAAACACTGGAGAGCGTAACCAGTACGACAATCAGGGCGCCTGCAAGGCCCACAATACTTTTGGGTCCCATCATTATCTGCTCCTCCGAACGCCACTATCCTGCCTGCCACGCAGCTCCTGAATCACCTGATCTGACAGGGTCTTGATGTCGATGTCACTGCCGGAGCTTCCGGAACCGCTCTGGCTGCCGGTGCTGGCACCGGAACGGTTAGTCAGCCTATCCAGAGGCAGGTACATCATATTGTCGCTGCTCTGGGTGTCCACCAGCACTTTGCTGGTATTCGACAGAACCCCTTCAAGCGCCTGGATGTACATACGCTCGCGAGTGACTTCCGGCGCAGTCTGATACACACCAAGAACCGCCAGGAAACGTGAGGTTTCACCACGGGCACGCTCAATCACTTCTTCCTTGTAGGCCGCCGCTTCCTCGGTCAAGCGCTGTGCCCGGCCACGAGCCTCGGGGACCACTTTATTGCGGTAGGTTTCAGCTTCTTCCTTGACCTGCTGCTCGTCCTCACGGGCGCGCTGCACTTCACGGAAGGCATCCTGCACCGCATCGGGTGGCTGAGTGCTCTCGACGTTTACACGGACAATGGTCAAGCCAGTGCCGTATTCTTCCAGGAAGCTCTGTAGGCGCTGCTCCACGCGAACGGCCAACTCGGCACGACCTTCCGTCAACACGTCATCAAGTGTTGAGCTACCAACTTCATGGCGCAAGGCGCTGTCAGTAGCAAACGCCAATGCCTGGTTGGAATCACGGACGTTCAGCACATAAGCCTGAGCATCACCAACACGATACTGGACCTGAAGGTCGACAGAGACGAGGTTCTCGTCCTGTGTCAGCATCTGGCCTGTAGATTCCGCATTCCGGACGTTCGTCACCCGGACCAGATAAACGCTATCGATCAACGGAACCTTGAAGCGCAGACCCGGCGTTTCAGTACGACTGAACTCGCCAAAGCGAAGCACAACCGCACGCTCCTGCTCGTTCACGGTGTAGAACGATTGAAAGACCACGTATCCGGCAAAAATGATGGCCGCCAACGCCAGGATGGCACCAAAACCGCCGGCGCCACCCGAGGACGAACTGCCGCCACTGCCTCCGGACTTGTTGCCCTTGCCACCCAGCAAGCGATTGAGCTTGTCGAGACCCTTTTTTAGCGCCTCGTCCAGGTCCGGTGGGCCCTGGTCATTTCCGCCACGACCACCACCAGTACCCCAGGGGTCATTGTCGTTGCGGTTTCCACCCGGTTCATTCCAGGCCATAGTGTTCTCCGTTCCAAACTAATCGAATGGCTGCAAATACTAGGGATTTATAAGCGCCCCGGCAATAGCACAGCCGGCCTATGTACGTTGTTCTTCAAGCCTTACATCATTTTCGCGCACGCCAGCGCGGCTCAAAAGCTGTAACCAGTCACGATGCTGAAGGCGTACTTCCAGTACCGAATCCCCGCTATCGCGGTGACTTTCCGTCACGACAGAGCCCGCTTCATGCAAAAGCGCCCGCAACTTGCCGTCCGTCGGGCCCAGCAGTACGAATTGATGGATCACGTCCTCCGCCAATCGTTCGACGATGGTATCAAACAGGCCTTCAAGACCTTCCCCGGTGACCGCAGAAACCCAGACACGCACGGGAACGCCATCTTCGTTGCGCTCAACCCGCGGCTGGAAGTTATCCAGCAGGTCGATCTTGTTGAAAACCTGCAACACCGGAATCTCGTCAGCACCTATTTCTGCCAGCACTTCTTCCACCTGCTCCATGTTCTCGTCACGCCGGTGATCGTGGCAGTCGATTATGTGGAGCAGAATTGAGGCTTCGGTGGTTTCTTCCAGGGTGGCACGGAAGGCTTCAACCAGCTTGTGGGGAAGATGACGGATAAAGCCGACAGTGTCGGCCATTACGACCGGGCCAATGTCAGGAAGTTCCAGGCGCCTCAGCGTCGGGTCCAGGGTCGCAAACAGCTGATCCGCCGCGTAAACGGTTGACGTTGTTATGCGGTTAAACAGCGTGGACTTGCCCGCGTTGGTGTAGCCCACCAGTGAGACGGTTGGAATATCCGCACGCATCCGGGCCCGGCGACCCTGGTTACGCTGTTTACGGACCTTTTCAAGGCGGCGATGAATGGACTTGATACGCTCCCGCAGCAACCGCCGATCCGTCTCCAACTGGGTTTCACCCGGGCCACGCAACCCGATACCACCCTTCTGGCGCTCAAGGTGCGTCCAACCCCGAATAAGGCGGGTCGACATATGCTCAAGTTGAGCCAGTTCCACCTGAAGCTTACCTTCATGGGTGCGAGCACGCTGAGCGAAAATATCCAGGATGACGCCCGTGCGATCGAGCACACGACAGCTCAGCTCACGCTCAATGTTTCGTTCCTGGCTGGGGCTGAGTGCGTGATTGAAAAGCACCACATCCGCTTCGTTGGCGGTCACGGCATCACGAATTTCTTCCAGCTTCCCCTCGCCGACAAACAGTCTCGGGCTGGGCTGCTTGCGCGAGCCGGTGACAACACCTACGGGTTCGACACCGGCAGACCAGACCAGTTCACGGAACTCGCCCAGATCCTCAGCTTCTTCGTGTGAGGAAAACTCGATATGAACGAGAATCGCCCGTTCACCAACGTCGGGACGCTCAAACAAGTAGTAACAACTCCAAATCAGTCAGACTGCACCTGTCACCAAAACAAACACCCGCGGCCCTGGGAGCCTTTTCGGGCCCTTCGGGAGCGCGGGTAACAACACCGGTGTGCCCGGATAAATCAGTCTTCAGATTCTTCTCCGCCCGGAGCCTGTGGCGGAATACGAACGTTCCGCGCGGGCACCACAGTGGAAATGGCATGCTTATAGACCATCTGGCTGACAGTGTTTTTCAGCAAAATCACGAACTGGTCAAAAGACTCGATCTGGCCCTGAAGCTTGATACCATTGACCAGAAAGATGGAAACCGGAATGCGTTCCTTGCGTAATGCATTAAGGTAAGGGTCTTGTAGAGAGTGCCCTTTTGACATGTGTTTTCTCCTGTTTATAAGTAAAGGCAGATCGTCAACTTCAATTGTTAAATGTGGTGCGAAACTCAATAATTTTCAAGGCAGTGTCGGACATAAGTTTGTCGCCACTATCCAACCAGTCCACATCGGACCACTTTCGCAACCAGGTCAGCTGTCGCTTGGCAAGCTGCCGGGTAGCAGCAACGCCCTTGTCCACCATGGTGTCGTAATCATAATCACCGGCCAGATGTGCCCAGCCCTGACGATATCCGACACAACGCATGGAGGGCAGGCCAGCATTCAGATCACCCCTGGCCTTCAGCGCCCTGACCTCATCAAGAAAACCCGCATTCAGCATGGCGTTGAAACGCAGGGCTATTCTTTCATGGAGCACCCGCCTCTCGGCGGGAGCCATCGCAAGCTGCACTACAGTATACGGGAGAGACGGCGATTCGTCTGCCTGCCATTGGGTGAAATAGGTGTAATCCTCAATGCCATCGCTGTTCTGACGGTTCTCTGCCTGGCCTCTGCTCGCCTTGTCCTGCCATATTGAGGAAATCGGCCGTCCCGTCAGACGAATCACCTCAAGTGCCCGAATAAGTCGCTGCCGGTTATTCTGATGAATGAGACCCGCCGCCACAGGGTCCTGTCGCTCCAGCTCCTGGTGAAGGGCACCCCAGCCTCGCTCCTTCGCCTCCTGCTCAAGGGCCTCCCGGACGACTGGATCAGCAGACGGCAGGTTGGACATACCATGCAGCAATGCCTTGAAGTACATCATGGTGCCACCCACCAACAACGGAATCCGCCCCGCTGACACAATGTCGTTCATTTCACGCAGGGCATCGCGACGGAAGTCCGCTGCCGAGTATGCTTCCGCCGGGTCGCAGATATCAATTAACCGGTGTGGCGCCTGGGAGAGCTCCTCGTGCGAGGGCTTGGCGGTTCCAATATCCATACCCCGGTAGATCATCGCCGAATCAACACTGATGATATCGCAGGGCAGCTGGCGACAGAGCTCGATGGCCAGGTCGGTCTTGCCCGAGGCAGTCGGGCCCATCAGGCATATGGCCAGGGGCTTGGTGCCTTTAGCGGTTGATGCCGTCATACCGGTGTTAACGCCCGCGCAGGAATAATTTGTCCAGCTCCGAGAGGGTGACCACAGTCCAGGTGGGCCGACCATGGTTGCACTGACCACTGCGCTCGGTGGCCTCCATGTCCCGCAACAGGGTATTCATTTCCGGAATGGTCAGTTGCCGATTGGCACGCACGGAACCATGACATGCCATGGTACCAAGCAACTCATGTATCACCGCCTCCACACGGTCGCTTTCGCCGTTCTCAATCAGGTCAGACAGCACATCCCGAACCAATTGCTCGGTGTCCGCCCCCCGCAACAGCGCAGGCACCTGCCGCACAGCGAGAGTTTCGGGGCCAATGCGCTCCACCCTCAATCCCAACTGCAAAAGCTCTTCACCATGAGTCTCCGCCAATGCCGCCTCTTTCTGGCTGACAGCCAGGGAAACGGGCACCAGCAGCGGCTGACTCTTGAGGTCCTGCGCCTCCAGCGCACGCTTCATACGCTCATAGGTAATACGTTCATGGGCCGCGTGCATATCCACCACGATCATGCCCTGACGGCTCTGGGCCAGGATATAAATTCCGTGCAGTTGGGCAATGGCGTAGCCAAGCGGCGGCTCATCACCGCTGTCCTGCGGTGGCGTAGGCGCCGCAACGGCCAGATCACCGGAGTCAGCCATCGCGGGCTGCGCCCCGGTTCCACCGCCCCCGTTCAGGGACTGGTAGAACGCCATTTGATCGCGGGCCTGCCATTCAGGCTGCGGGGGCCTCGGGCTCCCTGAGAACCCGGCATGCTGCGGGCTGCCGCCGGAACCTGTAAACGGATCGGAGGCGGGCTGGTGATTGACACCCGGCATGGCAGCCTGAACGCCAAAACCACCGGTTGCCGTACCGGCCTCCCGACCGTGGGACTGGGCTACCGCTCCCTTGAGATGATCATCCGGGCGTACATCTGCCAGCGCCTTGTGAAGCGTCCGGAAAATAAAATCGTGAACCAGGCGCCCATCGCGGAAACGCACTTCGTGCTTGGTGGGGTGAACATTCACGTCCACGTTCGCGGGATCAACCTCCAGATACAACACGAACGCCGGGTGACGGTTGTTGTAAAGCACATCCCGATAAGCCTGGCGCACGGCATGCGCTACCAGCCGGTCCCGTATCACCCGCCCGTTGACAAAAAAGTACTGCAAATCCGCCTGACTGCGGGAAAAGGTCGGCAGGGCAACCCAACCCCAAAGTTTCAATCCCGTAGCCTCAGCATCAATCACCACGGCGTTGTCGATAAACTGCTGACCGCATAGAGAGCCAATCCGCCGCTCCCGGTCCAGCGGATTCTCAGCCGGCCTGAGGCTCTGGACCACACGCTGGTTATGTCGAAGCGTAAAACCGGTGTCGAAACGGCTCAGGGCCTGGCGGCGAATGCATTCTTCAACATGGTTGAACTCGGTCTTCTCCGTACGGAGAAACTTGCGTCGGGCGGGCGTGTTAAAGAACAGGTCCCGGACCTCCACCGTCGTGCCCACCGGATGGGCCGCCGGGGAAATACTGGCGTCCATGTCGCGCCCTTCCACTTCTACCTTTGAGGCCGCCTCCTGGCGCTCTGTGCGTGATGTCAGTGCCAGCCTGGAAACGGAACTGATACTGGCCAGGGCCTCCCCCCGGAAACCAAGGGACGCCACTGCTTCGAGGTCTTCGAGATTTTCAATCTTGCTGGTGGCATGACGGCTGAGCGCAAGGGGAAGGTCCGTCTCGTCTATGCCCATGCCGTCGTCACGTACCCGGATCAGCTTGACACCCCCCTGCTCCACCTCGATATCGACCCGGCGGGCACCGGCATCGAGCGCATTTTCTACCAGCTCTTTCACGACCGAAGCCGGGCGCTCAACCACCTCACCGGCAGCAATCTGGTTGGCCAGGCGGGGCGTCAGTAATCGAATGGAGGGCATGTTACCAGGGGACCTCGTGTCAGGATGCAGGAATACGAATGGTTTGCCCTACCATAACACGGTCATCATTGAGGCCGTTATACTGCATCAGTTCGCTGACGGTTGTCTGGTTCTCCCGAGCGACACCTGAGAGCGTATCCCCCCGGCGAATCCGGTACTGACTGACACTGCCATCGCCACGGCCGTTCTGCTTCTGCCACGCCAGCAACGTGCCTGGCGGGGGCGTTTTCTGGAAGTAGTCATCGATACCCCGAAACACCGCCTGGGACAGTTTTTCACGATACCAGGCACTGGAAAGGTTCTGCTCTTCCTTCGGGTTCGAGATGAATCCCGCCTCAACGAGAACCGATGGAATATCCGGTGATTTCAGCACCGCAAACGCAGCCTGCTCAACGCCTTTCTTGTGAAGCTTGGCGACACTGCCAAGCCTGCCGAGGATAGAGTCCCCGACACCGAGGCTGGAATTGATACTGGCGGTCATGGAGAGGTCCAGCAGCACACCCGCCAGCATGTCATCTCGACCATCAAGGGACACCCCACCGGCACCCCCGATCAGGTCAGAGCGGTTCTCGGTTTTGGCCAGCCAGCGGGCGGTTTCACTGGTGGCACCCCGCTGTGACAACGCAAACACCGAAGCACCACGGGGCTGAGGCGTGCGAAAGGCATCGGCGTGGACCGACACAAACAGGTCGGCGTTGTGCTTCCGGGCCAGCAGTGTGCGGCTACGCAAATCGATGTAGTAGTCACCGGTACGGGTTAGCTTGGCGGTATAACCCGGCTTGGCGTCGATCAATTCCGCCAGGGTTTTCGACATTCTCAACACCACGTCCTTTTCTCGGGTGCCCCGGGGGCCGATTGCTCCCGGGTCTTCGCCGCCGTGGCCGGCATCAACCACCACGATAATATCCCGCTTGCCGTTGGCGTTTTCGGTGACGGTTGGCTCCGAAGGCTTTCGAGCCTTCAGACCACCTTCGTCAATCAGGTCAACGACCAACCGGTGACCGTACTGCTGATTGGGTTCGAGCTGAAAGCTGCGCGGCTTGATGTCACTCTTCAGATCGAGCACTACCCGAAGATCATTACCGTTGCGCGGGGCGCTGCGGATACGCTTTACGGGACTGCCCGAGAGATCGAGCTTGTCAAAATCGGCCTTGAGCGTCGTGTTCTCAAGGTCAATCACCAGGCGCGAAGGCCCGGAAAGGGCAAACACCTTGTGATCAATCTTGTCGGCAACATCCAGCACCAGCCGGGTATGGTCCGGCGCGGGCCAGATCCTCACGCCTTCCACGTTAACGCCCGCCATTGCCGCCATAGGAAACAACAGAGTCAGCATTACACTACCGGCCAGGCACCATCTGGAGAACATTCTTGCCATCATTTTCCTGCCCACCTGCACTGATCACACATAATTAACCTCGAACACTCGACAACGGTATTGCCGCAAGCCTGGCCTGCAGCCCCACACCCACAGCCGTTGCCGCCGAGACAAGCGCTTTACGCCCATCTCCACTGACACTCAAGCGTATCCAAAGGTCAGGATCCGGAAGGATTCCCTGACCCCGCTCGGGCCACTCAATCAAACAAAGGCTCTGGCCCTGAAAGTAATCACGTATACCCATGTACTCCAGCTCCTCCGGATCACCCAATCTGTATAGGTCGAAGTGGTAAGCGGGAGGGCTCAGGTGCTCATACGGCTCCACAATGGTGTAGGTCGGACTTTTAACAGCCCCGTCATGGCCAAGGCCACGCATGACTCCACGGCTCAGGGTCGTCTTTCCCGTACCCAGGTTGCCCTCGAGAAATACAGTGGCTCCCTGTCCGGCCTGAACCACAACGGTAGCAAGCCCCCTTCCAAGGTTTTCTGTTGCCACCTCATCCTTCAGGAACAGCGAGAGCTCCTGCGCTGCAACGTCCATCATTCGTCTCCACCACCGCCAACCGAACGACGATCCGGCCAGCGCTCAGAATCCACCAATACCTGTGACAGGGCCTCAATAACGTCCATCGGCAACAGCCCCATATAACCGCGGGTTTCCGACGCCAGGTCCGCAGCCGCCAGATGCAATGCAGCGCCTGCCGAGGTTGCAACACGGGCATCCTTCAGTTGAGCGTACAAACTACCCAGCACGCCCGAAAGAACATCCCCCATGCCACCAGTCGCCATGCCAGGGTTACTGCCGCTGACAACGTCCGGCACTGCACCTCCGCCTGCCACCACCGTTCCGGCCCCCTTAAGTAGCACAACTCCGCCAAACATCTGAGAGATTCGCCCGGCAGCGCCTACACGATCCTCTTCAATTTCCGCCACATCACACGCCAGAAGCCGCGCCGCCTCTCCAGGATGCGGGGTAAGGATATGATTGTGTGCCGGCTGCGCCACCCTTGAGGCCATCAGGTTGAGGGCATCTGCATCGAGCACCCTCGGCTTACCGCTCGCAACCACCTGCTGGAGCATCTGCTGCCCCCAGGCACCCTGGCCGATGCCCGGACCACAGACTATGACATCCGCCGCTTCAATCAACGGCGGCAGTTCAGAACCATGAATCAGCCCCTGCACCATGACCGATGGACAGCGCGCGAGGGCCGGTGAGACGTATTCCGGGCGCGTGGCCAGCGTAACCAGTCCGGCACCGGCTCTTGCCGCTGCTTCGGCTGCCAACAGGCCGGCACCGCCAAAACCCCGGTCCCCGGCCACCACGAGCACGTGCCCGAAACGACCCTTATGCGCGGTTCTTGATCGCCTGGGGATAACCGAACGAATCGACCGCCAGTCAACCCGGCGAGCAAAAGGCTGCTGACCGCTCTCGGAGGCCCAGTCATCGGTATCCAGGGACTCGAACAGGATGTCACCCCCACACTCAGCCCCCTGCCCCGTAAACAGTCCGGCCTTGAGCCCAATAAAGGTCACTGTTGCATCAGCCCGTATCGCCTGTCCGACCACCGCTCCAGTTGTTGCGTTCAGGCCGGACGGCAAATCAATCGCCATTACGGGCGCAGGCGCCTCATTGCACGCGTCGATCATCGCCGCAAAGGGCTCCCTGGGAGCGCCTGTTACGCCGGTTCCCAACATGGCGTCCACGATTAAACCGACGCTGGCAATTGATCGCTGCGCATCGCCGCTACCAAGATCCGCAAGTTCCCGCACTTTTACCCCATCGGCCACGGATTTTTGCCAGGCCTTGCGGGCATCACCAGATAATTTTCCCGTCGGCGCAACGGCAATACAGTCCACATCCAAACCATGGCGTACGGCATTGGCCGCCACCAAATAGCCGTCACCGCCATTGTTGCCGGCGCCACACAGCACCAGAACCCGGCCCGGCTCAGGCCAGTTGCGTACCAGCCTGCGAAACGCACCGGCGGCTGCGGCCTGCATCAGGTCAAATCCGTCAACCCCTTGTTGATCAATTACATAGCGATCAATCTCCCTCACCGCATCGGCGGAGTAGAGGTCTTCTGGTAAACTATGACCACCAGACAGGGGCATGAAAATCGGCTCCCGCTAAAGAATTCGGATTAAGAAAATCGGCCAGATACCTGTAAAGAATAGCAAAACAGCGGAAAAGGTCATAACTTAATCAAATTAAACTTCATTACCCTTCGGGCCGCCGGGAAAACCGGTTGCCACTCGACTGGCACTCCATGACCGAATCGATCGATCAAAACCTCGAACATCTGCCGGAACACATCCAATCCTGGGCCCGGGAACTCGGCTTTAGTGATGTCGGCATTACCCTCCCGGACACCGGTGCTCACGGAGCTCGCCTGAAGGACTGGCTCCGCAAGGGTTTTCACGGCGAAATGTCGTATATGGAAGATCATGGCGACAAACGCTATACCCCCACCTCACTGGTGGAAGGAACGCAAAGAGTCATTTCCGTGCGGCTGGACTACCTGCCTGCGCCCGATAACCCGGGGCGAATACTCACTAACCCCGAGAAGGCCTACATTACCCGCTATGCCACTGGGCGTGACTATCACAAGCTGATGCGCAAACGACTGGCGACCCTGGCAAAACGCATTGACGAGGCAGTATCGGGATACGATTACAGAGCGTTCGTAGACAGCGCTCCTGTGCTCGAAAGGGCCCTTGCCCAGCGCGCGGGCCTGGGCTGGATTGGCAAGAACAACATGCTGATTCATCCAAAAGCGGGGTCGTTTTTCTTCCTCGGAGAAATCTTTACCAGCGCGCCATTACCGCTGGACGAACCGTTTGAAAAGGAACATTGCGGCAGTTGCGCCGCGTGCCTGGACATCTGCCCCACAGATGCCTTTGAAGGCCCCCACAAACTCGATGCCCGCAAATGCATCAGCTACCTCACCATTGAACTCAAGGGCAGCATTCCGGAAGAACTGCGCCCCAAAATGGGTAACCGCGTGTTCGGTTGTGACGATTGCCAACTAGTCTGCCCCTGGAACAAGTTCAGCAAGCCAACGGCGGAAAAAGACTTCCAGCCCCGCCATGGCCTGGACAACAGCGAATTGGCTACGCTGTTCCTCTGGACGGAAGAACAATTCCTCAAACGCACTGAAGGCTCCGCCATCCGCCGCACCGGTTACGAGGGATGGCTGAGAAACCTGGCGGTGGGCCTTGGCAATGCGCCTTCAACCATCCCAGTGATCGAAGCCCTAAAACAGCGGGCTGACTTTCCGTCAGAGATGGTTCGGGAGCATGTGCACTGGGCCCTTCGCAGGCACGGCCTATAGCTTGAAAGCGCCGCAGCCTACAGTTGGAAGAAGTGTTCCCGATAATGCCGCAGCTCCTCTATGGAGTCGCGAATGTCGTCCAACGCCAGGTGACTGCCTTTCTTCTTCACCCCGTCCAGCACATCCGGCCGCCAGCGCCTGGCCAGCTCCTTGATGGTACTCACATCCAGGTTACGGTAGTGAAAGAAGGCTTCCAGTTCCGGCATGTACTTCACCAGGAAACGACGATCCTGGCCGATGCTGTTGCCACATAATGGTGACTGCCCCGGCTCGAGATACCGCTGCAGGAATTCCAGGGTTTTCTGTTCGGCATCGATCTCGCCGTACTTACTGTCCTTTACCCGCTGGGTCAGTCCGCTTTCGCCATGGGTCCGCGTGCACCACTCGTCCATTTCACTGAGCAGTTTGTCTGATTGGTGAACGGCAATCACCGGCCCTTCTTCAATCGTGTTCAATTCAGAATCCGTAACGATGGTTGCTATCTCGATGATGCGCTCTTTTTCCGGGTCTAACCCCGTCATTTCCAGGTCAATCCAGACAAGGTAGTTGGCTTCTGGCATTCGGTGACTCCCAGCCTTCCAATGCGTGCATGGGTGGCCGGTCACTGCTTCCCGGGATACGCTACAAGCACATCCATGTGCGCTCGACTGAAACCATCCCTGGTTTCAGACGCTCCCGGGAAGCAGTGACCGGCCACCCTCGTAATATTGGTAATATATCGGCCAATCCCGACAGAACAAACAGGCTCTGACGAAATCATTCACGTATGATGTTACAGCAATCACCATTTCCCAGCAGGAATTAACCGACCCACGATATGGCTAAACGTCGACTCAACAAGCAGCAGCAGTGGCGCATCAAGAAAATTCAGCAGGAGCGGGCTGCACGGGCGGCGAAGAAAGAAGAATCCATCAGCGAAAAGCTGGACGCTGGTGATCTCGGCCCGGAGCAACAAGGCCTTGTTATCGCTCACTACGGCCAGCAACTCGACGTGGAAGCCCTGGAGGGGGAAGACACCGGCAAGGTGCTGCGTTGCTTCGTGAGAGCGAACATCGACAGCCTGGTAACCGGTGACAAGGTGATCTGGCGCCCAGGCAGCGACAATACCGGCGTCATTGTGGCGCGTTGCGACCGTCACACCCTACTGCAACGGCCCGACAACTTCGGCGCACTCAAGCCCGTCGCTGCCAATATTGACTACATCATCCTTGTGATCGCCCCCGAACCGGAACCCCACGACAACCTGATTGATCGTTATCTGGTGGCGGCCGAGAGCACAGACATTCCGGTCATCATCCTGCTCAACAAGACCGACCTGGTGACTGACCAGAATCGGGAAGCAATCGACCAACTTCTGGCTCGCTACGAAAAGCTCGGATATCGAATAGAACGCACCTCCGCAAAAACCCTGGAGGGTGAGCAGGCGGTTAGGGTTGAAGACCTGGTAAAAGGTCAGACTAGCGTATTCGTGGGTCAATCGGGAGTTGGCAAATCGTCCATTATCCAGACGTTATTGCCGGAAGCATCGATCCGGGTAGGCGCGGTCTCGGAGAGCACCGGGAAAGGGGTTCACACCACCACGACCGCCAAACTTTTTCACCTCAACTGCGGAGGCGACCTCATCGATTCGCCGGGTATCCGGGAGTTCGGGCTGTGGCACATGACACCACAAGAGATCGAGTACGGCTTCCGGGAGATACGAGACCTGATCGGTCACTGCAAGTTCCGCAATTGCAGCCATATGGGTGACCCCGGCTGTGCCATTGCGCAGGCTGCCGAGGATGGTCGCATCAGCACGGAGCGACTGAAAAGCTTCAACCGGATTCTTCAGGATATGGCGGAACAGCAGTCACGGGGACTGAAAGCCGACTGAACCGGCTTACCAGTTCAGCTCTCCGGGCTTGGGTTCTTCCTTCTCTTCCGCCCAGCTGCCTTCTTCCAGCCGTTTCATTGCCTCCTGCTGCTGCTCTTCAGAGGGGGCAGTCAGGTCAATCAAGGGCTCACCCGATCGACTGGCATTGCTCTGGATGCCAGCCGCTGTCTTTTTGTTCATCACGATAATGGAAATACGACGATTAACCGGCGCCTGAGGATCGTCCTGATCAAACAGCACCGAATCGCTCAGCCCCACAACCCGGCCAATTTGCTCCTGCCTGACACCGCCTGCAACGAGCGCTCTGCGAGCCGTGTTGGCCCGGTCCGCCGACAATTCCCAGTTGGTGTAACCCGGGCGACCGCTGAAGGGCGTGGAGTCGGTATGGCCGGTAATGCTCAGTTTGTTGTTGACGGTGCCGAGTGTCTTGGCAAGCTCAAACAGGATATCTTGAGAATAATACTTGAGCTCGGCCCGACCACTGTCAAACATGGGGCGCTGTGAGCGGTCGACGATCTGAATACGCAGGCCCTCGCTGGTGATATCGATCAGCAGCTGATCTTTGAACTCCTGAAGGGTTTCGCTCTGCTCTATACGGTCCTGAAGGTCCTGAAAGAGCTCCTCCATCTGCCGCTGCTCCAGAGTCTGCGCCAGCTCCTCCACAACCTGGTCTTCGATCTGGATATCGCTGCGCTCGATGTCCTCGCTGCTTTCGTTGATCACCGAGGCACTGCCCTCAAGATCCACCGGATTGGGAGACCCACCCTCAGTAAACCCGACCGGGTCCTTGAAGTAACCTTCCACAGCACGAATCTGTTCAGGAGACGCCGTTGCGGTCAGCCAGAGCACGAGAAAAAACGCCATCATGGCGGTAGCGAAATCGGCGAAAGCCACTTTCCATGAACCGCCGTGGTGCCCAGCCGCAACTTTCTTTTTTCTCTTTACGATGATTGGCTGTTCTTCCAAGAAACTGCTCCTGACGGCTCTTGCTCAGACTATTTTGAACGCACGTGGTCGTTGAGTTCCTGAAACCCGGGCCGCTTATCCGACGGCAGGGCCTTGCGGCCGAACTCGATGGCCATCTGCGGCGCCTGGCCCGACACGGTGGCAACGATTGCGGATTTGGCGCATTCGTAGGCCTTGATCTCGTATTTGGCGGTGTGCTCCATGGCAATGGAGGTGGGGCCAACGAAGCCATACCCCATCCAGATTCCGAGGAACGTTCCCACCAGCGCCGCCGCCACGCTGAGGCCAATTCTTTCAGGGCCCTCACTCAGGAAGTTCATGGTGATAACAATACCGAGCACGGCTGCGACAATCCCGAGGCCCGGCAGAGCATCGGCTATCTTGTTGACAGCGTGGGCTGGCTCTTCAAGTTCGTGCTGACGACTCTCGATCTCATTTTCCATCATGCCTTCGAGCTCATGGGTTGCCATGTTCCCGGAACTGATAATTCTCAGGTAGTCGGTGATAAAGGCCAGCAGGTACTTCGACTTAATAATGGCGGGGTAACGGCTGAAGATCTGGCTTGACTCCGGATTGTCGATGTCTTCCTCGATGGCCATCACACCCTGTTTCCTGGATTTGTCGAAAATCTCGTACATCAGGCTGAGCAAATCCATGTAAAAGGACTTGTTGTAGGGAGAACCCGTCAGTTGGCTGAGGACACCTTTCGCCACTTCCTTGATGGTGTGCAGGGGGTTGGCAATGATGAACGACCCCACTGCAGCGCCGCCGATAATAAGTATTTCCGTGGGCTGCCATAACACCAGAAGATTACCACCATGGAGGACATAGCCGCCGAGGACGCTGGCAATGACAATGACTGCACCGATTATGAGTAGCATGGATTGAGAACACACCTTCTATGATTTCTGTCAGGCTAGGCGCCTGAAGCGGAGCCGCCTGGCCGGCCTGCACAGATAATAGCAAGCAGCGGACCGAACCGCGAAGATATGAAACAATTTCTATACACACCCCGCGATTTGTTAAACTTCGCGCCTTTGAGCGCCAAGGATCACTTTCCAATGTTCGACAAGCTGTTTGTAATGAGCCAGTACATAACGCCGCAACTCGCGGTTTCACGCCTTGCGGGCCGACTTGCGGACAATGAAAGCATGCCCGGGCTAAAGGATCGTGTGGTGAAGTGGTTCATCGGCCGCTATGGCGTCAATATGAACGAAGCGCTGGAACCGGACCCGGCGGCCTATGCAAGCTTCAACGCCTTTTTTACCCGCGCCCTGAAACCCGGCCTGAGGCCCGTGAACGAGCGAGAAAGCACTCTGGTCAGTCCCGTTGACGGCGCCATCAGCCAACTGGGTCAAGTCAGCAATGATCGGGTATTCCAGGCCAAGGGCCAGTCCTTCAGCCTCAACGAACTGCTCGGTGGCGATGAGGAGCGGGCGGCAAGCTTTACCGATGGCGAATTCGCCACCATCTACCTCTCCCCTAAGGACTATCACCGCATTCATATGCCGCTGGCCGGCACGCTCCGGGAAATGGTGTACGTTCCCGGCAAGCTGTTTTCCGTCAACCCGACCACCGCGGAGAACGTGCCCAACCTGTTCGCCCGGAATGAGCGGGTTGCCTGTCTATTCGACACCCCGGCAGGCCCAATGGCCCTCGTGCTGGTCGGCGCAATGATCGTGGGCAGTGTCGAGACGACCTGGGCTGGCGTCGTGGCACCCGGCGGGGGTGAGGTTTCCGAGAGTCGCTATGACAGCCTCAAAACACCCATCCAGTTTGAAAAAGGCGAGGAAATGGGACGGTTCCGCCTGGGCTCAACGGTGATCATGGTTATGCCCAAGGGCGCTGTGAAATGGAACGCCAATCAGGTAGCAGGCGGTACGGTGCGTATGGGTGAAGCTTTCGGCGACATCAACACCGGTCAGCCGGGAACGCAATAACGCCGGGCAACTCATCAAGCCCCAACTTCAGCATCAACAGGCGGTCCAGGCCCAAGGCCACTCCGGAACAATCGGGCACCCCCGACTCCAGGGCCGCCATGAACGACTGGTCGATGGGCATCTCGGGCTTTCCCACTCTGCGGCGAGCCTGGTTGTCCGCCTCAAACCGACGCCTCTGCTCGTCGGGATCGGTCAGTTCCCAGTAGCCATTGCACAGCTCCACACCGCCCACGTAGAGCTCGAAACGATGAGCCTGCCGCACCCCGGACCGTTCAGACACACGGGCCAGTGCAGCCTGGGACTCCGGATAACCGGTCACGAATACCGGCCCAACGCCCGCCAGTGCCGGCTCCACCTGAGAGCTCATCAGCAGATCCAGATAATCGTCACGAGAGAGGCCATCCAGCTGGGATGGCTCCATCCATTGTTCGCAACGCTCTGACAACTCGTCATTACCGGCCAAAAACGGATCAATACCCGCGAACCGGACAAACGCATCGCGATAATCCATGGTGCGTGGCGGCTCACAACCCAGCCAGCCACAAACCAACTCGGAGACCTCTTCCATCAGATCGACATCCGTAAAACCGGGCCGGTACCATTCAAGCAGGGAAAACTCAGGGTTGTGTCGCCGCCCGAACTCACCGTCGCGAAACACCCGGGCGATCTGATAAATAGGGCCGGATCCAGCCGCCAGCATCCGTTTCATGTGATATTCCGGGGATGTCTGCAGCCACCCGCCCGCTGGGCGGACTCCGATCGAGGCGGGATTCGCGGAGATACTGTCAATATTGATATCAGTAACACCGTGCCGGCCAAGTACGGGCGTCTCGACTTCCATCACATCACGTTGCGCAAAAAAGCCACGCACCCAGGCAAGCTGTTGTGCGCGGCTTTTAAGAGCCACCTGTGAAGCCGAGGGCCGCCACTGAAGGGAGTCAGTCACCAGGGCTCCAATCAGCTGTTTTTGACCCGGTTGACGTATTCACCGGAGCGAGTGTCCACCTTGAGCACTTCACCAATGGTGATAAATAGTGGCACGTTGACAACGGCACCCGTGGAAAGCGTCGCCGGCTTGGAGCCCCCCTGGGCGGTGTCGCCTTTCATACCCGGATCCGTGTCCACCACTTCCAACTCGACAAAGTTGGGCGGGGAGACTGTCAGAGGCGCGCCGTTATAGAGTGTTACGGTATAAACATCCTGCTCTTTCAGCCATTTAAGCGAGTCACCAACCGCCTTGGCATCCGCCGGAAACTGCTCGAAAGACCCGTCGGTTTTCATGAAGTGCCAGAATTCGCCATCGGTATACAGGTACTCCATTTCCAGATCGATCACGTCAGCAGCTTCCAGGCTCTCGCCGGATTTGAAAGTGCGTTCCCACTGCCGGTTGGTCATCAGGTTACGCAGTTTTACCCGGTTGAATGCCTGCCCTTTGCCGGGCTTTACGAATTCGTTCTCGAGAATGATGCAGGGGTCGCCGTCCAGCAAAACCTTAAGACCGCCACGGAATTCGTTGGTAGAATATGAAGCCATGAAATTATCACCTGAAACGATGCTTTTGGAAATTCGAAGCTGGCTATGATACAGCGAACCGCCACCCGTATAGAAGCCCGCCCCGTCGATCACGCTGATCACAGCTGGCAGCGACTGCTCTCGGAGTCCGTCACTACGCCGGATGCCCTCCTGCGCCGGCTTGACCTTGACCCGGCAGCTTGGCTCCATGGTGCGAACGAAGGCCACCGATTGTTCCCCATACGGGTACCCGAACCCTATCTGAATCGAATCACGAGGGGCGATCCCGACGACCCCCTGCTACGTCAGGTGCTGCCTTTATCGTCCGAAGCAGACACCTATCCCGGGTTTGTCTCCGACCCACTTCAGGAAAGTGGCTCGATGCCAGCGACCGGGCTGATTCGCAAGTACGATAGCCGCGCCCTGTTAATGGTGACCGGGCAATGCGCCATCAACTGTCGCTACTGCTTCCGCCGCCACTTCCCCTACGAGGACCACCGACTGTCGCCGGAGGACCGGTCGCAGGCCCTCAAGGCCCTCTCCGACGATACTCGCATAAACGAAGTGATTTTCAGCGGGGGCGACCCGCTGGTGGCGAATGACCGGCTGCTGTCGGCCTGGGCCGAGGCATTGGCAGCCATCCCACACATCCGCAGACTGAGAGTCCATACCCGACTGCCCGTCGTCATCCCCCAGAGGGTGTCTGATTCGCTGATCGCGTGGCTCTCGGGCTCACGCCTGCAGTCTGTCGTCGTCATCCATGTCAATCATCCCGCCGAACTGGATGCCGACACGCAACAGGCCCTCGGGCGACTGAAAGCTGCAGGCGTCACATTGCTGAACCAGAGCGTGATATTGAAAGGCGTGAACGACAACGCCAGAGTGCTGGCGGAACTCAGCGAGCGATTGTTCGAGTGCGGTGTACTGCCCTATTACCTCCATGCCTTCGACCCAGTGGCCGGCGCCCACCACTTCGAAGTTAGTGACGACAAGGCTCGGGACCTGGTACGGCAACTGATTACAGTGCTGCCAGGTTTCCTGGTACCCAGGCTTGTCAGGGAGATTCCGGGCCAGCCCGGGAAAACACCATTAGACCTGTTTGCGTGACCCATTTGGCAATGTTGGCCCAATTTTACTTGTTAAACATTGTCAACTCGTGCTTTTCTCGCTTTTTGTTGTGCGTTTGCTATTTTACAGTGCAGAAAGCGATAACAATAAAAACCGATATTCGCGGCGTTTTCCGATTAAAACACGCAGGCGTTACCAAGATACGCCTGTAGTTCGTGGTGCAACCCGGAGTACCTACCGTGGTCCAGACAATTGGCGTGATAGCATGGAAGGCATGATTCTGAAGCCCGATCTCCGCGTTCCTGAACAGAAGACGGCAAGTCTCTCTTTTTGCCAGACTTCCCCCAAAGCCTTCAGGGACTGGGTAAACCAGTTACCAATGGCGAATATTGGGGAAGCTTCCCGGCAGCTCTATCACGCCATCATTGAGCTCAATCATCTGTTTATCGCGCCTCAGCAGCGGCTGCAACTGCTGGAACTGATTCGCCCGAAGATTCACTTCGTCTGCTCCGAACTGTCTCGCCACTACCTTGGCTTGGCCGTCGCACTACCGGAAAAGCAGCGCAAGGTTGCCAATCTGTCCCAAGCCCTCCAGCTCCATGCCGCCAGCGGCTACAAACTGTGCGTGCTTGAGTTCCTGGACAACGGCGGCCTGGACAAAAATCGTAAGGCGGTCTCGACAGCGATTCACCGCGCCATCTCAGAGTTGGCAGCTACGATCGTAAGGGCCCATCAACTGTATTGCCCAAGCCCTGCGCAAAGTTGGCTGGAATGTCATCGACTTTTCCGATTCGCCCATCGCAACAAGATTCAGGGGCTGTCCGTCGACGACGATACTCTGACCCATCGCCGTGGAAGCTCCGTGGAAGACTGCTACAAACGCATCCTGCTGCTAGGCTGCGCCCGCCCCAATCAACTCCGGCAAGGCGAGTTGGCGCAGGTTTACGAGCTGTTCGAGAACTGGACCCACCTGGTTTCCTGCGGGCCCGAAACCGATAACGACAGCCTGTTCGTGGTAAACATGGAGCGGGACACCTCGCCGGTCTACCGCAGCCTGCTGGAACAAAAGCCGGGTAACGACTGCTACAACTTCGACACTCGGGAATTATCAGAACAGATCACGGACGCCTTGCACGCCCGCAACAAACGGGATGGTGGATCCAGCGAACTTGAGCTGCCCTCCCGCATTGGCGACACACTTCTGACTCACCTGAGCCAGGCGCTCGGCATCCTTGCCAAGCGCAACTTCAATCGCATTGCCAGTCAGGGCACGCTCGAGATATGCGTAGGCCTGACCGCAACCCATTATTACGTGGCCGGCGAAAAAACGTTCAACGAATTTGTCAGCGGCAACGACAACCAGAACGGCGACGACAACATGTTCCTGCGCTCGTCCCGGCAGAAACAGGATGCCTGGGCCGGCGCCCATGACGCCGGGCCCAACGACGAGCCATTGCAATCGGCAGATACGCCAATCAACTTCCGTAACAGTATTGGCGCCACACCAGACAGTGAAAGTGATCGAAGAAAACCCAAGCGCCACCATGCACTGCTGGTGAACACCAGTCCCGGCGGATACTGCGCCGCGTGGGAGACCAACGTCCCCTCCTCCCTTCAGGCGGGCGAGGTTCTCGGCGTCCGCGAGCAGTCAAACCACCCTTGGAGCGTAGCGGTTGTGCGCTGGATAAGACAGGTTCGCAACCAGGGCACACAGGTTGGCATTGAGCTTTTGGCCCCCAGTGCGGCGCCATGCGGCGTAAGACTGATTCAGAAAATTGGCAACAGCAGCGAGTACCTGCGCGGCCTCTTGCTACCGGAAATCAGCGTCGTTAACCAGGCAGCAACCCTAATCACACCGCGACTTCCGTTCCAGTCCGGCAGCCGGATTTCATTGCTTCATGACGGTCGGGAAGATCAGGGCACACTGTCCCGCAAGATTTCAGCGACCGGCAGTGTCAGTCAGTTTGAACTCAAGCTTCAGAGCGCCAGTGTAACGCCAGCCGGCGGCAATCCGCCGGAGGCAGGCACCAGTGAAGACGAGTTCGACTCACTATGGCCCTCGCTATAGCGCACCGTTACTGTGAACGGACGCTTATGAACCCGCCCGAAGGGTTGTTATTAACCGGTAACCCCTGCATCATTCAGCGTTAGTGAAAGCCGGCCCCGTGCTCTGAGTTCTACGACAGGTGTCGGCACAGCCAACGTGTATCACGAGACATCTGACGAAATGCAGAAAAAGAACGCAACCGTACACCTGCTCATCCTTGATCCGTCCCAGAACGACGCCGAGACCCTGGTCAGCCTGCTCCGAAACTCGGGCAAAGCCACGCGAGCCCATCGCATCACGTCCGAGGAAGACCTTGAAGAAACCCTGAAAACGGGTAACTGGGACCTGCTTTTAGCGCGCGACGATGTTGAACAGGAGTTCGGCGCAGATGGCGCCCTGGCGATGATTCGGCGCTTGGACAAGGACATTCCGTTCGTTCTCCTGACCGGCGAATTCAATCGCGAGCGCACAGTCTCCATTATGAAAGCCGGTGGACAGGACACGGTTCCGTTCGAGAACACGGATCAGTTGGTGCTGGTGGTTAACCGGGAGCTGAGCGCCCTGGAGGATCGGCGGCGTCGCAGGACTCTCGAATCCCACCTACGGGAATCTGAACAACGCTGCCAGCTTCTGCTGGAAAGTTCCAAGGACGCCATCGCTTACATTAACGATGGCATGCACATCTACGCCAACCAATCGTACATGGAGTTCCTGGGCTACGACGACATCGACGACCTGATCTGCATCCCTGTGCTCGACACCCTGACACCGGAAAGCCAGGAAAAATACAAGGAGTTCATGAAATCCTTCGCCGATAGTGGTGAGGATGGCATGACCATGAACTGCGTCGCCCGCCGCAGTGACGACCAGGAACTCAGCGTCACCATGTCGGTATCCGCAGCGACGTATGATGGTGAGACCTGCACCCAGATCGTGATCCAGCCAGAGCACAGCGACGCGGAGCTGGAAGAGAAGATTCGTCAGATCAGCAGCCAGGACCTGCTAACCGGCCTGTTCAACCGTCAATACCTGATGGATGCCTTGGGCCAAACGATTGCGACGGCTGGCAAGGACAACAAGACTGGTGCACTGGCCTATATCGCCCTGGACAACTTCATGAGCCTGAAAGGCCAGGTGGGCATTGCCGGCGCCGACCTGATGCTTGGCGACCTGGCTACCCTGCTGAAGGAGCAGGCGCCTGAGAATATGGTCCTCGCCCGCCTCAGCGACGACGCCTTCTGCCTGCTGTGCCAACCGTGCGAAGAGAAAATCATGGCGGAGCAATGTGAAGCCATTCGCAAGAAGGTCGAAGACCATCTGTTCGACATCAACGGCCGCACGGTACAACTGACTCTCAGCATCGGCGTTGCCGCGATTACCGAGAATGCACCCAAGGCACCGGACCTGATGGGCCGGGCCCACACCGCCTCATCGGAGCTGAAGAAAAAGCCGGGCCATGAGCAGGGCAACGGCGTTCTGGTGTACAACCCGGCAGATTACGAGGCCATGGATGAAAGCAACTCGGTCGATGCCATCCAGAAAGCCCTGGATGACAATCGCTTCAAGCTGCTTTTCCAACCCATTATCAATCTACGCGGCGAGGGTGAAGAACACTACGAGGCCTTCGTCAGGATGTTGAACAAGGACAACGAGGAAGTCTCACCGTACGACTTCCTGCCGCCCGTTGGCCCCTCGGAGATGGCTATCAAGATTGACCGCTGGGTGATTCTGCAGACCATCAAGCAGCTTTCCAGCCATCGATCGCGCGGGCACGATACCCGCCTGTTCCTGAACGTGACGGCAGAGACCCTGGAAGACAAAACCTTTACCCCCTGGCTGAGTGTGGCCCTGAAGGCAGCTCGCCTGCCGGGCGACTCACTGATCTTCCAGATACGCGAAGGTGATGCCAACAACTACATGAAACAGGCCAAAGAGTTTGCCAAGGCGGTTCACGAGCTGCACTGCAAGGTCTCGATCTGCCAGTTCGGGTGCGCTCTGAATCCGTTCAATACCCTGAAGCATATCGACGTGGATTACGTGAAGATCGACGGTTCCTTTACTGAAGAACTTCAGAAGAAGGACGACGCCAAGGAAGAGGTCAAGGAAATGGTCAAGAGCCTGCAGAGTGCAGGCAAGCTGACCATCGTGCCTCTGGTCGAGAACGCCAGCGTGCTTGCAACCCTGTGGCAGGCTGGGGTGAACTACATCCAGGGCTATTATCTGCAGGCCCCGGTTCCGGAGATGAACTACGACTTCGGTGACCACTGAAGAATCGCGCGGCATAGCCCTCCCATGCCGCGCGTTCTACTACCTTTCCCGGGCCTGCAGACTGTCGCTTTCCCTGAACCCGATCAGGTAGAGGATCGCATCCAGCCCCAGCGTCGAAATCGAATGCCGTGCGGATTCCTTGACCAGGGGCTTGGCCCGAAAAGCCACCCCGAGCCCCGCCTGGCTTAGCATGGGCAGATCATTGGCACCATCACCCACCGCAATGACCTGTTCCCGTGAAATATGCTCGCGTTCCGCAATTTCCTGAAGCAGTTCCGCCTTGCGCTTGCCATCAACAATCTGGCCCGACACCTTGCCCGTCACCTTGCCGTTTTCAATTTCCAGCTCGTTGGCGTACACATAGTCAATCCCGAGTTTTTTCTGCAGATGGCGAGCAAAGTAGGTGAAGCCACCAGACAGTATCGCCGTACGGTAGCCCAGGGATTTCAGGCTCAGTATCAGGTGTTCCGCACCTTCGGTTAGATTCAGGCGGGCGGCGATGCCCTCAAGCACGGATTCATCCAACCCCTGGAGAAGCGCCAGACGCTCTGCAAAGCTCTGCCCGAAATCCAGCTCACCCTGCATAGCTCGCTCAGTAATCTCCGCCACCTGCGCCCCAACGCCGGCTTCCAAAGCCAGTTCGTCGATCACTTCAGCGTCAATCAGGGTGGAATCCATATCGAACACGACAAGCCGTCGATTACGGCGGAAGATGGAGTCCTCCTGGAAGGCAATATCCACGTTCATCTCTCCGGCGATATGCAGGAAGTCGGAGCGCAGCTGTTCGAGATCAGATGGTGTGCCACGGACAGAAAACTCCACACAGGCAATGCGGTTCTCGGAGGAATTCAGCGACGGGCGGGCAGAAAGCCGGCTGATGTTATCGATGTTCAGGCCATGGCGGGCGGTAATCGCAGACACCCGCGCAATTTGCTCGGCCTTGATATCCCGCGACAACAGCGTGACGATGTAGCAGGCGCGGTTACGCCCCTCCGCCCATTGCTGGTACTCCTCGATCGTAATCGGCGCAAAACGCACCTGCAGATCCAGCGCATGCAGTCGGAACAGAAGGTCGCGAATCACCGGTGAGGATTTGGACTCATCGGGGATCTCGATCAGGATACCCCAGGTCAGGTGGTCGTGGATCACCGCCTGGCCGATATCCAGAATACGCACATCGTACTGCCCCATGATGCCGGTTATCTCCGACGTCAGGCCCGGCTTGTCGCGCCCCGAAACGTTAATCAGAACCAGTTCACTCACTGTCAGGCTGCTCCTCTGCATTGGCAACGCTGTCTGCATCGGAAACGCCTGCCGCATTGCTGGCTGACTGAATCACATCTATCGCATCCACTCTCTGAAGCCCGCGAGGCAGTTTATGGCCACGGCGGCCACGCTCGCCCAGGTAGTGCTCCAGATCGCTGAACTGAAGCCCCATCTTGCGCTTGCCGGCACGAATCTCCAATTGGTCGTCCTCAGCGAAAACGGCAACAGCCACCACATATTCTTCCCGGTTCTGAACCCGCGCCGAGGGAATGCTGATGATCTTGTTGCCCTTGCCTTTGGCCAGCTCCGGCAGCTCGCTCAGCGGGAACACCAGCATCCGTCCTTCATTGGAAATGGCGCCCAGATAAAGCGGCTTGTCCGAGCCGGGCACCACCACCGGCGACATGATCTTCGCCCCTTTCGGTACCGACACCACGGCCTTGCCGTTGCGGTTTTTGCTGATCATGTCATTGAGGGAGGTCACGAATCCGTAGCCGCCATCGGTGACCAACAACACCTTCCGCGCTGGATCGCCCATCAGCAACCCAGAGAACGTTGCCCCCGACGGCGGATTGATACGGCCACTCAGAGGCTCGCCCTGCCCCCGCGCAGATGGAAACGTATGGGCGACCAGGGAGTAAGCCCGCCCCGTGGAGTCCAGGAATACCGCCTGCTGGTTATTACGCCCCTTAGCAGCCATGGCAAAACTGTCACCCGCCTTATAGCTAAGCCCCTCAGGCTCAATATCATGCCCTTTGGCCGCCCTGACCCAGCCCTTCTCCGACAGCACAACCGTGACTGGATCGTTGGAAACCAATTCGGTTTCGCTGAAGGCCCTGGCTTCCCGGCGCTCGACAATGGGTGAACGACGATCATCCCCATAGGTTTCCGCATCCGCCAGCAATTCGTCCTTGATCAGCTCCCGCAGGCGGTCCTCGGAGCCAAGAATCGCCTGCAGCTCATCCCGCTCAGCCGACAGCTCGTCCTGCTCGCCACGGATTTTCATTTCCTCAAGCTTGGCCAGGTGACGCAACTTCAACTCAAGAATGGCTTCAGCCTGCTCTCCGGACAGCCCGAAGCGGGACATCAACTCTGCTTTGGGTTTATCTTCGTAGCGGATAATCGCGATAACTTCATCGATGTTCAGATAGGCCACCAACAGGCCTTCAAGAATATGCAGACGCGCCAGGACCTTATCCAGCCTGTGCTGCAGGCGCCGGGTGACGGTGGTGCGACGGAAGCTGAGCCACTCCGTCAGCATTTCGCGCAGGCCCTTCACGCCCGGGCGGCCGTCATTGCCGATGACGTTGATATTCACCCGATAGGTTTTCTCCAGATCCGTGCTGGCAAACAGGTGGGCCATCAGCCCTTCCTGATCCACACGATTGGAGCGTGGAACGATCACCAGCCGGGTCGGGTTCTCATGGTCGGATTCGTCGCGCAGGTCCGCGACCATGGGCAGCTTTTTGGTCTGCATCTGCTGGGCGATCTGCTCCAGCACCCGGTTCCCGGAGACCTGATGAGGCAGGTCGGTCACCACGATTTCCCCGCTCTCGTTGATCCAGCGCGCCCGCATTCTTAGCGAGCCCCGGCCGGTCTCGTACATCTGGCGGATATCCTTGCGAGGCGTAATGATCTCCGCGTAGGTGGGAAAGTCTGGCCCCTGGACATGCTCACACAGGTCATCGGTGGTGGCCTCCGGCTGGTCAAGCAGCCTTACACAGGCCGCTGCCACCTCCCGGACATTGTGCGGCGGGATGTCCGTTGCCATACCCACGGCAATACCGGTGGTGCCGTTCAAAAGTACGTGAGGCAACCTCGCGGGCAATACTGAAGGCTCGTCCATGGTGCCATCAAAGTTTGGCACCCAGTCCACTGTGCCCTGCCCCAGCTCGCTGAGAAGGACATCCGCGAATTTCGCGAGACGGGATTCTGTATAACGCATGGCCGCGAAAGATTTGGGGTCGTCAGGCGCGCCCCAGTTGCCCTGGCCATCCACCAGTGGGTAGCGATAGGAAAACGGCTGAGCCATCAACACCATGGCTTCGTAGCAGGCACTGTCGCCATGGGGGTGAAATTTACCCAGGACATCGCCCACCGTACGGGCAGACTTCTTATACTTTGAGGTGGATTTCAAACCAAGCTCGGACATGGCGTAGATAATACGCCGCTGCACCGGCTTCAGTCCGTCTCCGACGTTGGGCAACGCCCTGTCCAGAATGACGTACATGGAGTAGTCGAGGTAGGCCTTTTCGGTGTAGTCCCGCAATGAAACCCGCTCAAAGCCTTCATCCGTGGTCTGAAACTCTGGCATGGATGCCCCTTTGTTATTGCCTGATATGAATTCCGCTGGTTATCCCGGCCTAAGCCGGGACTGCACATTATATGGAGGCGGGGACGGATACACCAACACCCCGTGGATTTTCCAATAGCGGAATTCCCGCATGGAGAGAGTGTAACCCTCACCGTATGCTCGCCATCAGTAAACGATGATCCGTTTCACGACATCCACGAGTGGAGAACTATGAGACCCAACCTGAAAGCCTGTGGGCAGGCGCTGATTACGGCCATGGTGAACGCTGTTCTTGCTCTTACCCTGATGCTCTTGGTGGAGTTTGCCATAACCGGCACTTTCCAACTGGCGGGCCCTTACCTGTGGGCGGGGTTGCTCATCGGACTGGTTATTTTCTTCGCCCAGTTCTGGCGCCAGCGCCATCTCTGCCGGAACGGACAATCGGCCCAGGAGTCCCCTGATACGCTTTAAGGGTATTCCTGCCAACCACACCTCATAAGCAACCCGCTAACACTGACAACCTTCTTTCCGATGCTATCCTGACTAAACGCGTCTTCAGAAAAGCAGGAAGGAAAGATGAATTTCAAGAATTCCTTAGGCCTGAGAGCCAAGATCGCTTTACCTTTCGCAATTTCCGCCATCGCTTTGATCGTCATCGGTCTTTTTAGCGTCTTGACGGCACGGAATCTGGTATCCGACACAGATACGCTCTCCGAACGTTATCTTCCCGCCGTAAGCGAAGCGCTCAACGGCGATCGAGACCTTTATCAGGCCCTGGTCGCGCAAATGTCTTTTATCAGCGCAACGGAGAACAATGAATCTCCGGACCAGTATCAGGCTGACTTCGAGGAAAACGCTGACCAAGCACTGGAGAGGCTGGAGAAAGCGATAGAACGCCTGCAAGGCACTGGTATCTCTGAGAAAACCGAGAGTTTTCGCGAAACCTATGACCTCTGGCTGGAGACCGCTCGAGAGTCCATGCGGACTGCACAGTCAGGAGACCCCGCCGCGGGGCACAGGCTACTGACTGAACAAAGCAACCCGCTGTTCAGTGAGCTCAGGGATTACTACGACCAGGTGGGGGTTCACGCCGATGAGCAGGCTCAGATTGTAGCCAACGAAGCATCTCAGGAGGGGGCTGCCAGCTCGGCCTTTATACTGGTCATCACCGCCAGCGCTGTCATAGCCGGCATTCTTCTGTTTATCGTGTTCCTCCGGATGATTATTGCGTCCGTTGGTGTGCTAAGGAAGCAACTTGACAACATTGCCCGGGGCGAAGGAGACCTCACACAACGCATTCCCGTGGAAATGGACGATGACCTCGGCAAACTGGCCACGAGCTTTAATCAGGTGCTGGAAAACCTCCAGGCCATGATCGGCTCCATCCAGGACCTCAGCAAGCAACTTGGCTCGGGCGCATCCGAGCTGTCCAGTGCGGCGCGCGACAACAGCGACGGGATAACACGGCAAACAGATGCTATCTCCATGGTCGCCACGGCCATCAATGAGATGCAAAGCGCCATTGAAGAAGTGGCGGGCAATGCATCACGTGCGGCCGACATTACCAAACACGCCCAGGAAAAAGGCCGCAACGGGGCCACCATCATTCGCAACTCCTCCGTCCAGGTACAGCGACTGGCGGCGCAGATTTCCAAGGCGGTGGAGGTTATACGCAAGCTGTCACAGGACTCGGAGAACATCACCTCGGTACTGGATGTTATCCGCGAGATTGCAGACCAAACCAATCTTCTCGCCCTCAACGCCGCCATCGAAGCCGCCCGGGCCGGCGAACAGGGACGGGGGTTTGCGGTTGTGGCCGATGAGGTTCGCACCCTGGCCAAGCGCACCCAACAATCCACGGAAGATATCCAGACCATGATCACTGCCCTGCAGACCGGCGTTGCCGATATCGTTGCGGTGATGGAGACCGGCAGCAAGGAAGCGGTGGAAACTGAAAAGCTGGCCACGGAGGCGGAGGCGGAGCTTCAGGGCATTCTCGAATCCATGGCGGATATCAGCGACATGAACACCAGCGTGGCTTCAGCCACCGAGGAACAAACCCAGGTAATTGACGAAATCAACCGAAGCGTGACTGAAATCAATGATCTGGCGTCAGAGAGCATGACGCGCTCAGGCAGCATCGACCGCATTAGCGAATCGCTGGATGGCTATGCCAGGGAACTTGAGCAGCAGACAGGCCAGTTCAAGGTGTGAATTTGAAGGAAGGAGCATTGCCGCCTCCGGACTAAAATCTGAAGGCGGCATTTAGAAAGCTTTTACTGGCGAATGCCTTCGACAGAGATGATCATCTCAACCGTTTCAGACGCCTTGCCCAGATCCATGGGGATACCGAAGTCCGTCAACTTGAATTCGGTTTCAGCTTCAAACCCCATGCGGTAACCACCCCATGGATCGTCGCCATGCCCGAGCATTTCCACGTCCAGGGTGACCTCTTTCGTCACACCACGCAGGGTCAGGTCACCGACGATATCGGCCTCGCCCTCATCGTCCACAACCACTCTTTTACTCTTGAACGTGGCCTCTGGGAATTCGTCAACGTACAGGAAGTCTTCCGAGCGCAGGTGCTTGTCACGCTCGGCGTGGTTGGAATCAACGCTGGATGTGTCCACGGCAACTTCAACGGAACTGTTCGCCGGGTTTTGTGCATCGTAGACAAATTCACCATCGAAATCGTTGAACCGACCATACAACCAGCTATAGCCCAGATGGGAAATCTTGAACGTAATAAACTGGTGGGAACCCTTGGTATCAAAAGCATAGGTTCCACTGTGCTCGGATGCCTGGGCTCCGCCAGACACCGCAAGTGCAACCGCAGATGCAAGCAGCAATTTTTTCATGTTCATCTCCTTGTTTAAACAGCCCGTAGGCACGATTGAATCGATAGTCTGAATTACAATTGGCGGCGGCCTGAACCCAACATGCGTCGAAGGGTGTCGTCCCGGTCAATCAGATGATGCTTAACCGCAGCCAGACCGTGTACCCCGGCAAGCACGACAAGTGCCCAGGTAGACCAGTAATGGACAAGCCCGGCGGTGTCCTCCATCCCCTTAATCTGGCCGGTCACCGAAGGCACATCAAACCAGTTGAACACACTTATTGAGGACCCATCCGCCGTCGAAATGAGATACCCACTGGCCATAGCAACAAAAATCAGCACATAGAGCAGAGAGTGTGCGCCATGAGCGGCCAACACTTCCAGTCGGCTATGGCTCGGGAGTGCACGCGGCAGCGGATTGAACAGTCGCCACACCAGGCGAAACAGCATGACCAACAGCAGCAATATACCGATACTTCTATGGATATCCGGGCCGGTGCGATACCAGTCGTCGTAATAGGATAGATCCACCATCCAGTAACCCAGCCCGAATAGGCCAAACACCGCTACAGCCACCAGCCAATGAATGGCTACGGATACCACACCAAAATTACTGCTCGAATTGCGTACCTGCATGACGCTTAACGTCCCACTCCCTGATACCAGACAAGATCCCAACAGTTTAGGAAGAGCCCCGCACAAAACCAATCAAAATGTTTTGGAGACGAAGATCAGATTTTCTGATGAACAACCCCATACGTACGATCCCTTATACCTTTGGTCTGATACGGGTTTTACGGATTGTGGAAAACAATGGGTACGATAAACTTTTTACATACTTCATTTACCCGGTTCGGGTCACTCAGTGAACGAGAGGAATAAACATGGAACTTGAATTCGACGAATCCGTCGCAGTACCCAGCAACAACTGATTCCCTGCAGCTCCCACCGGAGCTGCCGGACACCGGTCCTGCTCACCCACCTGCGCATTGCCGCCTGACGTTGCCTGTTTTTACATGAAATAGTGGTAATAACCCGCTGTTTTTGGCACTCTTCTGTCTATCTAGACCATCCTGTTCGTGCTGACTGATTTACTTTCCTATAAGTCAACGAAATGCGACCAGGATCAACAGATCGGGCTGCCACAGGCTTTCCCGATGTTTTCGTTTATCCGGACCAGAAAAGGCCTATGTCGCGAACCCTCCCAGAGCAGATGACCGCACCGGAAGTTGATGTGCTGTCGCCTATGTTAACCAGGGAGGGGGAATCATGGACGGCCGACTACCAGGGCCTGACTTTACGAACGGCGCTGCAGCCAATATTCAGTATTTCCCACAAACGGGTTGTCGGCTACGAAGCGCTGATTCGCGCCTTTGATACCGATAATGCTGCGGTATTACCCCTTCATTTGTTCGAGCTACCGAGCTCTGACGCCGAAAACCTGCTGCTTGATCGCCTTTGCCGATACCTGCACATCAGCAACTATTCCGGATTCCAGGACCAGCTGAACTGGCTGTTCCTGAACGTATCTCCCCGTGTGGTTTCAGCTGGCAACCGTGCCGACAGCTTTTTCGGCGAACTGTTGAAGAAAACGGGCCTGCCTCCCCATCGCATCGTGATGGAGATTGTAGAGCAGCCAACGGACGATGCAGAACGACTGCGTGAAACCGTTGCCTACTACCAACAGCTGGGCTGCCTGACCGCTATCGATGACTTTGGTGCTGGGCATTCCAACTTTGAGCGCATCTGGAACCTGTCACCGGATATCGTGAAGCTGGACCGTAAGCTTCTGACTCGGGCCACAGACGACCACAAGGCCAGACAGATACTCAACGGCATCGTCTCTTTGCTGCATCAGTCTGGGTGCCTAGTGCTCCTTGAAGGCGTGGAAACTCACGACCAGGCAATGATTGCTATCGACGCGGGCGTTGATTTTGTCCAGGGATTCTATTTCAGCAGGCCAAGTACTGCCCTGGCGGACATTCCCCACAAAGTGACGGACCTGGACGGGTTACTGAGAGACTATAAGAGCAAAAACCGGATAACGAGAGACCCAACACAGCAACTGATTTCCTACTTCGAGGATTTCTTTCGTAGTGCCGTAGACACACTCTCGCAGGGCATGCCGATGAACGAGGCATGCAGTAGCCTGCTGAATCATCCTGCGGTGTCGCGGTGTTACCTGGTCGATGCCAACGGCGTACAAATTGATGACACCATGGTATCGGACGCCACAGCCCGGGGCCTGGACCCTCGATTCCGGCCGCTGGAAAGCACCACCAGTGCCGACTGGTATCGCCAACAGTATCTACGCCAGGCCATTGCCCAGCCAGGCCATGTTCATATAACCGCGCCCTACCTCTGTATTACCGGCGCATACATGTGCGTTACCCTGTCCCTCGGTTACTACCACAAGGGCGAGCTGAGGGTTCTTTGCTGCGACATTCTCGCCAACCCTACCGAAACCGCCCTCAGGAAAGGCTGATCCCGTAGACCACCGAGATCACGCCGACGGTCACCAGCCCGATAAACAGGTTCATCGGCAGGCCTACCTTTACGAAGTCCATAAACCGGTATCCCCCTGGCCCAAACACCATCATATTGGTCTGGTAGCCCAGTGGTGTGGCAAAACTGGCGGATGCCGCCATCATCACGGCGATAACATAGGGCTCTGACGCGATCCCCAGGGCCGTTGTCATTGACAGTACAATGGGTAGTACCAACACTGCGGCTGCGTTGTTGGTAATGACCTCGGTCAGCACCGATACCGCGAAGTACACCAGCAGGATGGTCAGCAGTGGGTGACCACTGCTCACCTCCAGAATGCCCGTCGCAACATAACCTGCAGCCCCGGTTTCCTGAAGCGCAGCCCCTAAGGCAAATGACGCAGCAATTGTAAGCATCACTGGTACATCCACCGCTTTCTGCGCCTGACCGACGGAACAGCAACCGCTAAGAACCATCAGGGCCGCCCCCATCAGTGCGGCGTTCAGCATGCTCAATGCCCCAAAAGCGGCAGCGCCCACGAGCACCAGCAGGATGCCCCAGGACAGATAGGCACGGTCATGGCGGGGTGTTTCGGTTTCCAGGTCGTTGATCAGCAGGAAGTCCTTGGCGTATCGCTGACGACTGACAAAAGCGGGACGTGCCTCCAGCAACAGAACGTCGCCGGTTTTCAGACGAATATTGCCGAGATTGCCCGACACCCGCTCACCACCCCGGGCGACTGCCAATACCACCGCGCCATAGCGATCCCGAAAACGGGCATCCCGGATGGTCAGACCCAGCACTTCCGACTGCGGGGACAGCGCGGCTTCAACCAGCCGGCGCTCTGCCCGGTCTTTACTCAGGCTTGGCTCATCATCGTGTACCGAAGGGACAATACCGTTGATTCGCAGCAGATCGGAAATAGCCTGGGTATCGCCAGCAAAGACCAACCGGTCACCGCCTCGAAGGCGTTCTTCCGAAGGTACCGCCGTAACAACGCTGCCATCCCGCTCAATCTCGACGAGGTACAGCCTCTCCAACTCACGCAGCCCGGCCTCTCCGACACTCTTGCCCACCAACGGCCCATCAAAGGCAACTGCCACCTCCAGGGTGAACTCCCGCATGGAACCGAACTTCTGCTGGTCCTTACGATCCGGAAGCGCCCTCGGTAACACCAGAAGCATGACAGCCAAGCCGATCACAGCAACCGGCAACCCAACGGCGGTGATGGAAAAAATCGAGAAACCGCCCTCCCCGGTCAATTGCTGGTACTGGCCATTGACCACCAGGTTGGTGCTGGTGCCAATCAGGGTGAGGGTACCACCCAGAATGGCGGAGTAACTCAGGGGGATCATCAGTTTCGAGGGTGATATGCCAATCTTGCGGGACCAGGCATGGACCGCGGGAATCATGGTGGCCACTACCGGGGTGTTGTTGAGGAAGCCGCTCAGCAACGCGACAGGGAATGCGATGCGGGCCTGGGCCGAGCGCACCGTACGAGGTGACCTGAGCAGGTGATGGACAACCAGGTCCACTCCACCGGAATGGTGAATGCCCGCCGCCACCACGAACATGGCAACCACCGTGATCAATCCACTGTTACTGAATCCGGCAAGGGCCTGATCGGCACTGATAATGCCGCTGGCACTGAGAACGATGAGTACACCCAGCATGACGAGATGCGGGCCGAACCGCCCGACACTCATCAATAATAACGCCACACCCGTAAGGCTTAATGCAAACCAGCCCTGCCAATCCATCTGGTGGTCCTTTGGATAAAAGGGGCAGGATAACGAGTTTGCCGAATACTTAGAAAGAATAAAGGATGCTGTTTAAAGCACCAGAAGAAATATAGGACGATTCAGACTTCGATATCCGCCATATTTCCGTAAGTCTCCAGCCAGGTGCGGCGGTCAGACGCCCGCTTTTTACCCAGCAGCATGTCCATGCGGCTGTCGGTATCGTCGCCGTCTTCAATGGTCAGCATCACCAGCCGGCGGGTATCCGGCGCCATTGTCGTCTCCCGCAACTGGAGCGGATTCATCTCGCCCAGGCCCTTGAAACGGGTAACGGAAATCTTGCCGCGACGGTTTTCGGCCGCCAGCCGGTCGATAATGCCCTGCTTTTCGTGCTCATCAAGGGCGTAAAAAGTTTCCTTTCCCAAATCAACACGATACAGCGGGGGCATGGCAACAAATACGTGGCCGGCAGCAACCACCGGTCGGAAATGCTTGACGAACAACGCGCACAACAGGGTGGCGATGTGTAGGCCATCGGAGTCAGCGTCCGCCAGGATGCAGATCTTGTTGTAACGCAGGCCTTCCAGTTTGTCGGAGCCAGGATCTACCCCAATGGCAACGGCAATGTCATGGACTTCCTGGGAAGCAAGAATTTCGCTGGAGTCCACTTCCCAGGTGTTGAGGATCTTGCCTCGCAGGGGCATGACCGCCTGAAATTCACGGTCACGAGCCTGTTTCGCGGAGCCGCCGGCGGAGTCACCCTCAACCAGAAAGAGTTCCGAGCGGTTGGTGTCGCTGCCGGAACAATCCGCCAGTTTTCCGGGCAAAGCCGGGCCGGATGTGACCTTTTTGCGGGCCACTTTCTTGCTGGCCCTGAGACGACGCTGGGCATTGCTGATGAACAATTCAGCGAGTGCTTCAGCAATGTCCGTATGCTGATTCAGCCACAAGCTGAACGCGTCCTTCACCACACCGGAAATAAACGCGGCAGCTTCCCGGGAGGACAACCGTTCCTTTGTCTGGCCGGAAAACTGGGGTTCCTGCATCTTGAACGACAACACATAGGCGCAGCGTTCCCAGATGTCTTCAGGAGACAACTTGACGCCCCGGGGCAACAGGTTACGGAACTCACAGAACTCCCTCATGGCCTCCAGCAGGCCGGTACGCAGGCCGTTCACGTGGGTGCCGCCCTGGGCGGTCGGAATCAGGTTAACGTAACTCTCCAAAACCGCTTCGCCACCTTCCGGCAACCACTGGAACGCCCAGTCCACCGCTTCCTTGTTGCCGGAAAAGCTGCCCGTGAACGGCTCCAGCGGTACGGCTTCGATGTCGGCAAGCTCGGTGCGCAGGTAGTCCCGCAAACCGCCCTCGTAGCACCATTCATCTTTATCACCGGTGTGTTCCTGCAGGAAAGTGACGTTCAGGCCGGGACAGAGAACGGCCTTGGCGCGCAGGTTGTGGCGCAAACGGCTGACGGAAAATTTCGGGCTGTCGAAGTAGCTTGGGTCCGGGGTGAACTTCAATCGGGTACCGGTGTTCCGCTTGCCCACAGAGTCGACAACTGTTAGTTCCGTCTTCTTGTGGCCGTTGGCGAAGGTCATCCGGTGCAGTTGCCCGTCACGCTTGATGGAAACCTCAAGGAGCGTCGACAGGGCGTTGACCACCGAGACACCTACCCCATGCAGGCCACCGGAAAAGTTGTAGTTACCCTGGGAGAATTTACCGCCGGCGTGGAGGCGGGTCAGAATCAGCTCCACACCCGGAACCCCATGTTCCTTGTGCATGTCGACCGGCATCCCGCGGCCGTCGTCTTCCACGCTCAGGGAACCATCGCTGTACAGGACGACATCGATCCTGCGGGCGTGCCCCGCCAGCGCTTCGTCGACACTGTTATCAATGACTTCCTGGGCCAGATGGTTGGGCCGACTGGTATCGGTGTACATGCCTGGGCGTTTGCGGACAGGGTCCAGACCACTCAGAACTTCAATGGCATCGGCGTTGTACTGTTTCTGGCTCATGGGAAGGAAGCGACTCCACGGGTTTGTTATAAAACTGGCCCATAGCTTAGGGATTCGCAGGGAAAGATCAACGGTTGTTTTGTGCTGGTGTGGACCAGCACGGCCCCGGCGCCGTTAACGCTGTCGCGAGAAACGCCCGAGGCCTTCCCCGGACACCCGCAACTGCTCCCACTCTTCGGGGCTGATGGCGATCACTGCACAGGGTGTGGTCAACGCCTGGGTTACCATGGCGTCTGCCGCCGGCCGCCTGACCTTGACCGCCAACTCCAGAACATCGTCTACGATCTCGGATGACGTCAGTGTCAGGCCGTAGCCGCCAGTGGTTTTCTGCCCCAGCCCCACCAACACCAGATGTTCCTCATTGAAATCAATGGCGCGAAGCATGCTCAGCGCCAGGTTTCCGGAGGGCAGTTGGGCAAGCTTGTCCAGATCTCCGGCACTGGACACATAGACCAGTCCCGGCGCCGTGAGCCCACAGTGATCGGACTCAGTGACCTGTCTCGCCAGAGGCGCACCATCAGCGGTCGCCGAGCGATTGATCGCACAGCCTGTGATCAGACTGAGCACGAGTACACAGAGTGGTAGCAGCGTAAAACGGTAGGTCAACGGGTACTCTCCACGTTGCGGATCGGCTCACCGCCAGTTTTTGACTTCGGGCCTGATCTCAGGCGATACCCCTCAAAGCCCACTCTGGGCAGACCCAGGGAGGTAATGGTGGGCCGACGAAAACTGGTACTCAACCTTACCCCGCCTACCGGTTCTTCGCCAATAACGATTTTTTCAGGTAACCCATTGACCGGATATTCGGCACAGGCCTCGCCGTTTTCACAAATCAGCCCGTTGTTGTCCATGTCGCTGCCGGCAACCAGGAAATACTCACCGGCCTCAACCTCGTCAAACGCAAATTCGTACCGCCCCCGGGAGGCGGAGACAACGGCCTGCTCAAGAGTATCGCGCTCGTCGTCCGCACTGACCAGCAATACATAGTGTCGGCCTGCGTTCCGTTCATCCGATGAACTACCCAGGCTGAGAGATACCGGAATCATAAGCGTTGCAGCAGGTGCGCCGTCTGCTTGATAGGTAATCACCAGCGTTGCCATGTAGCGCCCGTCACCCCCCAGTTGCGTAGGGTCTGCGGTCACTGTCAGTGACAACGGTCGCGCATCGCTGGGTTCACTCACATCAAGCCATGGCGCACCAGGGTCCACGTCTGTGATGGTGACGCTCTCGCCTTCGGGGTAGGTCGAAAATACCAGCTGTTCGCTGAGCACCGCAGCATTGAACTGTATGGCCGTGGGCGAGGAACCAAGAGTGATTGGGAAGTTGCCGTCCAGGGCCGCATCCATCGCCGCCAATGCGTTGATCTGTCCCGCTCCGTATTCAAACGCGGGCCCCACATCGTCCGTAAGGTCACCATTTACCAGGAAACTCTGAAATCCGGCAGGGGTAAGGGTCGGCACTTCCGCCTTCATCAGGGCGTAAACGCCCGCCACATGAGGTGCCGCCATTGAGGTTCCCTGCAGGCCAGCGTATCCCGGCTCGAATGAGCCCGTATCGTCGCGCCCCCAGGCGCTGACAATGACATCGGCCGTACCGTCCTGATTGGCATCCCTGCTTGCATCACCACCCGGAGCAACCACGTCGACGGACTGGCCAACGTTGGAATACGAGGCACGCACACTTCCGCCGTCTACAGCCCCCACTCCGATAACGTTGGGATAGGCAGCCGGGTAGGTAGGCTCGTCCGTACCCTGGTTGCCAGCAGCGGCAACAATCAGTTTGCCGTTGCCACCATTCCAGGCGGCGTCGATCGCCTGCTTCAGCGCGTTGCTTGGTCCAAGCCCACCGAGACTGAGATTAATCACCTCTATTTCATTCCGGCCGGCTGCCCAATTCAGGGCGTCGATCAGGTCAGCGGACGACCCTACACCGTCACGCCCGAGCACCCGTACCGGATAGATAGTGGCCCCCGGCGAAACCCCGACTACACCCTGGGTGTTATCGACGGCAGCGGCAATACCTGCCACATGGGTTCCGTGGAAATTACTGCTCCGGGCCTTGCCGTCACCCGGGTCGGCGGGGTTCGTGTCACGTTGGCCACTGTCCTCCCGATCAATATCCAGATCACCCGATACGTAATCCATGATCTGCCCTGGGATCAGTTGCACATTGGCGCTCAAGTCCGGATGCCAGTCGCCCGTCGCCGTCGGTGGCGATCGGAATACGCCGGTATCCATGACCGCGATACCAATATCTGCACCCGCACTCGGTGCGGCCTGCCAGGCCAACGGCGTTTGAATCAGCGGCAGACTCCATTGGCGACTGTAGAGTGGATCATTGTCCGGGGACACTTGTTGGGAGGAATAGAGGTAGTTCGGCTCCGCTGATGTCACACCGGGCTGTTGCTGCAACTCCCTGACCCATTCCAGGGTTTCCTGACGCGCACTTTCTCGCTGCCCGGACGACATGGTTGCCAGGTTTCGTGGCCGGTCACGGCGCAACAGCCAGGCACCTCGACCCAGTTCCCTGCGCTGTGACGTCGCCATCGCTGCGATCACTGGCAGGTTCCCCGAGGCTGGCGCGAGGGTGACTACGGCTTCATCAATCATGAATGGCGGCGTCGAGTAGCTGGTGTTCATCACGCTGGCTGTTCCCTCACCTGCCAGCGACAGCACGTACCGAAATGGAATACCGCTGGTGGTACTGACTTCCACCAGGTAAGAGCCGGGCTCGAAAGTGTCGTCGAGCACCTCGACCAGCGGTCGCAGATCACCCGAAGCAGACTGAGACGCCACTTCCACAACGGTTCCCGCCTGCTGTTTCAGTATCCGAAGAGAACGCTCCGGCGCCGCTGCGCCAGCGGGCAGGAGATCCTCCGGAGAACTGAACACCTGAAAAGAGACGCGGTCTCCGGGTGACAGGTCTACGGCGTAGACATCAACGGCATCTTCAAAGTACTGGAAAAAATTTGCGTAGGTATCGGAGCCAGAACTCAGATAGCCACCCACCGTTGCGCCCGGCGGCAGAGTCTGGGCAGACACGGCCGTGTTATTGGCGGTGGCAAGGTCAACACGACGATCATCTGCGGTATCGGAGTCCACCCGTGTACCGCTCTCGATGTCAATCACCCCACTCAGATCGGGTTGCGCCTCACTGCTACCACCGGATCCACCACCGCCGCAGCCTGCGAACAGCAATGTAAACGAGATCAAACCAGCAGTAACAGGAACAGTCCGAATCATAATGGGCTCACAAGGACGACAACTTAGAAGTGCGAGAACGACACCATATGCTTTCAGTATGGTACTCATTAAACGCCTATGAAACCGATTACGTTCCAAACCCATAATCAGATGCAAAAAACCGCCTGCAGGTTACCCCACAGGCGGTTTCGCGTCGGTGCCTCCGAGGCTCTATATCTACAGTGCGTAGAAAAACAGAGGCACGAACGCCGCCGTCAGCAATGTCGGTCCCATCACCACCAGTGGCAATAACAGTCTCTCATAGCGATGCCAGAACGAACCCGTGCGCTCAGCGGCCAACACCTCGGTTTCACCTACCACCTGCCGTGTCAGCAGATGGTTCAGTGCCACCGGCGGGCTCAGGTAGCCCAGTTCAAACGCCACCAGGCACACGATCCAGAAGTGCAGCGGGTCGATACCCAACTGGATGGCGGGCTGCGCGATGGTGGCCGACACCAGGATGACCGCGCCGAACGGGTCCATCACCATGCCGATAATGGTGAGCATAACCACAATCACCAACATGGCGATCCAGGGGCTGGTCAGGTTTTCCGGGAACAATGCGTGCACCACATCGGAACGTTCCAGGATGCCCCCGAGACAGATAGAGAAACCAATCAGCGCCAGCAGTGCGCCGATGTGTACGGCAGAGTCACTGGCGGCCGCCGTTGTACGCATACAAAAAGCACGCACCCGGGATTGGCCCTGTTCGTTGGGATCCTTGCCCGAATCGAGATAGACCAGCGCCAGCATCACCAGCGGCAGGATCATCGGCGCGCTGTACTCATTGAATCCCAAACCGAGAATGACCCAGATGGCCAGGATAACCACCGCGGTAACGATGGCATAAGGCACCAGGGGGCGAAGCTGCGCCAGCGATTTACGGAATGCCCCCGGAGCCGGGCGAGGCTTCCAGTTGCCCTGGGTTTTACAGACAACCACAGAGAACAGGGTGGCCGACATAATAAACACCCAGAAACCCCAGCCGTACATTTCGGAGGTGGTCACTTCCTTGTTCAGCGCCGCCACAACCACGATCAGCAAACAGGGATTAAGAACCACCCCCAAGCTGCCGGACATGGCCGTGGTAGCCAGCGATAGCTGTCGCCCTGCTCCACTCTTGCGCATTTCATCGTAGACGACACCACCCACGGCCAGGATGAAAATCCCCGAGGCGCCAGTAAACGCAGTGGGAAAAGCGGTCGCGAATATCATCACCGAGGCCAACATGGGCGCGGGCAGATGGTAAGGTTTGATGACGTTCAACAGCAGGTCCGGAATGCGAGTCTGCTTCAGCGCCATGCCCACAAGCACATAGAGCCCGATGTTGATAAACATCGAGGACAGGTTGGTCATCATACCGAAATAGATCGCCAGGCCGGACGAGTAGCCGTCCACGAAGAAGAAATAACTCATCGCGATCAGGCCCATTGCGCAATACAGCGGCAGTACCAGGCCGGAGGACGCCGCCAGTGATCCTGGCCTCATTCGAGACGGCACCGACACAAACCGCATCAGGTTGATCACCATGAACAGCCCGAAGACGGCCGCCCAGGCGTATTGCAGCAACGCGGTGCCTCCCGAGCCCGGCGAAGAGGATAACTTGCCCACGTAAGAGAACAGGGAGTACACCATCAGGCCGTTGACCACAAACTGCATGCCCTGGCTCAGACGCCACTCTGACCGGTTGCGCGGCAGTCGCAGGGCTATGTGATCGGCGTCGAAGGCCGAAATCGCCGCAGCCATGGCAAACATGGCGATAAACAGGAACTTGGTGAGCTCGATATTATCCAGCAGGAAATCCGCAAAGCCCTGTTCAACCGCCTTGTAAACTGCCAACGCCTCGGTGGCATGCTCCTGGTTTTCTTCATAGAGGCGATGCTTCTGCTGGCAGAGTGCCAGGTTTTTTTCCAGGGACTTGCGGATCGCATCCGGGTCCGGCGGCGAGCTGAAAAGGTCGTCCGGATCTGGCTCGTAGGCCTCGACACGTTTCCTGACCTCTGCATCCACATCCATGGACAACGTGCAGGTCGGCTCCGTGGCGTCCGGGTCCAGCAGGTAGTAGTTCGGCCAGGTCTGCTCCCCCACCCACAGCATGCGCGAGTGGAGTGAGTTTCCCATACCCAGAAGAAGCGTAAAGATAAGGAGCAGCAGGAGGATAACCCCGTGCAATCGATGCACGGGGTACAGCGTTTTCGGGCCTGCCGCTGATAATGCTCGCCAGTTCATGGAGGGTCAGCCTTTATTATTCGCGGTCAGGCGCTGTGCACTCGGAGGCACCGGGATTGCTGGAGCAACGGATTTTGCTGAGCAGGCTCATCATCTTCGGGTGATAGACCTTATTGGCACCATCGGTTCCATCCCGAAGCTGCAGGCGGTTTTCCCGAAACATCTCCTGATAGCCTTCGATGTCAGCATCGGGAATACGGATCCACTTTTCCTCCGGAATGGCGGACTCCTGCCGCTGAATCAGGTCCATGGCCTGGCCGTACATCCCCCAGGCAACTTCACGGGACTTCTGAGCCGTGTCGTCGTCGAGCACATCGTCTCGGGCAATGACCTGGATGGTCAGTTGCGCCAGCGGATAATCAACGATGCCACCGTCTTCACCAATGCCCTTGTAGAGTTCCAGAGCTTCGTAGGCAAACGCCGGTGCGTAAGCCGTATCCACCGAGCCATTGTTGAACTTGCCGGCAAAGTTGGTGATGTCGGAGGGTACAACCGTCGCTTTCACATGGTTGACCATGTGGATGGCGTCCTTCTGGTAATCCAGTGTGGCCATGCGCTTGCCGGCCAGTTCACCAGCGGTATCAATGCTACGGTCATTGACAAACAGGTAGCCTGCACCCGCCGGAACAATGCCCAGCACCTCATAGTCGCCCTGTTTCATCAAGGGCGCTGCCTTGGCCTGCGCAAGCGTGGCGAGGGTTGTTTTCAGATCGTCATAGGTCGGGATCGCGCCAACGGCGCTGATGCTGCCGGTAAATCGGTTGAACGGGCGGGTCCGAAGATCCGTAGCGGCGACGGCGTCGCATTGTCCGGAATTGAAATCACCCACGGCAACCCCTTCGTCAGTGTAGGGGCGCAGTTCAAAATCAACCCCATGGGCTTTCATTTCCAGCGCATAGTCTTTGACCATGTTGTACATATCACCGTTTGCGCCGATCACATCGAAAACGCACATCGTCACAGACTGTGCGGCGGCCATCGGAGCAACTGCAGCAAAAGAAAGGGCAGCAAGGGATTTACGGATCATGAATGACCTCCGGGTCTTTCTTGTGTTTGTAGGTAATTACAGTGAGTCGGGGGCCTGCTTAGAGCAGGCCGTCCAGATCCATGGTTTCAGGCTCTTCGAGCCGTTCCGGGCTCAGTCTTCCGAAATAGGTACGGGGCGTGCGGTAGCCGTAGTTCGCTGTCCAATGCTTATCGGACGAGAACTGAATGACGTCTCGGGCGATCTCGTCTACCAGGCGATACTCAGCCCATACTTTGATCACTCCATCCGCGTCGGCGAACCGCGCGATGACATCCTTGAGCACCTCCGGGCGACCAAACGTCTCTGCAGCCACGGCCTCAAGAGCCATGGACGCCCGTATACCCGATTCAACCCCCAGGCGGGAGCTATCCTCAAGCACTTCCCAGGGATCCGGAGACAGGCTGGGGCGGGTGTCCGGCAACAGCAACCACACCATGCCGCGTATGGCATTCGGTAAACCGCCCCATTTTTCGTTATCCAGGCATTCGGCGGCACGCTCCGCCCGGGGCGCAATATTGCGGGGAACCCCTGCCATGGCACCGGAGTTGGCGTCGTTCACGATGGCCTGCATGCCGGTCAGCAGGCCCAGCAGGAAAGTCAGCTCCTCCTGGTCATCGAACAGGAACGGACACTCGAATTCCTTTGCGGCCGGGTCAAAGTCATAGGCCGCCATGGCGCGCTGATAGGCGACATAGCGACGCTTGGCGGTTCGGGCATTCAGCCGCTTTGCTTTCTCCCGCGCGTCTTTTGCGGCGGGTACGTCACCGGCAAAATCAGCGCGCAGGTATTCCAGTTCCGCTTCCCATGCCTTGTATTCAGAGCAGTTCGCGGCCAGCAGCATCAACAGGGAACCGGTGCTCTCAGGCGCCTCGGTCACGCGGGAAAACGAGTACAACAGCGGGTCAACGCCCTCACCCAACGCACAGGCCATTTGCGGATCGGACATCTGCATGACGTAAGGGGTTGCTTCCCCCTCGGAGTAATTGGAGAGCACCACACCCGTTGTAGTGTAGATGGGGTTGGCCGAGCAACCGGCCAAAAACGTCACCACAAGAAGAAGCAGGTGACGGCTGCGAACGTTGAGGGCATGCCCAAAGGAATTCACCAGTGAGGAGTTCATAGTTCGTCCTGTTTGCATTGTTTTTATAGGTCGGGGGCGATCGCAATCACTGTCCCGTTCATCTTTGACGAGGGCAAGAATGCGTTGAATCTTGTCAGACAAAAATGGCTGGATTGCCGATTTGGTTATGCCGATCAGGCCAATGGCCCACATAGACGAGAGGAAATTATCTTTTAATTTCTTTAAAACAATAAGTTATGTAAAAAATTACAATTGAGACATTTGTACCACCATCAGCATTTAACGCCGGGTTATCCGATTCAGGGCGTCGTTAAACCCATCATTGCAACCACCTGCGCCGTCAAATCATCCAGGGTCAGGCCACCGTCAGGCCGATACCATGTCACTGTCCAACTCAGGGCGCCCGTGAGCATACGGCGCACCACAAAGGGATCTGCCGCCAGCACGCCGTCCTGACGCAAGGTCTCCAGCACACCCAACCACAACTGCTCGTAGATATCCCGAAGCTCAAGGACGTAAGCCTGGGATTCCTCGGACAGGCTACGCCACTCGAACACCAGCACTGCCATGGCCTCCCCGGTCTGCCCGTTGATGGACTCCAGTTCAGCGCGAATCAGCGCCTGCAACTTGTCACGATGGGTACTGGCCGCATCCACGGCAGCCTGCATCAGGGCCGTGTTGAGACGAATGGTCTCCACCATGACGGCCTTGAGGATTTCTTCCTTGGTGCGGAAGTGGTGGAACAGGCTACCGGACTGAATGCCAACGGCGGCGGCCAGATCCCTGACGGTGGTCCGCTCATAACCCTTGTCACGAAACAGCTTTGCGGCCTCGTGGAGAAGCCGGCCACGGGCTCCGGCGGGATCGGAAACCAGGTTGTCGGCAACCAGTGAGCGCAGGATAGAGTCTTGATTCACAGTGTTTTCCAGCCAGGGAACAGAAGAGCGCCCATTCTATCCCGAATTTGCCTGTTTACAAACCAAGCGCTTGCTTGGTATCGTCAGCCGCATGATAGACAATCTCCGCTAAAAGCGACCCTGTAAGGGTCTCTGAAAGCACTTTGCGGCTTCCGTTAACAAGGTGAAGACATGCCAGATTCCGACATCTCCAGGCCACAAACCGTCCGTATTGGCTGCTCTGCCGCCTTCTGGGGCGACACCGAAACGGCTGCCGCCCAACTGGTCCACAAGGGCAATATTGATTACCTGGTGGCGGACTACCTGGCGGAAATCACCATGTCCATCATGGCGGGGCAGAAGATGAAGGACCCAAGCCAGGGTTACGCCCGCGACTTCGTACAAACGGTGATGGGCCCCTTGCTGGGTGAGATCAAACAGAAAGGCATCCGGGTATTGGCGAACGCCGGTGGCGTCAATCCCGTCGCCTGCCGCGATGCTCTGCAGGCTTTGTGCGAAAAAGCCGGCTTGGAGATGAAGATCGCCCTGGTGCTGGGTGATGACCTTTTGCCGAAAAAGAAGCAACTGGCCGATGCCGGCATCACCGAGATGACCACCGCACAGCCAATGCCGCCGATGCTGGTCAGCCTGAACGCCTACCTTGGCGCTCCGGGATTGGTCGCAGCACTGGAACAGGGTGCGGACATGGTTATCACCGGCCGGGTTGCCGACAGCGCCCTGGTGCTGGCGCCTCTGGTGCATGAATTTGGCTGGCGCTGGAGCGATTACGACCGACTTGCCCAGGGCAGCCTGGCCGGGCACTTACTGGAATGCGGCGCGCAATCCACGGGCGGTAACTTTACCGACTGGGAAGATGTAGCCGAGGGTTATGCCGATATGGGCTTTCCGATTGCAGAAGTCTCCGCCACCGGGGATTTCATCATGACCAAGCCGCAAGGTACCGGGGGCAAAGTGTCCCGGGGCACGGTGGCGGAACAGTTGGTCTATGAAATCGGCGACCCGAGAGCTTACCTGCTGCCGGATGTGACCTGTGATTTTACCGGGGTCTCCCTTGAGGAAGTGGCAACGGACGAGGTTCGGGTTTCTGGCGCCAAGGGGCTTCCCCCCACGGACAGCTATAAGGTGTCCGGCACCTGGCCGGACGGTTTCAAGTGCACGGTAACCTTCTTGTTGGCAGGCATGGATGCGAAGGCCAAGGCCCGGACAGTCGCCGAGGCGATCTTGGCCAAAACCTCCCGGATGTTCAGTGAGCGGGGTTTACCGGACTACACGGAAAACAGCATCGAACTATTAGGCACCGAGGCCACCTACGGCGCTCAGGGGCGTATGGGAGAATGTCGGGAGGTGGTGGTGAAGATCAGCACGGCCCACCTCAAGAAGGAAGCGTTGGTGCTGTTTTCCCGGGAAATCGCCCAGGCGGCGACAGGGATGGCACCTGGGATTACGGGCATTGTGGGTGGACGGCCGACGGTGTGGCCGAAGATTCGGTTGTATTCGTGCCTGGTTCCGAAAACGGAGGTGTCCGTTGCCGTGGATCTTGGTGGTGACAAGCAGGCGGTAGACGTGGCTACTGACGGTGGGTTCGAGCCGAGCCAGCTGGTTCAGCAGTCTGCCAGTGCGGCCGCTCCGGCCACGGATACCACGGTGCCTTTGATTCAACTGGCCTGGGCGCGCAGTGGTGACAAGGGGGATCACACCAATATCGGGGTGATTGCCCGTAAGGCGGAGTTTGCGCCGTTTATTGAGGTGGCGTTGACGGAGTTGGCGGTGGCGGAATGGATGGCCCATACGCTACACCCTGAGCATGGTCGGGTGACCCGTTGGGCGTTGCCGGGGTTTCAGGCCTTTAATTTCCTGTTGGAGCACAGTCTTGGTGGCGGGGGCGTTGCCAGCTTGCGGATTGATCCGCAGGGGAAGGCGTTTGCCCAGCAGTTGCTTGAGTTCCCTGTTCCGGTTCGTGCTGAACTGCTTGATTGATTTTACATTGGTGCATGCACTCTGGTGGGAGGATATGTCCGGGACACGCGGTGAATACGTCCCTGTACGCTCGACAAAAACATCCATGTTTTTGACGGTCCCGGACATATCCTCCCACCAGAGCGCCCGAACATTTGAAAAGGTCCTCTTGTTATGAGCTATCAGTCTGTTTTTCACCCGAATCTCTTTCGGGATCAGGTTTTTATCGTTACCGGGGGTGGTTCCGGAATTGGGCGTTGTACCGCTCATGAACTCGCCGCGCTTGGGGCTCGGGTTGCGCTCGTTGGGCGGAAGGCTGAGAAGGTTGAGGCGGTGAAAGCCGAGATTACTGAGGACGGTGGTATTGCTTCCGCTCACGTGTGCGACATCCGTGAGGAAGAGTCTGTAAAGGCGACCGTCACGGCCATCATTGAGGAACATGGCGGACTGAACGGCGTCGTGAATAACGCCGGGGGTCAGTTTCCGTCGCCGCTGGCAAACATCAACCAGAAAGGTTGGGAGACGGTGGTTCGCACGAATCTTACGGGTGGCTTTCTCATTGCCCGTGAAGCCTACAATCAGGTGTTGTCAAAAACCGGCGGCGCCATCGTGAACATCGTGGCGGACATGTGGGGCGGCATGCCTGGCATGGGGCATTCCGGCGCTGCCCGGGCAGGAATGGTGAATTTTACCCAGACAGCTGCAGTTGAGTGGGGTTGCTCCGGGGTTCGGGTGAACGCTGTGGCTCCGGGCTGGATTGCCTCCAGTGGGATGGATAACTATCCCGAACATATGAAGCAGTGGATTCGTAGCCTCGGGGATAACGTGCCTCTTAAGCGAATGGGGACGGAGTCCGAGGTCAGTGCAGCGATTTGTTTCCTGCTGAGCCCGGCGGCGGCGTTTATCAGTGGGGACTGTTTGCGAATTGACGGCGCCGCGTCCCAGGGGGGCCGAGTTTGGCCGTTCCCGAAAGCGAAGAACAATGAGCCCTTTAATGGGTTCCACCGGGCAGTCACGCCAAAAGTGTTGAGTGACGACTGAGGAGAATTCGATGCAGGTACTGGAGTCCACCGTAAATCCCCAGTCGGATGACTTTCGCGCAAACGCGGAGGTGATGGAGGCGCACATTGCCACCTTCCGCGATGTGGAGCAGAAGGTTCTTGATCTGGCGGAAGCGGCGCGGGAGAAGTTCACCAAGCGTGGGAAACTGTTGCCCCGTGACCGAATCAATCGCCTGCTGGATCGCGGTACGCCGTTCCTGGAGCTGTGCTCCCTGGCCGGCTACAAGATGCACGACGACAAGGATGGCAGCCTGTCCGGAGGCGGCATTATCGCCGGCATTGGCACGGTTAGCGGCATTCGTTGCCTGGTGGTGGCCAGTAACAGCGCCATCAAGGGCGGCACCATCACACCGGCGGGGCTGGACAAGACCCTGCGGCTGCAACAAATTGCCATGGAGAACAAGCTGCCGGTGGTGTCACTGTCTGAAAGCGGCGGTGCCAACCTGAACTACGCCACGGATATCTTCGTGCTGGGCGCGCGCGGTTTCGCCAACCAGGCACGCATGTCCGCCGCTGGCATTCCGCAGGTAACGGTGGTTCATGGCAATGCGACCGCCGGCGGTGCCTATCAGCCGGGGCTGTCGGACTATGTGATTGTGGTGCGGGAACAGGCCAAGATGTTCCTCGCCGGCCCTCCCCTGCTGAAAGCGGCCACCGGCGAAGTCGCTACCGATGAAGAGCTCGGCGGCGCACAGATGCACGCAGAAGTGGCCGGCACGGCGGAATACCTGGCCGAGGACGACGCCGACGGCATCCGCCACGCCCGCAATGTGCTCGACGCCCTGCCCTGGAACGAGCAGTTACCCCCATCACGGGAGCCGGAATGGGAAGAGCCGCTTTATCCAGCCGAAGAGTTGCTGGGCGTAATTCCCAGTGACGCCAAGAAGCCCTATAACGTGCGTGAAATCCTCGCCCGCATAGCCGACGGCTCGAAGTTCATGGATTTCAAGAACGGCTACGACGACCAGACCGTGTGCGGCACCATCCGCATTGAAGGCCACTCGGTTGGCATCATCGGCAACAACGGCCCGATCACGCCTGCCGGCGCTACCAAGGCAGCGCAGTTTATCCAGCTCTGCGACCAGGCCGGCACGCCTTTGCTGTTCCTGCATAACACCACGGGTTTCATGGTGGGCACCCATTCGGAACAGAACGGCATCATCAAACACGGCTCAAAGATGATCCAGGCGGTGGCGAATTGCCGGGTGCCGAAGGTCGCAATTGTGATCGGCGGTTCCTATGGTGCAGGTAACTACGCGATGTGTGGCCGCGGCCTGGACCCACGCTTCATCTTCGCCTGGCCCAACAGCCGCACGGCGGTCATGGGCCCTGCTCAGGCGGGCAAGGTGATGCGCATTGTGGCCGAAGACAAACAGCGCCGGGGCGGCCTGGAACCAGATCCGAAAACGCTGGATTTCCTGGAGCAGGCCACGGCCAAGAAACTGGAAGACGGCTCTACGGCCCTGTTCGGTACAGCTCGGTTGTGGGACGACGGGCTGATAGATCCGCGGGATACCCGGCGGGTTCTGGCGTTGGTGCTGTCGGTTTGTCGGGAGGCTGAGGTTCGGCAGTTGCGGCCTAATTCATTTGGCGTTGCCCGCCTCTAGGGGAGCTTAGTCATGGTGGTTGGCCCCGGAGCGGGAGGCCTCCCAAAAAACGCCCTGCAGGAAGCAACGAATTTATAGACAAAGCGGCTGTGTGGGCGGGCCTTCAGAAACCGTGCGGAGCCATGGATGGCGGAGCCCGAGCGTCACATGGATGTGCCGAAGGAGCGTGTTTCTGAAGGCCCGCCCACACAGCCGCCACCCAAGCTAGAGAACGTGCACCATCACCAAATAGGCACGGGCTAACAATCAATCAGGAGAACAAAAACGTGAAATTCACAGCCGAACACGAAGCCCTCAGAAAAACCGTCCGCGATTTCGTGGAGAAGGAAATCAATCCCCACTGCGACGAATGGGAAGAAGCCGGCGAGTTCCCGATTCACGATATCTTCAAGAAGCTCGGCAACCTGGGCGTGTTGGGCATTCAGAAGCCGGAAGAGTATGGCGGCATGGGGCTGGATTACAGCTACAACCTGGTGGCCGCCGAAGAACTCGGCACTGCCCATTGCGGAGGTGTGCCGCTGGCAATAGGCGTGCAGACTGATATGTGCACCCCTGCCATTTCACGCTTTGGCTCTGACGAACTCAAACGGACCTTCCTTGCCCCGGCCATTGCCGGCGATATTGTGGGCTGTATCGGCGTCAGCGAAGTCGCCGCCGGTTCTGACGTGGCGGGAATGAAAACCACCGCAAAACAGGACGGCGATGACTACGTCATCAACGGCTCCAAGATGTGGATCACCAACAGCCCCAAAGCCGACTTTATCTGCCTGCTGGCCAACACCTCCGACGACAAGCCCCACAAGAACAAGTCGCTCATCGTAGTGCCCATGAACACGCCGGGCATTTCCTTCAGCCCACACCTGAACAAGCTAGGCATGCGCTCTTCCGAGACCGCGCAGATTTTCTTTGACGATGTGCGAGTACCGCAGCGTTATCGGATCGGTGCGGAAGGCACCGGGTTCATGATGCAGATGCTGCAGTTCCAGGAGGAACGGATGTGGGGCGCGGCCAACGTGATCAAGGCGCTGGAGCTCTGTATCAACAAGACCATTGAATACTGCCGCGAGCGCAAAACGTTCGGGCAGCCGTTGATCAACAACCAGGTGATTCACTTCCGCCTGGCAGAGTTGCAAACCGAAGTGGAAGCCCTGCGTGCCCTCACCTATCAAGCCTGTGAGCTGCATGTGGAAGGCAAGGATGTGACCAAGCTGGCGTCAATGGCCAAGCTGAAGGCTGGCCGGCTTGGGCGTGAGGTGACGGACAGTTGCCTGCAGTACTGGGGGGGCAATGGTTACATGTGGGAGAACCCGCTGTCCCGTGCGTTCCGGGATGTGCGGCTGGTGTCGATTGGCGGCGGTGCTGACGAAATCATGTTGGGGATTATCTGCAAGATGATGGGGACTTTGCCTGGTAAGCAGCGGGACTGATTTTTTGGATTTTGGCATTGGGGGAAGGACTGGCAGGCAGGAAGGTAGGGCCGTTTCGAGACACGCTGTGAATACGTCCATGTACGCTCGACAAAAACATCCATGTTTTTGACGGTCCCGAAACGGCCCTACCTTCCTGCCAACCAGCCCCCAGACAACGGTATTGGAGTCATGTCTATGGAAAATTTACCTCACTGCGAAACGCTAGTTCTGGAGAAACAGGGGCCTGCCCTTCACGTCACCATCAACCGGCCGGACGTTCGGAACGCCATGAGCCTGCAGATGGTGGCGGAACTGTCGACGGTGTTCAGTCAGGTTGAGAACGACGCCAGCATTCGTGCCGTGGTGATTCGCGGAGCCGGTGGCCACTTTTGCGCCGGCGGGGATATCAAGGACATGGCCGGTGCCCGGGGGCAGAAGCCTTCCGAGGGTGAGGAAGATCCTTTCTACCGGCTGAACCGGGCGTTCGGCCAGATGATTCAACAGGTGAACGAGTCGTCGAAGGTGGTGATTGCAGTCACCGAGGGTGCGGTGATGGGCGGCGGTTTTGGATTGGCCTGTGTGTCGGATGTGGCGATTGCCGGGCCGACAGCCAAGTTTGGTATGCCGGAGACGACCCTGGGAGTCATTCCCGCGCAGATTGCGCCGTTTGTGGTGGAGCGCATCGGGCTGACGCAGGCGCGTCGGTTGGCGTTGCTGGGGCTGCGAGTGGACGCGGATGAGGCGTGCCGGCTGGGGATTGTTCACCAGGTGGCGGAGTCTGAAGTTGAGATTGATGAGTTGCTCGGCCATGCGGTTGACCGGGTACAGCAGTGCGCGCCGAATGCGACGGCCCAGACCAAGGCGTTGTTGCACCGCGTTGGTCACGAGTCGATGAGTGGGCTTCTGGACAGTGCTGCCGGGAAGTTTGCCGAGGCGATTCGCAGTGACGAGGGTTCCGAGGGGACTCTTGCGTTTATGCAGAAACGGCCGGCTTCTTGGGCCAAGTCAGACTGATGGTGGAGGGTCGGGATTGATCCGGCTTTCCGGGACACGCGGTGAATACGTCCCTGTACGCTCGACAAAAACATCCATGTTTTTGACGGTCCCGGAAAGCCGGATCAACCCCGACCCCAGACACCGTGCAAAACGCTCATAAAAAAAGACATGCAATTACAACAGTTGGAAGGAGCTTTGGTGGGAGGGAGGCCCTGGTTCAGGACCCTAAAAAACATGGATGTTTTTTAGGAGCCTACATGGACGTATTCACGGCGTGTCCTGAACCAGGGCCTCCCTCCCACCAAAGCGGATAACCACCCAACCATGAGACCAGCAAAAATGCTAAAAAAGCTCCTGATAGCGAACCGAGGCGAAATCGCCGTACGGGTGATCAAAACCGCGAAGTCGCTGGGATACCGGACGGTGGCAGTGTATTCCGAGGCAGACGCCAAGGCCCTGCACGTGGAATTGGCCGACGAGGCGGTGTGTATCGGACTGGCTCAGGTATCGGCGTCGTATTTGAACGCAGAGGCGATTATTGAGGCGGCGCGGAAAACCGGGGCGGATTGTGTGCATCCGGGGTATGGGTTCCTGTCGGAGAATTCCGGGTTTGCCAGGGCCTGCAAAGACGCCGGCCTGGTGTTTGTCGGGCCACCGGAGGCGGCTATTGAGCTGATGGGCAGTAAGCGGCGATCGAAGATTGCCATGCAGGAAGCCGGTGTGCCGGTGGTGCCGGGGTTCGAGGGCGACAATGCCAGCGACGAAGAACTCATCAACGCCGCCGAAAATATCGGCTACCCATTGATGATCAAGGCCTCTGCCGGCGGGGGTGGCCGTGGTATGCGTCTGGTGGAAAAGGCAGCGGAACTGGCCGATAACATTCAGCGGGCTCGCTCCGAAGCCAAGCAGGCCTTTGGCGATGGTGAGCTGATTCTGGAGAAGGCGGTTATTGAACCCCGCCATATCGAAATCCAGATATTTGCAGACCAACACGGTAACGCGGTGTATCTCGGTGAACGGGACTGTTCAGTTCAGCGGCGCCATCAGAAAGTCATCGAAGAGGCACCCTCTCCGTTTGTAACACCCGAACTGCGCCAGGCCATGGGCGAAGCTGCCGTGAAGGCGGCGCTGGCCTGTGACTATGAAGGTGCTGGTACGGTCGAGTTCCTCGCCGACAAGGACCGCAACTTCTACTTCCTGGAAATGAACACCCGCCTGCAGGTGGAGCACCCTGTGACCGAACTGATCACCGGTCAGGATCTGGTGGCCTGGCAGCTTTCCGTGGCCGAGGGCCTGGCGCTGCCACTAACACAGGACCAGATCCAGCTGAACGGCCATGCCATTGAAGTGCGCCTTTACGCAGAAGACCCAGCCAACGGCTTCACACCGCAAACCGGGCAGCTGCACCAGTTCCAGCCTGCGGAAGGCGAAGGTTTGCGGTTTGATACCGGCGTGCGCTCCGGGGACTCGATTACGCCTCACTATGATCCCATGCTGGCCAAGGTGATCGCCTGGGGGGCCAATCGCAACGAAGCCCGTCGTCGACTGCTCAGGGCGCTGGAAGACACCACTGTATTCGGTGTGACCACCAACCGTTATTTCCTGAGCCGCATCATCGCGGACGACACCTTCGGCGAAGGCGAGGCCACCACCGCCTTCCTGCAACAGGCGTTCAGAGACGATCCATCCCTGGCACCAAAAGACATCAGCATCCGCGAGCTTGCGTTGGCGGCCTGCGTGTTCAGCCATGGCAATTCAGGCCGTCCTGACGTTCGGGCCGACCTCAATAATGCCTGGAGCAACGCACCGTCGACTGTCAGTCCGATGAAACTGGATACCGGCGATAAAACCCTGGAACTGCTGGTCCGCCGCGCCGGCAATCATGTCACCGTGACCCTGGGCGAAGAGCAATACGAGCTCGACCTTGAAAGCATGGGCGATGGCCTGTTATGCATTATCGACAACGGCGTTCGTCAGCGATGCCAATATCACTGCCAGGGCAATCACCTATATTTGCAGGCGTTCGGGCAGGCACTGGCAGTGCGTGACGTGACCCACCAGCCGGCCAGCGGTGCCGCCGCCAGCGGCAGTGGCCGTATCAAGGCCACCATGGACGGCGCCATTATTGATGTTCTGGTCCAGGCCGGCCAGGCGGTGAAACAGGGCGACACTCTGGTCATCCTGGAGGCCATGAAGATGGAGCATCCGGTAAAAGCCGACCGCGATGGCACGGTCGGCGAGATACTGGCCACCAAAGGCGACCAGGTAAAACGCAGCCAGTTACTGGTAGAGATCACTGCCACAGACGTCACCTCAGAGGAGGCCGGACAATGAGCACAATGAAGAACAGAACCGTTTTTATAACCGGAGGCAGCCGGGGTATCGGGCGAGCCATCGCCCTTGCCTGTGCCCGAGAAGGTGCCAATGTGGTGATCGGTGCAAAATCCGACGAACCGCATCCAAAGCTGCCGGGCACGATACACAGCGTGGCGGAGGAAATTCGACAGGCAGGTGGCCAGGCCCTGCCACTGGTGCTGGATGTGCGAGACGAAAAACTGGTGCGCCAGCGGATAGATGAAGCTGCGAACCATTTTGGCGGCATTGATGCGCTGGTAAACAACGCGGGCGCCATCAAACTGACCGGCGTCGAGAACCTGAAGGTCAGCCGGTACGACCTGATGCATCAGGTCAACGCTCGCGCCGTATTCCTCTGCAGTCAGGCGGCATTGCCCTGGCTGAAGGAGTCCGACCAGGCCCATATCCTGAGCCTGTCGCCGCCTTTGAATTTGGATACCCGGTGGTTCGCCCAGTATGGGCCCTACACCACCACCAAGTACGCCATGACCATGCTGAGCATGGGTATGGCCGAGGAGTTTCGGCGTTACGGGGTTTCAGTGAACACCCTGTGGCCTAAAACGTTAATCGCCACGGCCGCCATTGAGTTTGAAGTGGGCGGCCCGCAAATGATGGCCCAGGGCCGCAAGCCAGACATCATGGCGGACGCCGCACTGAGCGTCCTCAGCCGTCCTGCCGGGGCAATGACCGGTCAGTCCCTGATCGATGAGGACGTGCTCAGGGCCGACGGCGTAACGGATTTCGAACACTACCGGTACCAGCCAGGCGACAAGCCCCTGCTGCCGGACCTGTTTCTGGATTAACCCCGGAGCCATTCGTTGTCCGGGGGCAAAACAAACAACAACGTTTCACACTGACCCTGACGGATGACCCTATGACCCAGGACAACGTATCCCCACGTGACATTGCTCGCAGCCTGCCGGGCATACTCCGGCGATTTCCCGCCATTGCCAAGGGCTATTACTACTACTCGGTCAAAAACGAGAACAAGGACCTGACCCTTGGCACCCTGGTGGACCGCAACGCCGAAAAATACGGACACCGCCCGGCCATCCTGTTCGAAGACCGCAGCATTACCTGGCGGGAATTCAACGGTTGGGCCAACCGCATTGCCGGTTTCCTGAAGACAGAGGGCCTTATCCGGGGCGATACCATCGCCGTATTCCTGGAAAACCGCCCGGAGCTGCTCGCCGTGGTCGCCGGTGCCGCCAAGGTGGGCGTGGCCTGTGCCATGCTCAACACCTCCCAGAAGGGGCGCGTACTGGAACACAGCATCAATCTGGTCAGTCCTAAAATGGTCGTTGTGGGCGAGGAACTGGTGGAGGCCTTTGACGGCGTGAAAGCCGATATCAGGACCAGCCACCCCAACCCATTCCTGTTCCTGGCCGATACCAACACCACGAACATCTTCGGCGATGCACCGGAGGGCTATGTGAACATGGCGGCAACGGTCAGCGCCCATCGGAATACGGCCCCCAAGCCGGCCGATCCGCCCACTATGGGTGACACCGCCATCTACCTGTTCACCTCCGGCACCACTGGCTTACCCAAGGCGGCGCCGGGCAGCCACCGCAAGTTCATGAAAGCCTACGGCGGGTTCGGCATGATGTCCCTGGACATGAGACCGGACGATGTCCTTTACTGCACCCTTCCGCTGTACCACGGCACCGCCCTGCTGGTGTGCTGGGGATCCGTGATGGCCGGTGGCTCTGCCATTGCCCTGCGTCGAAAATTCTCCGCCAGCGCGTTCTGGGACGACGTGCGGTATTTCCAGGCAACCACTTTCGGCTACGTGGGCGAACTCTGCCGTTACCTGCTGAATCAGCCCCCCAGCGAACAGGACCGCAATCACAACCTCACCAAGATGATCGGCAACGGCCTGCGCCCGTCCATCTGGAAGGAGTTCAAGGGACGCTTTGGCATCGAAACCGTGGCGGAACTCTATGCCTCCAGCGAGGGCAACATCGCCTTCAGCAATTTCTTCAACCTGGACAACACCGTTGGCTTTTCCACCGCCCCCTACAAACTGGTCAAATTCCACGACGGCACCCGCGACCCGGTTCGGAACGACAGCGGATTCATGCAGGAAGTCGAAAAGGGCGAGCCGGGCCTGCTGATCGGCGAGATCACCAAGAAGTGGTCCTTCGAGGGTTATACCCAGAAAGAAGCCACGGAAAAATCGATCCTGCGGGACGCCTTCAAGAAAGGCGACCAGTGGTTCAACACCGGTGACGTGCTAAAAGAAATCGGCTGCGGACACCTGCAGTTCGTGGACCGCATGGGCGACACTTTCCGCTGGAAGGGCGAGAACGTATCCACCACAGAGGTGGAGAACATCATCGACGGTTCCAATATGGTGGAGGAAGCCATTGTCTATGGGGTGGAGATTCCGGGCACCAACGGCAAGGCCGGCATGGTAACGCTGGTTCCCCACGCCAATGGCCATGAATTTGATGTAAACCGACTGTTCCGGTACCTGAGCGACAACCTGCCGCCCTATGCGATTCCGGTGTTTGTTCGGGTAACCAGTGCCATCGAGAAAACGGGGACCTTCAAGTACCGCAAGGTGGATATCCAGAAAGCCGGTTATTCCATCGACAAACCGGGGGAGGAGGTTTACGCCTGGTTACCCGGTACAGATGGTTATACCCGGTTGACTTCTGAGCTGGTTGCCCAGATTGATTCGGGTGATGTCCGGTTTTGAGTTTTCCTGGGCCTATGGTGGTGCCTGTGTATCTTGGCCCTAGCCTGTTTGGCTTTGGGGGCTGCACCAGTGGGAACCCCCTCCCAAAAAACGCTTCAAGCACATCCATGTGCGCTTGGGCTCCGCCATCCATGGCTCCGCACATTTTTGGGAGGGGGTTCCCACCGGTGCTGTCAAATCATGGAAGGTTCCGCCCTACGGTTTCATCATGTACCGGTATATCCCCGAGGTCCGCAGGCCTTGGCTGACAGGGACTCACCAAAATGTCTCCGGCCAGGGACGGCCGGAGTCAAGCGCACATGGATGTGCTCGTAGCGTTTTTGGGGAGTCCCTGTCAGCCATGGCCAATCACCTGAACCATCAGGCTAGATTCAGAGGCCAGCACCAAGCCAAGCCTTAAGAACCGACCTTGAGAACAACCTTCCCGGTAGCCGTCCGCCCAGTCAGCGCCCCAAGGGCCTTCTCGTAATCCTCGAAGTCATAGACTTCACTGATTCGCGGATTAATCTTGCCTTCGGAGAACAGCTTCAGCAGCTCCATCATGTTCTGGGCGCTGTTCTGAGGCTCACGCTGGGTGAAGCTGCCCCAGAAGACACCAACAACGGAACAGCCTTTCAGCAGCGTCAGGTTCGCCGGAATCTTGGGGATATCTCCAGCCGCGAAGCCGATGATCAGGTGACGGCCGTTCCAGGCCATGGCGCGCAACGCCTGCTCCGTAAAATCACCGCCGACCGGATCGTAGATCACATCCACGCCCTTACTGTTGGTCAGGCGTTTAACCGCGTCTTTCAACGGCTCTTCGGTGTAGTTGATCAGCTCGTCGGCACCGGCCTCTTTCGCCACCGCCAGCTTCTCTGCCGTACTGGCTGCCGCAATCACATGGGCGCCCATGGCTTTACCCAGTTCCACCGTTGCCAGGCCAACACCGCCGCTGGCACCCAACACCAACAGAGTTTCCCCCGGCTGGATATTGGCGCGTTGCTTGAGAGCGTAATACGAGGTGCCATAGACCATGGAAAAAGCAGCCGCTTTTTCGTCGGACATGGACTCGGGAATGGGCAGGATGTTCTGCTCCGGGACGACCACCTCTTCGGCAAAGGCACCGTAGCCGGTGAGGCCGGCAACCCGGTCACCCGGCTTGAAGCGAGTGACTTTCTCGCCGATTTCAATTACCTCGCCAGACATCTCTCCACCGGGAGAAAACGGCATGGTGGGCTTGAGCTGGTACTTGCCTTCAATGATCAGGGTATCCGGGAAGTTCAGGCCGGCAGCCTTAACGCGCACCTTGACCCCGTGACCTTTCACGACGGGGCTGGTGACGTCTTCAATCACCAGCGTCTCCGCCGGGCCGTATTCCTTGCAGAGGATCGCTCTCATATTCGTGACTCCGTTGTAGGACAGTCGATATTTGGACGGTCGATAGAGGACAACATCAATGGATGGTTATCAACCTAAACAGAGTCGGATCATGAAGCAAATAAAGAAATCTAATCTCTCCGGATTAGCTGGACTTATTCTGATCGGAAAAATGACTCACTGGCATAGGCCAGACGAATCAGAGACATAGTCATTGCTCAATACGCGTAACAGCTTCAAGATATGCCTCAAACACGCTTCAAAAAGCGGGAACGGATCACAGCGTTCGCAATACGCGGCTTAGGGCCAGAGATGTTTGACATAATTTACGTGCTGGAAATGACCGGTGTGATTGCCTTTGCGATCTCCGGCATGTTGATCGCCCGATCCAAGAACATGGACCCGGTGGGCGTTTTCACCATCGGCTTCGTGACCGCCCTGGGGGGAGGAACCCTTCGTGACCTGATGATGGATAATCACCCGTTGTACTGGATCAAGCATCAGGAGCAACCTATCCTGATCCTCTGCATGGCCGTTGTGTTCAGCTACTGGCACCGTGTCGAGCGTATCCGCGAATCGCGCATCCTGCTTCCTGATGCTCTCGGCCTGGGTGTTTTCACAATCCTCGGCGCGCAGTTGGCTCTGGACCTTGGCCACTCCTGGTTTGTGGCGTCACTCCTGGGCGTGATGACCGGTACTTTTGGTGGTGCACTGCGTGACACCTTCTGCAATGAGGTGCCGTTGATTTTCCGCAAAGACCAGATCTACGCGTCCATATCCTTCGCCGGCTGTTGGCTATACTTTGTTTGCCAGTGGCTGCTGGAGAGCGAATCCCTGGCCATGACCATTGGCCTCTTGTTTATTTTCATCACCCGACTGCTGGCTGTGCGCTTCGACATCCGCCTCCAGCGGGACAGGCGAACAGTGCAATGAGGCTACCGATGATCAATCGTCCCTTGGCGTTCTCGCCTCCAGCCGGTAACATTGCCGTTTTTTCACCCAATTCCTGAAACCGGTTCATTCAACCCCCATTCAGCACCCTGTAAGGCAGGCATACGTCATGCTAGAACGACTATTCAAGCTCCAGGCTAATGGCACCACAGTTCGCAAAGAGGTACTTGCGGGCTTTACCACCTTCCTGACCATGGCTTACATCATCGTGGTCAATCCCAGCATTCTCTCCGCTACCGGCATGGACTTCGGCGCGGTATTCGTGGCGACCTGCCTGGCGGCCACCATAGGCACCCTGATCATGGGGCTCTGGGCCAACTACCCGATCGCGCTGGCGCCGGGCATGGGCCTGAACGCGTTCTTCTCGTTCACCGTTGTTGGCGGCATGGGCTATAGCTGGCAGGTGGCCTTGGGTGCTGTCTTCATTTCCGGCTTTATCTTCTTCCTGCTGAGTATCTTCAAAGTCCGGGAATGGATCATCAACAGCATTCCCATGTCCCTGCGTTTTGGCATCTCCGCCGGCATTGGCTTCTTTCTGGCGCTCATCGCGCTGAAAAATGCCGGCATCGTGATTGATAACCCCGCCACCCTCGTTGGTCTGGGTGACGTAAAAGTGGCCGAGAGCCTGTTGTTCTTCGGCGGTTTCGTGCTGATCTGTGCTCTGTCCTTCCGCAAGATCACCGGTGCGGTGATGATCGGAATCATTGCCGTGACAGCAGCAGCCATGGGGCTGGGCATGGTGGAGTACGATGGTTTTGCGTCCGCGCCCCCAAGTCTGGCGCCGACCTTCATGCAGCTGGACCTCGCAGGGGCGCTGAACATTGGCATGATCAGCGTGATTTTCGCCTTTCTGTTTGTAGACCTGTTTGACACCTCCGGCACCCTCATCGGCGCCGCCCAGCGCGGTGGCCTGCTGGACAAGGACGGCAAACTGCCACGGCTGGGCCGTGCGCTGATGTCCGATTCCGTAGCCACCATGTCCGGCGCTGCCCTCGGCACCTCCACCACCACCAGCTACATCGAATCCACCGCCGGCATCTCCGCCGGTGGCCGCACCGGCCTGACCGCTGTGGTCGTCGCGGCGCTGTTCATGGCGTGCCTGCTGCTCTCGCCCATTGCCAGTATTATTCCGGCTTACGCCACCGCTCCGGCGCTTCTTTATGTCGCGGTGCTGATGGCCAGCGGCCTGAAGCTGATCGAATGGGACGACGTCACCGAAGCCGCACCGGCAGTGGTAACCGCCCTGATGATGCCGCTGACCTTCTCGATCGCCAACGGCATTGCCCTGGGCTTCGTTACCTATGCCATCCTCAAGGCCTTGAGCGGCCGCTGGTCGGACCTGAACCCCAGCGTGGTCATCATCGCCGTGGTCTTTATCCTGAAATTCATCTTCCTGGACGCAGCCTAAGCTGCGCTTTCAGCGCTTGGACACGCTATGGACTATTTTTCAGAAAGCATCAAGAAAGCCATTCGCACCGTGCCAGACTGGCCCAAGCCAGGCGTCGCCTTCCGCGACATCACCACCGTGCTCCAGGACCGCACCGCGTTCCGCAAGCTGATTGATGCCTTCGTTCACCGCTACCACGGCCACGATATTGATGCCGTTGCCGCCGTAGATGCCCGTGGTTTTATCATCGGCTCCGCCCTGGCCTATGAGCTGAACGCCTCGCTGGTACTGATCCGCAAGAAAGGCAAGCTGCCGTTCGATACCCTGGTGGAAGACTACGAACTGGAGTACGGCACCGCCTCGGTGGAACTGCACAAGGATGCCTTCAAGCCCGGCGACAACGTGGTGCTGGTGGACGACCTGATCGCCACCGGCGGCACCATGCTGGCCGCCTCACGGCTCATTCGCAGAATTGGCGCCGAGATCGTCGAAGTGGCTGCCATGATTGACCTCCCCGACCTGGGGGGCTCACGCAAGCTGCAGGAAGAGGAGTTGAAGGTTTATACTGTTTGCTCTTTTGAGGGTGATTAGGGAGCGTCTCGCTCCCTTCCATAACGCACGACGGGAGCGGCCATGCCTGACTATCAGCACCACTGGAAAGACGGAACACCGGTTAACCTGCCCTTGGGCAAAATCGTCTGCATCGGTCGTAACTATGCGGAACATGCCCGGGAGCTGAACAACCCGGTTCCCGATGAGCCCCTGCTGTTTATCAAACCGGCAACCTCCGCGGTGCACATCACCCGCCCCCTGGACTTCCCACGCAACCAGGGCGCGGTTCATTTTGAAACCGAGCTGGCCGTGCTGATCGGCCGCCCACTGACCAATGCGTCGGCCAGCGACGCCGAAGCCGCTATCCTTGGCTACGGCCTGGCGCTGGACCTGACGCTGCGAGACGTGCAATCCCGGCTCAAAGAGAAAGGCCAGCCCTGGGAACGCGCCAAGGCCTTTGATGGTGCCTGCCCACTGTCGCCCTTCGTGTGTATCGACCGTCTCCGCCGAGACCATCTCACCTTTACCCTCGACATCAACCGCGAACGCCAGCAAACCGGTGATACCCGGGATATGCTGAACCCGATCGTGCCATTGATCGCCCACATAAGCACCCAATTCACCCTGATGCCCGGCGATGTGGTTCTTACCGGTACACCAAAAGGCGTTGGCCCCCTGGAATCCGGCCAGATATTGTCTCTGGAACTGGAAGACGCCTTGTTTGTGGAGACCACCGTGCTCTAGGCTGGGCATGGGACATTGCGATCCTCCTCAGGTCCATCGGCTCTTCAGGACGTATAACAGGCATGGCAAAGAAACCGGTTACCACACGCAGCGGACGATTCTTCAGACTGGCAGGCATGACGGCGTCCGTGGCCGGTCAGTATGCCGGGCAGCGTGCGCGCCGGATATTCCGCAGCGAGGAAGACAACGAGGGCGCCCGCTCTGAGAGCTATACCCGCATGGCGGACCAGATTGTCGACACCCTGGGTGAGCTCAAGGGCGCGGTCATGAAAGTCGGCCAGATTGCCTCCCAGACCCAGGACTTTCTGCCCCGGGAATTCTCGGATGCCCTTGAGCGGCTTCAGAAAGAGGCCCCGCCCATGCCGTTCGAGGTGATTGTCGGTCAGGTGGAGAGCGAACTGGGCAAACCGGTGTCAGAACTGTTCGAGTACCTGCAGGAAAAACCCTACGCGGCGGCGTCCATCGGCCAGGTTCACCGGGCCCGCCTGCACGACGGCACCGATGTCATCGTCAAGATTCAGTACCCCGGCGTGGACGAATCCTGCGACAGCGACCTGAAACAGCTACGAATGGCCCTGAAACTGGGCGGCCTGCTGAAAATGCCGAAAGAGCACGTCGACCAGCTGTTCGACGAAATCCGGGTGCGGCTCAAAGAGGAACTGGATTACGAGAACGAGGCCCGCAACCTGAAGGAATTCCAGGCGTTCCATGCCAATGACGACTGGATCGAGATCCCGACCGTCTTTGCCAGCCACTCGTCCCGGCGGGTACTGACCATGGAGCTGGTGGAAGGCGACCATATCAGCGAGGTAACCCCCGCAAGATACGCTCAGGACACCATCAACCTGATCGGGCACCGCATCTTCACCATGATGGCGGACCAGCTTTTCCGCTACCAGTGCATCCATGGCGACCCCCACGCCGGCAATTTCGCCTACCGGCCCGATGGCACCATCATCCTTTATGACTTTGGCTGCGTGAAAAAGCTGAAGCCGGAAATCGTCGAGGCCTATCGCAACGCCCTGGTCTCCGCCCTGGAAGAGGATTACGCCGCCCTGGATCGCCACCTGATCGCCCTTGGTGCTCGCGTGGAATCACAGCCGGCGGTGGACGAAGCCTACTATGCCATGTGGCGGGACATTCTGATTCAGCCCTTTGACAGCGATACGCCCTACGATTTTGCCGAGTCAGAGCTGCACAAGGACGTCGCTGCAAAAACCACCACCGTGTTCAAGTACCTGGACTACTTCAAGCCGCCGGTAGAGAGCATCTTCATTGACCGAATGATTGCCGGCCATTACTGGATGATGAAGCGTTTGGGGGTGCAAGCAGCATTTCGGGAAGAACTCGAGGAGTATCTGGCGTTATAACCCCAGCCCCTTCATCCACTCCGCAACGCCCTCACCGGCGCCCTTGCGAATAACCTCCGCCCTCGAAAGGCTGGCCGGTTCACCAGGATCGATGACCGTTACCGGCACATCGAAATTCACCAGATCCACCAGCCCGGCTGCGGGGTAGACTTGCAGGGACGTGCCCACAATCAGCAGATGATCTGCGGTGGGCACGATCTCCGCTGCGGCCTCGATCATCGGCACTTCCTCGCCGAACCATACGATGTGCGGCCGAAGCTGGGAACCGCGATCACAGGTGTCTCCAGGCTGTATGTCGTTGAATCCGATGTCGTAAATCAGTTCCGGATGCGTCGAACTGCGGGCTTTGGTGAGTTCACCGTGAAGGTGTATAACATTGCTGGAGCCGCCCCGCTCATGCAGGTTGTCCACGTTCTGGGTAATGATCGTTACCCGGTAATGCTGCTCCAGTTCCGCCAGCAAGCGGTGGGCGTCATTTGGTTGTGCCGACTTCAACTGCCGCCGGCGTTCGTTGTAGAAGCGCAGCACCAGTTCCTGGTTTCGGGCAAAGGCTTCTGGCGTCGCCACGTCATAGACACTGTGTTGTTCCCACAGGCCGCCATTATCGCGAAACGTGGAGAGTCCGCTTTCGGCGCTCATACCGGCGCCGCTGAGCACAACGATGTGATCTTTCATACAGCAACACTTTGATTGTCAGATGAATGTAGTCAGAACCAGAGCTTCTCCGGCCTGCGCCGTTTTTCCACCCTCAGCCCATGCCTCTCCAGGATCGCAACCAGTTCCTTGGTGTCATCGATATTGAGAAAGGGTGCGAGGGAAATTTCCTCGCCCCGGAACTGCAGGTGAAGCTTTGGGGGAGTCCAGGGATGACGTGGCATGTCCTGCCATACGCGGGTGTGGCGCCGGGGCAGCTCCCATTCCCGCTCCTTCTGGGTCAGGCCTTTTTCCAGGCGGATCAGCTCCGGTGCGAACGTGAGCACTTCGCGCCTCTGGCACTGACGGGAGGTGTAGTAGAACGCCGCCGCCAATGCGGTCAACTCAAGACCCGCGAACGGCAATACCGGCCATGCTCCGGCCAGTAGCATGCCAGTGGAAATAACCAGCGAAAGCAACACAGCCGCAAGCCAAATGCGGATATTGCCCCGCCAGTTCATGGACCGGTTGGGGGTCAGGAGAAAACAGTCGCCTTCACACTCGGAAAGCTGCTCTACCATTCAGGTCGCTCCCAGGAGCCACCACCCGCATCGCCTGAACGCCTTCAGTCAAATATCTTGCCGGGGTTCATCACACCCTTGGGGTCGAACACCTGCTTGATGCCCCTCAGGTAGGCAATTTCAGCGGCGCTGCGCGTGTACTCCAGATACGGCTTCTTGGTCATGCCGACACCATGCTCGGCAGACACACTGCCCTGATAACGTTCGACAATCTCGAAGACCCATTTGTTCACCTGTTGGCATTTCTCAAAGAAATCCTCTTTGGCAAGGTCTTCCGGTTTGAGGATGTTCAGGTGCAGGTTGCCGTCGCCGATGTGGCCGAACCAGATAATCTCGAAATCCGGGTAGTGCTCGGTGACCACCGCGTCGATTTCCTGCAGGAACCCCGGCACCTTGGAAACCACCACAGAGATATCGTTCTTATACGGCGTACGCGGTGCAATGGACTCTGAAATGCGTTCCCGCAGTTGCCAAAGGTTCAGGGCCTGGGTTTCGCTCTGGCTGATAACGCCGTCCAGCACCCAGCCGTTTTCCACGCACTGCTCGAACAGCGCCATGGCATCGTCCATCACCTGATCGGACACCGCCTCAAATTCCAGCAGCGCGTAGTACGGCGCCTCGGTTTCGAACGGCGCCTGCACCTGGCCATGGGCCAGTACATGCCCCATGGCCTGATGGGAGAAGAACTCGTAGGCGGTCAGGTCGATCTGCTTCTGGAACGCCTGCAGCACGTCCATGGTGTTGGTCAGGTCGTTCAGGCCCAGCACCAGCACGGTCAGATTATCCGGCTTGCGAGAGAGCTTCATGGTGGCCTCGGTAATAAATCCGAGAGTGCCTTCCGCGCCGATAAACAGATGGCGCAGGTCGTACCCGGTGTTGTTCTTCGCCAGATCTTTGTTCAGATCGAGGATATCCCCCTTGCCGGTGACCACTTTCAGACCAGCCACCCAGTCCCGGCTCATGCCGTAGCGGATCACCTTGATACCACCGGCGTTGGTGGAGAGGTTGCCGCCAAGCTGGCTGGAGCCGGCCGAGGCGAAATCCACGGGATAGTACAGGCCGTTGTCTTCGGCATAGGTCTGCAGCTGTTCCGTCACTACCCCGGCCTGACACTTCACGGTGCGGTCGCTGGCGCTGAAGTCCAGGATCTGGTTCATGTTGTCAAACGCCACCACAACCTCACCATTGGCCGCCACGGCTCCGGCACTCAGGCCGGTGCGCCCACCAGAAGGCACCAGAGCCACTTGGTTCTCGTTGGCAAACCTCACCAGCGCCTGCACCTGTTCCGTCGTCTTGGGCAAAACAATGGCCACGGGCTTGGGTGGATAGATCTTCGTCCAGTCCTTGCCGTAATTTTCCAGGTCGGCCGCGTCAGTCAGCACTTTTCCGGGAGTCTGGCCCGCTTCCATCAGGGCTTTGAGGGAGGCAACGATCTGTTCAGGATTCATGGATAGTCCGGTCTCGCAAAGGGTTAATCAGGGCGTCGTTAAGCAGAGTTGATTCAGGTGGTCCGACGCGCTGTGAAAATCTGCGTTTATGGTATCATACCGCCCCTGTTCTGTGAGCCCGCCCGCCAACAGCGGTCCTCACGGGTCATTTCATGTGACGAAAGGTTCGGAAGCAAGCCCATGTCAAATACGTCTCTTGAAAAGAGCAAAATCCGCATCCTGCTGCTGGAAGGCGTGCACCAGTCCGCCATTGATACCCTGAACGCCGCAGGCTATACCAACATCGAATTCCTGACTCATTCACTGGCCGAAGACGAGCTGGTGGAGAAAATCGCCGACGCTCATTTCGTGGGTATCCGCTCACGCACCCAGCTGACCGAGAAGGTATTCGACGCTGCCCAGAAGCTGGTAGCGGTGGGCTGTTTCTGCATTGGCACCAACCAGGTTGACCTTCAGGCGGCCACCCGTCGCGGTATCGCTGTTTTCAACGCACCTTTCTCCAACACCCGCAGTGTGGCGGAGCTGGTTCTGGCCCAGGCGATTCTGTTGCTGCGCGGCGTACCTGAGAAAAACGCCAAGGCCCACCGTGGTGAATGGCTGAAGTCCGCCAAAGACAGCTACGAAATCCGTGGCAAGAAGCTCGGCATCATCGGTTATGGCAACATCGGCACCCAGTTCAGCGTGCTGGCCGAAGGCCTGGGCATGGACGTGTACTTCTACGACGTGGTGTCCAAACTGTCCATCGGCAATGCCACCCAGGTAGGCACCCTGCAGGAGCTGCTCAACACCTGCGATGTGATCAGCCTGCACGTTCCCGAAACGCCGTCCACCAAGTACATGTTCAAGGCCGAGCAGTTTGCCCAGATGAAGCCGGGCAGCATCCTGATGAACGCTTCCAGGGGTACCGTGGTAGACATTGACGCCCTGGCCGATGCCCTGGGCAGTGGCAAGCTCCTGGGCGCCGCCATTGATGTCTTCCCCGTTGAACCCAAGTCCAACAATGAAGAGTTCATCTCTCCACTGCGCGAGTTCGACAACGTGATCCTGACTCCGCACGTCGGTGGCTCCACAATTGAGGCACAGGAAAACATTGGCCGCGAAGTGGCAGAAAAGCTGGCCATGTACAGCGACAACGGCACGTCTGTCTCTTCCGTGAACTTCCCGGAAGTGGCCCTGCCCTCACATCCGAACCAGCACCGCCTGCTGCACATCCACGAAAACGTGCCGGGCGTGATGTCGGAAATCAACCAGGTGTTCTCGGAAAACGGCATCAACATCTGTGGCCAGTACCTGCAAACCAAGGAAGACATTGGTTACGTGGTGATCGACGTCGACAAGGAGTACGGCGAGTTGGCACTTGAGAAACTGCTGAAAGTCAAAGGCACCATCCGCTGCCGCGTGCTGTTCTGATCCAGACGGTGTTTCAGCACCACAAAGAAGCCGGGGCCAACAGGTCCCGGCTTTTTTATGGCCAAACAGGCCAACTCCCGCACATGACCTCTTATTAATCCTCTTTTAGGGCACTTGACCTTGAGATGTCATCAGATGCAGCCATGATGGAAGTGAAAGCTTTAACATTGCATCCAACATTCACTCCAAGGAGCATTCCATGTCACTGAAGGAGTCATTGCAGAAAAAACTGGAAACCCAGACCGAGTACTGGAGCAAACAGATCCAGAGCCTGCAGGCCGATGCTGAAGAAAGGATGGCAAAAGCCCAGGACGACCAGGCAGAGGCTGAAATCCAGAAAGATTTCTCCGAGCGCATTCAGGCGCTGGAAGAACACGTCGAAGAAGCACGCAAGAAGATTTCGGAAATCCGGGATTCAGGGGAAGACCAGTTGCGGGACCTGAAGGCAAGGATTGACGAGTGGCTTCCCGGCGGGAAGAACTAGGAAACGATAAATGGCCGGAACGGGATCGTTCCGGCCCTCAAGCATTACTGCGGCACTCTTAGCAGACGATTGGGAGAGCCCTCTTCAATACTCCCAAGTACATTTCTGGTCGCCAGCTCGTCCAGCCTGGTGCTGACCGATGCCGGTGACAGATCGGGTTCAGCCCCCAGGATCAGGGCAACGCTGCCCGCTACGTGTGGCGATGCCATAGAGGTCCCGCTGATGGTGTTTACTTCATCGTCCTCCTGGTACCAGGCCGCGGTGATGTCAGACCCCGGGGCAAACAGGTCCAGACATTCTCCGTGGTTGGAAAACGACGATCGTTGATCCTCGCGGGTAGTGCTTCCTACGGTTACCGCTGATGCAACCCGATTTGGAGAGCCGGAACAGGCGTCAGCATCGCTGTTACCGGCGGCCACGACGAACGTCACTCCCTGCTCTATCGCACCACGCACGGCATCGTCCAGAGCGTCTGAATTTCCTCCACCAAGGGACATATTGGCAACGGCCGGCGCCTGATGGTTCTCAGCCACCCAGTCAACACCTGCGATCACATCCGCGTTAGAACCGGCACCGGAGCAATCCAACACCCGCACGGCCGAGATGGATGCGTTCTTGGCAACGCCATAGACGGTGCCAGTTGCGGTACTGGCGACATGGGTCCCGTGACCATTGCAGTCTGTGGTGTCTTCCGGGTCAGTCTCGCCACCAATGTTGACGATCGGGCCGATCAACGGCAACCCACCCAACCCCAGCAAGCCCGTATCGTTCACCGCAAAGTTACGGCCTTCAATCACCCGTCCGGCAAACTCATCGTGGCTATCCCGCAGACCTGTGTCGATGATATAGACACTGACTCCGTTACCGGCAGAGGACGGGTAGCTATATTGCTCATCCAGGGGGAGCACCGGCTGATCGATCCTGTCCAGCCCCCAGGTGGCATCACCCTGCGTCACCGCATTTGCGGCAACAACCTGGTCGGGCTCAACTGCCAGCACGCCAGGCAGGGATGACAACAGTGCTGCCTGCGGCTCTGTCATCGTGACCGCCGCACCGGTCATCGCAGTTCGGTATACATGCAGAATATCACCACCACCTACGGCCACCAGAAGCGATTCGACGCTTGCCTGCAGGTCGGCAAGCCCCAGCATGTCAGGAATCGACGGGGCCAGTGTGAGGATATAGCGCCCCGGTATGCGATCTCCCGGCTGAAGCGCGGATTCGGAGGCTTCCGAAGTGCCCGTCAGGCCGACACCATCCGACAGTTCTGCGAAGGCCGGGGCGGCCAAGAGAACACTGAGGGTAAAACCAATTGTTTTTGTGATCGTTGTTGTCAAAGCAGATCTCCCATTTGCTCATTTTCCATGATTGAGGCTCACCGGGAACGGACAACATAGAGCCTTATGTTCCACCACGGGACATTCCCCTTCACCGTTCCATGCATTGAAGGGCGATTCAGGTCAGATGAGGCCAATTCGGCTCTCTTAAACAACCTTTAATGCACAAAGGCCGATGTTGACAATTGAAGCTGATGGCAGAATGGGGAAGGAGCAAAAAGGGAGGGAAGCGGCTCCGGACGCGGGCATGATCCGGAGTCGCTGATTCAGCCTGGGCTGATGTTACTGCATGGGAACCAGTGTCAGCTCGACGCGACGATTCTGTTCACGTCCGCTTTCAGTGTCGTTGGAGGCAATCGGGTAGCGCGGGCCATAACCTGTCGCACGGGTCCTCTTGGGTGCGATACCCTGATTCAAAAGGAAATCCCTGACTGACCCAGCGCGGCGCTCACTCAGCAACTGGTTGTAATCCCGCGAGCCAGTGCTATCGGTATGGCCTTCGATCTGAATGATGGTCTTGTCGAATTCCTTCAGTACCAGCGCCACGGATTCCAGCGTGTTGCTGAACGACGGCTTGATGGAGGACTGGTTGACGTCGAAGGTGATGTTGCCCGGCATGACCAGTTCAATTTCGTCACCATTGCGTACAACGCGAACACCGGAACCCTCGAGTTTGCGGCGCAACTGCGCTTCCTGCTTATCCATGTAATAACCGATACCACCACCAATGGCCGCACCGGATGCGGCACCAATCAGTGCGCCTTTGCCACGGTCACTGCTGCTGGAGGTTGCAGCGCCGACGGCGGCACCACCAATGGCCCCGATAATGCTGCCTTTCGTGGCGCTAGAGGTTTTTTCCTCACCGGTGTAAGGATCGTATGTCATACAGCCGCCAAGACCCACGGTGGCGACGGCAAAAGCTACAATCGTTTTCTTCACGGCATTCTCCAAAGTCTTTCCAAGGTATGACTGTTCGCGGCATGGTGCCGCCATTGGCTTTCCTTAACTGGCCTCAGACAGAGACCCGTCATGGTCGTTTTCAAACGTATCCACAATGGTATTGAATACGGTTGCCTGTAAATCCTGGGCTTCGTTTACTAGATGATGACGCCCATCCGGTATCCGGAGTTCCTCCACCGAGGAAAATTTATTGCGGATAATCCGCAGATTGTGCTGCCAGTCTACAGTCAGGTCCTTTTCCCCCTGCACCACGGTAATCGGAAAATCGACCGGGCGGGCGGACTCAATATGCGGTACCCACTGCCGTAATGCAGAAACCCAGTCCACATGTACGGCCCTGGCCTGGAGCGGATCGTAGTCCCTGAGGAACTTCAGGAAACGCGAGTTTCCACTGTTGGCCCCAAACGCCCGTCGCCATCGCGATATAAAGGGTTTTACCAGGCTGTGCAGAACTTTGGCACCCAGCCACCCCATCGGCCTGATCAACGGTGCCAGCAGTACCACCCTACGAAAATCCGAGGTTTCCCGGTCGTGATGGTTGGTCAGCAGGTAGTCAATCAGGATAGCCCCGCCCGTACTCTGCCCGACCGCATACCAGGGCGCCCGCACGTGACGCCTTACACTGGCCATGACATCCGTCAGCACGGCCTGATACTCGAGAAAACTACCAATCGCCGCTGGTGTGCCACTGGACAGCCCGTGCCCGGGCTGATCATAGGCGAGCACATCAAAGCCCGCACCCAGGCAACGGTCGATCAACTGGCTGTATAGCCCTACATGGTCAAAGTAGCCATGCAGGATAAACACCGTGCCCCGGGGCTTGCACTGATCCGGAAGGCGAAAATAGTGGACCATCACTTGGTGCCGGTCCGCCATCACATAACCCTGGCGATAGCTGACCTCCGGGTGCTCTACCCAGAGATCGAGGCCGTAGAACCGGCAGTAGGCCACCATATCCTCGCTGAGTTGTTCCTGGCTTTCAGGCTCGAAGGGCGACATTCGCTCAAGTAACGACGCCCTGTCCCAGTTCGGAATTTCTATGGTATCTGTTTTCCAGTACACGTAGAGTTAAACGCCTGTCATGAATGGGTATGAAAATAGCAGTGTGTCTGCACTAAGCTTGGTGCTTAGATTAGCACACCACAACCCCGGAGTTGCCGATGATACAAACCGCCCTGGAAGCCGGCCTGCGCCAGACCATGAACCAACTCGTTCGTCCCCTGCTGCATCCCGCGATTCCCGTTGCCCTGCAACGCCGGTTGATCAGCAAGGCCTACCTGACATCGATTCCGCCACGTGGCACCCGGTTTGAAGACATCCAGGCAGAAGGGCTTTCGATCACCCGGGCCTGTCACAGCGACAACCCTCACGGGGTCATACTGTATTTCCATGGCGGTGGTTACATCATAGGCTCGCCAAAAACACACAAGGGAATTACCGGCCACCTGTCGAAATTCAGTGGCGCGATGGTGGTTACTCCCGACTACCGATTGGCACCGGAGAACCCCTTCCCCGCGGCACTGGACGATGCTGAAATGGTTTACCGCGCCTTGCTGGACGAAGGGCATCCGCCTGCAACCCTATGCCTCGCGGGCGACTCAGCCGGCGGCGGACTCGCCGTAGCCCTGGCCATGCGCCTACGCGACAAAGGCCTGCCCTTGCCCTCGTCGCTGATGGTGCTGTCGCCCTGGACTGATCTTTCCCACCAGCACCTTTACGCGCCTGAATGCGAGCCGGTTCTACAGAAGCCGTGGATCGACAAGTCCGCGCGCCTGTACTGCGGCAACACACCACCGTCCGAGCCTCTCGTTTCACCCGTATTTGGCGACCTTTCCGGCCTTCCGCCGTTGCTGATACAGGTGGGCAGCCAGGAAATCCTGCTGAATGATGCCCGGCGCCTGGCGAACGCGGCCAGCCGTGACAGTGTCGATACACGCCTGGAAATCTATAACGGGCTCTGGCACGTTTTCCAGGTCCACGCGGGGCAACTGGACCGCGCCACCGAGGCCCTGCAAACAGCTGGCGCGTTTATACGCCAGCATCTGTCGAGTTGACCGGGAGGACAACCTCCCCACGAATCAGCGCTTCCTTCTGCTTGCGCGGCCATTGTTTGATCTGCCACTCAAGTTTCGACGCCGTCGCCCTGTCTGTCGTCTCGGCAGAAAATGCGAGCTCAAGGGGCCCTTTGCCCCGCAGGCTACGGGCCCCTTTTGGTGCACCGGCCTGGTGTTCGGCAAAGCGCCGCGCCACATCGGTTGTGATCCCCGTGTAAAGAGCCCCTTTGGCGGTCCGTACCATGTAGATGAACCACTGGCTCATACCGATGAAGCCCTCGCCATTGTCTCCCGGGTTTTACGTTGCTGAATCCACAGCCCCGCAACGATCAACACCAGGCCAACGTATGTGGATGGCAGAATGATCTCGCCAAGAATGAAATAGATGAACACCAGCGACAGGAACGGTGAGATAAAGATGAGGTTACTCACCCTGGCGGTATTTTCCGCCTTCTTCATGGCGTAGGACCAGAGCACAAAGGCAATTCCCATTTCGAACACACCCACGTAGGTGGCCGCCAACAGGCCTGTTGTGGGGTTGAAATCGAAACCATCCGTCACCCCGCAAATCACCACGATCACCGGAAGACCGCAGAGAAAATTCAGGAACAGACCGACCACCGGATCCCGGGTATCCCGAGTCGCGATAATCCAGTAGGACGCCCAGACCAGGGTGCTGCCGATGGCCAGGCCCACACCAAGAGGGTCGGAGAACGTTAACGACAACACATCGCCACGGGTTGCGATAACGACGACCCCGCTGTAGCAAATCAATCCGGCGATGATATCGGCACGCCGCAGTCGCTGTCCCAGGAAGGGCACCGACAGGTAGGCCAGCACCAGCGCCCAGGTGTAGTTCAGGGGTTGCGCCTCCTGGGCAGGCAGCCGGTCGAACGCACCAAACAGCAGGAAGTAGTACAGGCAGGGATTGATAAGCCCCATACCGAAAGACTGCAGATATTGGCGGCGCGACAGTTCAAAGACCAGGTGCCACCGTCGTTGTGCGACCAGAATAAGCGCCATCACTATTACCGACGCGGAACAGGCGACCACCAGCATCTGGACCGGGGTCAATTCCCGCAATGACAACTTGAACGCAGTGGCCACTGTTGACCAGAGCAATACCGTTCCAAGGCCGTAAAGCATTGCCTGTTTCTGGTTAGTCATGAGCAGTGTCCTTTTCCGCATCAAGCCAGCGATAGAGCGTACGCCGGTTTACCCCGAGTATCTGGGCCGCACGGCGTTTATTGCCTTCCACCGCATCAATAACACGCACAACATAGTCCTGCTGGACCTGCTCCAACGTGGGCCAATCCGCCAGGTTTCCTGATGGCAGCACCGGCCGGCCCTCAGCAGACTCTGTCTGGCGCTTGCGGATACGGGCCGGCAGATGTTCCGGCAACACCACATCACCGTCGCAAAAGGTCACGGCCCGTTCAATCGCGCTGGCCAGTTCCCGGACATTGCCGGGAAACGGATAATCCGCCAACATTCGCGCAGCCACTTCGCCCAGCTGCAGGAATCCGCGCTGGTGACGCCGGGCGGAATCCCGCAGGAAATGCATGGCAAGCAGATCCACATCGTCATCCCGCTCCCTTAATGGCGGCACCATCAAGGTCAGGGTTTCCAGGCGATAGTAAAGGTCCTCGCGGAAGCCACCCTGTTCCACGGCCCTGACCAGGTCCTGATGGGTAGCCGCAATAACACGCACATTGACGGCCTCTTCGTGGTCAGAACCCACCGGCTTAATCGTGCCTTCCTGCAGCACACGCAACAATTTCGCCTGAAGAGCGAGCGGCATCTCGCCAATTTCGTCCAGCAGCAGCGTGCCTCCATCCGCTTCGGCAAATAGCCCCCTACGGGCGGATTTTGCGCCGGTAAAAGCACCGGCTTCGTGGCCGAAAAACTCGCTTTCCATCAGCTCATGGGGTATGCCCGCGCAATTGACTGGTATAAACGGTCCTTGCCGGCGCTCGCTCTCGTCGTGAATGGCCCTGGCGACCAGTTCCTTGCCGGTGCCGCTCTCGCCACTGACCAGGACGGCCGCCTGGCTACGGGCCACCTGTCGTATTTCGTTCCTCAAACGCCCCATCGCCCGGCTCTCGCCCACCAGCCCCAGCGCACTGTCGCTTTCACTCTGGGATTTGTAACGTGCGAGTTCACTGGTCACCGCCGCATGGGCCAGCAGGCGCTTGATCTTCAAGCGAAGATGGTCGGTGGACAGTGGTTTGGTGAGAAAGTCATCGGCACCGGCCTTAAGCGCCTCTACCGCCTGGTCAACCGTGCCGAAGGCTGTGATGATGATAAAGGGAACCGAATGGCCTTCCGCCTGCAGTTTCCGTAATATTGCCAGGCCGTCGCCGTCTGGCAATCGAAGGTCCGACACAATCAGGTCCGGGCGCCATTCCCGCAACCCATTGCAGCCTTCCTCAACGGTTGCAGCACTGCGTACCGCATAACCATCCACCTCAAGCTCCTCTGACAGAAGCGTCCGCAAACTGGCGTCGTCTTCCACCAGCATGATCAAAGCGGGCCTAGCTTTCATGATGGGCCTCCGTCGAGTCCACTCGTTTCTCATACACTGGCCAGAACGTTGACATCCGGCACCCGCCGTTCGCGTTCGTGCCAACCTCAATCCGACCACCATGTTCCTTGATTACACTGCCGACCACCGCAAGCCCCAGACCGGTTCCCTCACCCGCCGCACGAGTACTGAAAAAAGGCTCGAAAATCCGCTCCCGCAGCGAATCATCGATACCCGGGCCATCATCATCCACCCGCAACTCCCAGTATCCGTCGAGGGGAATAACAGACACGATCACCCGCGAGCGAGCCGCTTGGCACGCGTTGCGGACCAGGTTCAGGCAGGCCATTTCGAGACGGGTTGGCTCGGCCAGAACGCCGGCGCTGGCCTCCGGAATATCGGTACAGATCTCAACGCCATGGCACTTGGGCTCGTCGCATACCCGCGCGGTCAGATCGCGAGCCGTCGCCGCCAGGTCGGTTTCCCGGCGGGAGTCCGGCACATGGCGAAAACAATCGAGCAACTGCTGGATAATCAATGTCATCCGCTCGACCTGATGTTCGATATCCTTCAGGTGTCGTCGGTCGCTATCTGCCAGGTCGCCCCGCCCAAGGATATTGGCGCGACCCTGGATGACATTCAGCGGCGCACCCAGCTCATGGGCAACGCCACCGGCAACCCGCCCGATCATGGCGACCTTTTCCTGATACTTCAGCTTCTCTGACAGTTCCCGCTCGCGTTCAACGCTCTCCCGGATTTCATTTTCCGCAACCGCCATACGGGCGCCCATGTCTTGCAACCCCTCGTGGATCTGTCTCAGCTCCCTCGGCCCCGCGGGAGGTCCATCAATCTGCCAGCGGCCGGGGGCCATCCGCTCCATCAATTCCAACAGCCGGCTGACATGGCGACCGACGGCACCATAGTGCCCCAGAACAACCACCAGAATGACCATCAACGACACCACCGACCAGATACTGACGGCCCAGATTCGGCTTGATGCCACCAACTCATGGAAATCGCTACGCTTTCGGGTTACCTGAAGCAACCCCTGAATTCGACCGTCCGGGGCAACCAGCGGCGTGAATTGTGAGAAGACTGACACCCCGTCGACCCTACGAAACGCTCCGTCCAGCTTGCCACTGGCTATCGCGCGTTCGGCACTGTCGCTCCGCGTAACATCACTGTCCGCCACACCGAGGCTGGCGATCTGCTGCCCGTCTTCATCAAACACTGAGGCACCAAACACCCGGCCGATGCGGAAGATGGATTTCAGCGACTCCCCCAGAACAATTTCATCGCCATCGGACATGGCCTGGGACAATGGACCACTGACCGCCCGGGCCACAAGCTCCAGATCTTCCCGCAAACGGTCATTCAGATTACGCTCGACCGCACCGAGCCCCACATAAATGGCGACGCCGCTGAATACCATCAACGGTACAACCATGCTCAGCACCAAGGTCAGGCGCAGCGAGCGAAACATGTCCCGCGCTCTTGATACAGGCGTTTTCATAACGTGCTCCGACAAAGTGTCACACAGGTATGCCACATGTGACATTTAGCCACAACGCACATTACGCAAAGGTAACGCTCATACATATCCAAATCACTGTTTTTTCTAGCTTTTCATAAAAATAAAAAGCTGGCACAGAGCTTGATTAAGCAACACCAACGTTCGAGGAATCGCATTCCTTTCAACGTCAGACTGCATTCGATGACACCGTGCAGTCCCTTCAACGCAAAAGGAGAACGCCATGAATAAACTTCTCATTTCACTGACCGCATCCCTGGCACTGCTGGCAGCAGGCCCCGTACTGGCACAAGAAAACCAGCAAAGTCCAGAAGCCACCAATCCCAACGGCGGATACAGTGATCCCGCCTCCGCCGGCACCCAGAAAACCAACTTTACCGACGCGGAACTGAAGCAGTTCGTTGAGGCCCAGGAAGGTATCAACAATATCCGTGATGAATACATGGAAAAAATCGAAGCGGCTGATTCCCAGAAAAAGGCCCAGGAACTGCAGATGGAAGCCAACGATGAAATGGTCACAGTGATTGAGGATTCCGGCATGGATATCCCCACCTACAATTCCATCGCCACCGCTTACAACAGTGAACCTCAGGTTCGGAATCGCGTTGATGCACTGATGTAAGCGGCTTCCCCACATTGGTTGCTTCAGGCCCTGCTATTGCAGGGCCTTTTTGATTCTGAAAACGAGGTCGCGATGGCCATAATCAACGTTGATTGTGGTATCTTGTCGGCATGATTTTGTAGAGACCAATGGAGACAAACCATGCGAAGATTCTGCCGCGGGCTAACCCCATTGCTCTTGACGGTTATGCTTGTCCTGGCAGGATGTTCAGACAGCCCCGCACCGGTGTCCAGCGGTGACAATGATGAGAAGCCATCCTATCCCGTTACCTGGCGCTTTGCCCTTGAGGAAATTGAAGGCAGCGTCCAACACCGTTATGCCCTTGAATTCAAGGACCGTATCGAGCGTATCTCTGATGGCAACATCCTCGTTGATGTTTTTCCCTATGGCTCTATTGGCACGTCACTCCAACTGACGGATCTCGCCCGGGAAGGCTCCGTCCATCTCGCTTTCGCCTCCCCCGGCCACCTGGCCAACGTTATTCCCGAGGTGGGCGTGTTCACCCTCCATTATCTGTTGTCTGATGACGAAGAGGTGAATCGTGGCGTCCTTGCCAGCGATGATTTGAAGCAACTGTTCCACGAGCCTTACGAGGAGCAGGGCCTCAAGCTTCATGGTTTCGTACCTGAGGGTTGGATGGTCTGGACCGCCAACAAGCCCTTGCGGAGCCCCGCGGACTTCGACGGACTCACTATCCGCACCATGACGTCGGACATCGCTGAAGAGACCTATAAAACCTATGGCGCGACAACCAGCCAGGTTCCTTTTTCGCAGGTCTACAGCGACCTTCAGTTACGCCGCATTGACGGGCAGGCCAACCCTGTTTTCGCCATTGAAGAGATGGGATTCTATGAAGTCCAGGGTGTGATGACGTTTGCCAGACCTGCCCAATTTGTCACCTCCGTGGTTTCCAATACGTCGTGGTTTGACGCCCTCCCCGAAGACCAGAAACTCTGGCTGGAAGATGCTATGGATGAGATCGCACCGCTGGCTTACGAGGTACAGACTGAACTCAATGCAAGCCGTCTCGATACCATCAAGAAAAACAGCAACATCCGTGTGGTTGAATTGACCGAGGAGGAGCGGGACCGCTTCCGTGAGGCCAGCCGGCCGGCCCGCAAGGCCTATATACGTATGGCTGGTGAGCGTGGAGCAGCCATCCTGGACCAACTCCTGACAATGGTCAGCACAACAGAGTCCGCAATACCAGCAACGGATACGACCGCCCAATAGCGCTATTCAGGCACCAGCCAGCTGCTGTTCGATGACAGGCCCAGACAGCGATCACCGGAAACCGTATCCATCATCTCCGCAAGCCGGGTGTCGAATCCCCAGGGCGGGTTCACCACCAGCACTCCGGACCCGGACATTCCACGTTGCGGGGCCCGGTTGAGTGCAACTTCGCTGCACAACACCTTGCGCACGGGCCCATCAGACACCGCATCCTTTAATCGCTTGTGGGGGAAACCCGCCAGAATCGGATACCAGATCAGATACACGCCATGACGGCATTTCTGCCACGCTCGCGCCAAGGTGTTCGCCACTTCTTCATAGTCGCTTTTGATCTCGTATGAAGGGTCCGTCAGCACCAGCAACCTTGGTTGCCTGGGCGGCAGATGGCGAAGCAACCCCTTTAATCCATCCTCCTGAAAGACCTTGACCCGGGAATGCCCGGCAGCCCACTGCCCCAGGGTTTCGCCTTCGGCGGGGTGCAACTCGAAGGCGGTCAGAGTGTCCTGCTCCCGCAGGTAACGGAGGAACCAGCGCGGCGACCCCGGATAGCTCGCCAATTGCCCGTCCTTCCCCTCCCCCGCGGCCAACCCGGCCAGGACGGCCTGCCAGTCGTCGGAATGCAGCTCGGCTCGAAGTGGCCAGACCTTCTGGATCCCTGCAGCGGCTTCACCGGTTTTAAGCGCCCTTTCTCCCGCAAGATCGTAGCTGGCACTGCCGGCATGAGTATCGAAGCAGGCGATAGCAGACGATTTGGCCTGCATCATCCTGACCGCGAGCGTTAAGGCAGCGTGCTTGTGAACATCGGCAAAATTACCGGCATGAAACGCGTGGAGGTAACTCAGCATTACAGACTCCTGACGAAAGGGGCACCATTAGGCTACAGCAGGAGCAGAGTTGGCAAACATTTCTAACTATCTCCAGCCAAGTCAACAAAATTGAAAATCATTCTCACATTCGTTGCAACCGCCCACCCGCTCTCTATAATGCGAATAACAATACGTTTTATTTAATTAACAGCGAAAGGACATCGAAATGGCCCTGCTCTCAAACGCATCAAGCATTCCCCTGGCGTTCGCTATCTCCGCGACGCTACTGACGGCCTGCAGTAGCGGCGACGAAACCGCATCCACATCCTCGGCAGCAGAAGCCATCAGCAAATCCGATGTCGTGGAACACTACGCCGACCTGGCCCATGCAAACTTTGAAGACGCACTGACCGCCGCACAGTCCCTCGACAGCACAATAGACACCTTCCTGGAAAGCCCGACCGAAGAAAATCTGCAAAAGGCAAAACAGGCCTGGCTGGCTTCCCGGGCGCCCTATCAGCAGACTGAGGTGTTCCGCTTTGGTAACGCCGTGGTTGATGACTGGGAAGGGCAACTGAATGCCTGGCCGCTGGACGAAGGCCTGATCGATTACGTAAAGGAAGACGGCTACCAGTACGAATTGGGCAACGAGGGCGCTACTGCAAACATTGTTGCCAGCACGGAAATCAATATTGGTGGCACGACGGTCGACGCTTCCAGCCTGACACCAGACCTGCTGGCGGAGCTGAACGAAATCGGAGGCTCGGAGGCCAACGTGGCCACCGGATACCATGCCATTGAATTCCTGCTGTGGGGCCAGGACCTGCACGGCTTCGATCGCGGCGCCGGACAGCGTCCTGCGACGGACTACGCCCAGGGCGAGGAGTGCACCCATGGCAATTGCGACCGCCGCGCCGCCTACCTGGATGCCGCGACCGATCTGTTGATCACCGATCTCGAATGGATGGTTGCACAATGGGCACCCGGCCAGGAAGACAACTACCGCTCCCAGCTGCTCGCCGAAGCACCGGACGCCGCCATCCAGAAAATGTTCTTCGGCATGGGCTCCCTGTCTCTGGGTGAGCTTGCCGGTGAGCGCATGAAAGTCGCCCTGGAAGCCAATTCCTACGAGGATGAGCACGACTGCTTCAGCGACAACACCCACAACTCCCATTACTACAACGGCCAGGGCGTGGCCAACATCTACTCCGGCAGCTACACCCGGATTGACGGTTCTGAACTGACCGGTCCTTCCCTGTCCGATCTGGTTGCCGAGCTCAACCCGGAACTGAACGAGACACTGAGCCAGCAGTTCGAAGAGTCGATGAGGGCGCTGCAAACCATGAAATCCAGTGCCGAAGCCGAGTCAGAGCCGATGAAATTCGATATGATGATCGCGCCAGGCAATGAGAAAGGCGCGGAGATCGTAAACGGCGCGATTATGGCGCTGGTGGCACAAACCGGTTCCATTGAACAGGCCGCCCGCGAACTGGGCATCGACTCGCTCAAGCCTGATGACGCCGGCCATACCTTCTAGCTTACCCACTAACTGGCTGACCCACTAAAAAGTAACGACATGTTGTAGAGAAACCATGCGCCAACGCCCCCTGCTACTGCTGACCTTGTTTTCGGGAGTGGCCGTAGCAGCGGCCTTCGCCATGGCTGCCGCCCAGGAACCTTATCCGATCCAGGCGACGGTCAAGACGGGGGGCGAAGGCACAGTGGATCAGTTCGATCACAATGCCTATTCCCTGCCCCAGGCTAACCTGTCCATGACCAGGCGCCTGGATTTCAGTGTCGGCAACAGTTTCTTCCGCAACCCCTGGGTCGAAGCCCCTGCCAGCACGGATGCCCGCGACGGACTGGGGCCACTGTTCAACACCAACTCCTGCCAGGGCTGTCACATAAAGGATGGCCGTGGACATCCTCCCGGCGCTGACGACAAACCTATATCGCTGTTCCTCCGCCTCGCCGTGCCAGCCGATCCCGAGCAGGATGCGGATATCCTGAAGACCCACGGATTCAAACCGGCCCCCGTGTACGGCAGCCAGTTGCAAACCGCCGCCCTGCCGGCCGCCAAACCTGAAGCCGATCTGGTGATCGACTGGGAATCGGTGACAGAGACGCTGTCGGACGGCACCGAAATAGAACTACGAAAACCGGTCTACCGGATCGAGAACCCTAACTATGGCCCACTCCCGGAAGACCTGTTGGTGTCTCCGCGGGTGGCTCCGCAGATGATCGGCATGGGTCTGCTGGAAGCCATACCGCTTGAAGACCTGCAAGCACTGGCGGATCCGGAGGATACGGACAACGACGGCCTCTCCGGCAAACTCAATCAAGTCTGGGACCTGGACAGCCAGCAAACCGTGCCGGGTCGATTCGGCTGGAAAGCTGCCGAACCAAACGTTCATCAGCAAAGCATGGGGGCGTTTGCTGGAGACATGGGGCTGACGTCCACCCTCAAACCGGCAACCGATTGTACGCCCGAGCAGAACTGTGGGCGCTTCGCCAACGGCGGCAGCCCCGAAGTGAGCGACAAGGTGAGCAACTTCGTGACCTTCTATGCCAAAAGCCTGGCAGTACCGGCACGCCGTGACCTGGACAATGTGTCCGTTCAACAAGGTGCGGAACTGTTCAATGAAACCGGCTGCGCCGGCTGTCATACACCAAGGCACACTACCGGCATCGCCCCGGACCGCCCGGACCTCAGCAACCAGACCATATGGCCCTATACCGATCTGCTCCTGCATGACATGGGTCCGGCGCTTGCCGATGGTCGGGATGAATTCCTGGCCAACGGCAACGAATGGCGGACACCCCCGCTCTGGGGAATCGGCCTGGCTCAACGGGTCAATCCGCAGTCCGGGTTCCTCCACGACGGGCGGGCGCGAACACTCGAAGAAGCCGTGCTCTGGCACGGGGGCGAGGCCGGGCCGGCAGCTGAACGTTACCGTCAGATGCCCGTCGAAGACCGGGAGGCACTCCTGGATTTCCTGAACTCTCTCTGAGGACACGCCATGCGACCATTAACGAAAGCCGTGGGTATTGCCGCGCTGATACTGGTTCCAATTGCTGGGATGGCTGCCAGCCAGACTGAAACGAACAGCAACGCGACACAACAATGGCACCAGGGAATTCTCGCAGGTTACCAGTCTCTGGCGGCCGAAGCGGGCGACTTGTCCGTTGCGGCTGTCGACTACTGCAGCGCGCCGGAACAGGCGGCACGCGATACCCTTGAGCAAGCCTGGCTGGACACCTTCCTGGCGTGGCAGCTTGTCCGTTTTGTGGATTTTGGCCCGGTGGAGAACGACAACCTTGCCTGGCAGTTCCAGTTCTGGCCCGACCCGAAAAACCTCATTGCCCGCAAAGCCAGCTACCTGCTGAACTCGGAAGACCCGATATCGGGTGAGGTCATCGCCGAGTCCGGCGTGGCCGTACAGGGTTTTCCCATGCTGGAGTACCTGTTGTACGACGAACCATTGAACGCCAGCGACAATGCCCTACCCGCGGAAAAGACCTGCGGCCTGCTGAGAGCGGTTGCCGGCCACATCGAAACCAATAGCCAGCAACTCCGTGATCAATGGCAGACGTTCCGCAAGGATTACCTGGCCACGGAACAATACCGCGACACCACCATCCGGGCCGGCATGGCGGCCCTGGAGATTCTGGAGGATCGCCGGCTTGCCCAGCCAATGGGGT